>JANXZQ010000010.1 GCA_025355445.1 Gammaproteobacteria bacterium
GCGGCACCGCCCGCCAGGCCTAAAAACCGTTGCCCCCCCACGGTCATTGCGAGCATCGCCGGGGCGGTACCGACCCCGAAGGCCGCCATGATGGCGGCAGCACGCAGCGCATCGGACTGCAGAGTCGCCATGATCAAGACCATATACACCGCGCCGCAAGGCATCCAACCCCAGATCATGCCGAACGCCAGCGCCCGCGGCAGCGTGCGAACCGGCAGCAGCTTTCGTCCCAGAGGAGCGAGCCGGATCCACAGACGTGCGCCCATCCCTACCCCCGGCACCGGCCGGCGACGGAGGACCGCGAACGCCGCCAGGAACAGGGCAGCCGCACTCAGCGCGCGAAGCGCGAGGCGCACCTCGTTGACATTGAGCAGGCTGACAACGCCGCCGAGCGCTCCTCCCAGCAGAAGCCCGGCAATGCTGTAGGAGACAGTTCGACCGGCCTGGTAGGCGATCAACAAATTCATTCGAAGCTTCCCCTCGAGATTTCTTGAGGTAGCCACCCCCAGGGCGGTCGAAATACCACCGCACATCAGCACGCAATGACCGCTGGCGGCCAAGCCCAGCAGCCATGCGGCGCCAATGGTCAGGATCGATGTCACAGTCGCTCCTGATCCTGCAGGAGCGCCGATGTATCGACACGGTCGAGCAGCGGCAACAGCTCAGGCGTGTCGAAATCGTCGAATTGATCGTGATTGACCGCCCAAAAGAATGCCGCCACGGCTCCGCTCAAGAGCAATAAGGACAAAGGAATCATGACAATGAGAATGTTCACAGTTCCGCTGCCGAAAGCACCGCTGTGAATATTCGCGCGGGAACAACCGCGCGACCAATTCGCAGTGCATTCAAGATGACGACGAGGGAGCTGACCGACATTCCAATGGCGGCAGCCCAAGGCGGAACGAATCCAAAAGCGGCGAGCGGCACAGCTGCGCTGTTGTAAAAGAGTGCCCAACGCTGGTTTTCCTTAAGAATCCGCAGCGTGTCGCGGGCAATCGCCCGTGCCTCCACCAACCCGTCAAGCCGCTCACCCATGAGCACAATGTCGCTGGCCGCTTGGGCAATTTCGGCGCCGCTCGCGAACGCCACTGCCACGTCTGCGCCCGCCAGGATCGGCGCATCGTTGATACCATCACCGACTGCGACGACGCAGGCGCCCGCGGTGCGCGAGTGCGCCAGTCGCGACAGCTTGTCTTCCGGGCGTTGCCGCGCATACCAGCGATCGATGCCGAGGCTGATCGCGGTTCGGCGTACCTTCGCGGCGGCATCGCCGCTGATGAGTTCCACCTGCAAACCATCTGCTCTCAATGCATCGATCGCGACCCTCGCACCGCTGCGAAGCTTGTCCGTCAAAGAGAAAGTCGCGATGACACCTGAGTCATCCGCCAGCACCACTGCATCGTCAGGTAACTGCGAGGCGCCTGTACGAGGATCGGCGAAGTCCCGTTGGCCCAGCCGCAATCGACGGCCGTCAATGCGTCCCTCGATGCCCTTGCCGGTGAAAGCTCGCAGGTCCTCGACACGATAGGCGGACGAGGCGGCCGCCGCGCCGATTGCGCGCGAGATCGGGTGTTGGCTGCCGCGCGCAAGTGCCGCCGCGAGTTCCGCTGCTCGGGTCTCCTCGCCAGCGCGCAGCACATCGATACGCTCAATCTCGAGCACGGGAATTGTCAACGTCCCGGTCTTGTCGAATAGCACATGGGTCGCGACGGCCAGCTTCTCGATCGCATCCGGTCGCACCACCAACACGCCGCGCTTGGCGAGTACGGCCAGAGCTCGCGTCAGGGCGGCCGGCACTGCGAGCGCAAAGGCGCAAGGGCAGGAGACCACGAGTACGGCGAGGGTTGCGTTAAAGGCCCTAGATGGATCCACGAGTATCCATGCGGCGGCCGTGAGTCCGGCGAGCAGCATGACGCGGCGTACAAACACGGCGGCGGCACGCTCGCCGGCGAGGGCGAGACGGGGTCTCTCAGTCGCGGCGCGCGTAGCCAAGCTCACGATGCCGGCCAAACAGGTCTCACCGCCAACGCGCTCGACCTTGATCTGTGCAGGACCGCTGACCACCACGCTGCCCGTCAATAGGGAATCTCCCCGGCGCTTAATCAAGGGCACCGACTCCCCGGACATCAGGGACTCATCGACTCGACACGCCAGATTCAACAGGGTTCCATCCGCGGGTACGACGCCCCCCTCACTGATGTGCACCTGGTCTCCGGGTTTCAGATCGAGGGCCGGTACCCGCTCGACCAAACCGTCGCGATAGCGATCGGCCACCATCGGCGCGGCACGCACGAGAGCGTCGCTCAAGTCACACGATCGATGGCGCGCCCGCAATTCGCAAAACCGTCCGAGCAGCAAAAAAAAGACGAACATGCTGACCGAATCAAAATACACCTCGCCGCCGCCACGAATGGCCTCGGCGATGCTGGCGAGATAAATGATCGCGATGGCGCACGCGACAGGCACATCCACGGTGAGACGATGTGCTGCTACGGCCTGCGCGGCGCCCGAAAAGAACGGCCGCGCAGAGTAAAACACTACAGGCGTGGCGACAAGCAGGCCTAGCCAACGAAACAGACCGCGGGTCGATCCATCGATACCGTCAAACACCCCAAAGTACAGCACGCTGGCATACATCATGGCCTGCATGGCGCCGAAACCGGCGATCAGGAGGCGCTTCAATGCGGCGCGCGACTCGGCCTTGTGCGCCTCATCGAGCGCGGCGGCATCCAAGGGAAGAGGCCGATATCCGCTGCGTACCACGGCATCAAGTATTTGAATCAATGCACAGCCGGCGTCGCGCCAGACGACGCGCGCGCGGCGTGCACCGATATTCACATGCACACTATCGACGCCGGGGACCGAGCCGACGGCGCGCTCGATCAACCAGGCGCAGGCAGTGCAATGTATGCCATCAATCAGCAGCATCGTCTCGCACCGCGCCGAATCGACCTTGCGAACCACCAGGCGGGCGAGCGCTGAGGACTCCCATATAGCAGCGCTACGCTGATTCTCTAGGCGATCCGGGGCGCGATCCGCGACGGCTGTGCGCAGTCGATAGTAGTCCCCCAGCCCCAGTCCTTCGATCCATTGAGCGGCCGCCGAGCATCCGTTGCAGCAGAACGAATGCATCTGCCCGTCAATGACTGCGCGCGGCGCATCGAGGCCGGTTAACGGTTCGCCGCAATGCCAGCATCCGGACCGGGGCATGTCCATGCTTAAGGCTTGTCGGAAGCCGCCGGACGTGCCAGGGGCATTTTCATGATCTCGCCGCCCGCCGTCGGCAGCGCCACATCGACATGCCGCGCTCCAAGCACGATCATCAGCACGCAACCGGCAAGCGATGCCGCAAACAGGACCATCCCCAACCACAACACCGGCGTGTTGTACCAGTCACCCGGGGCTGCCTGTACGGGTTCAGCGGATCGGGGGTGCATGAGTATTCGCCTGCGAGTAAACCCACGCCGCGACCAGTCGTGCATCGTCGACGCCCAGTCGCGCACGCCACGCCGGCATGACGCCGCCGCGGCCATCGTGAATCGTTTGCTGGATGGCACTCGCGGTGCCGCCGTACATCCAAATGGTGTCGGTGAGATTCGGCGCGCCGATCACCGTGCTGCCCTTGCCGTCCACGCCATGACACGCCCCGCACACCGTGAACAGCGGTTTGCCGGCGGCCGCCTTGCCCGCGTCGTGCGGCGCACCGGATAGGCTCAACACGTAGTTGGATAGGTTGACGATGGTGTCGTGGTCGAATGTCGTGCCGAACGGCGGCATGATGCCGTGCCGGCCGTCGAGAATGCTGGCCAAGATGGCGTTGCCGCCGCCGCCATACAGCCAATCGTTGTCGGTCAGATTCGGTGCGCCCAACAACGGGTTGCCATGGGCCTCACGTCCGTGACACGCGGCGCAATTGTCGATGAATAACCGCTGACCGATGCGGACTGCGGCGGGATTCGCGGCAATGGTCTCGACCGAGGCATGATCGAGTGAGCGTATCAAGGCCTGTAGCGGCACGGCGTTGAGTTCGGTGTTGTGAGCCAGTTCCTTTCGCTCGGTCCAGCCCAAGAGGCCCTTGTGGTCACCGAATCCGGGGTACAACACGAGGTAGACGCCTCCCGCGATGAATGCGCCCACTGATAGGATGGTCCACCACGTCGGCAGTCTACGGACACTCTCCCTCAATACTCCGTGCGCCCACACATGACCCGTCGTACCGTCGTCCAGAGTTGGAATCTTGACTCGAGGCCCCCAAATAAAGAGAAACACGATGATGCTCAAGTTCAGCACCAGAAGACACTCGACCCAGTGCGCCCAGAACGCGTTCATTTCACTTGCTCGTCGTCTTTCATCGGCAAACTGGCCATATAGTCGAACTTCGACTTCTGATACGCGAGCCAGGCCCAGATCCAGATTCCACAGAAGCTCAAGAGCATCATCACGATCAAGGCTCCCGCAATTTGGCCCCAGATTGCAGGAATCATTGCGCGCCTCCGTCGCCGGCGGGGCCGTCAGGGTGGGCGCTCACGGGCATTTTCCCCAGCCCCTGCAGATAGGCGATCAGCGCATCCATGTTCGTCTTGCCGTCGAGTGCGGCCGCGGCCGAGGCGATATCCGCATCGCTGTACGGATCCCCCAGCATCCGCAGCACGCGCATGCGTTGTGCGATGTCCTTGGCGTCGATTTTCTCGCTGGCCAGCCAGGGGTATCCCGGCATGTTCGAATCCGGCGCCACCTGACGGGGGCTCATCAGATGCAGACGATGCCAGCTATCGGAATATTTGTCGCCGATCCGCGCAAGATCGGGACCCGTTCGCTTGGAGCCCCACTGAAAAGGGCGGTCGTAGACGGATTCGCTGGCGATTGAATAGTGACCGTAGCGTTGCGTCTCGGCGCGCAGTGCGCGAATCATCTGGGAGTGACACAAATAGCAGCCCTCGCGTACATAGATGTCCTTCCCCGCGAGCCGCAGCGGATCATAAGGTGCCGTGCCTGCGGGCGCCTTGACGGAATGGGCCGCCACGAACAACGGCGTGATCTCCGCAAGACCACCGAGCGACACCATGATTCCGATCAGGATACCGAGCAACCCGGCGTGCTTTTCAACCGCCTCGAAGTATTTGTAACCGCTGAACATCAAACGCTCCTTAGACCGGCGCTTGTAGGGGCGCGGGTACTTGATGCGGAATCGGATCGGGCACCGGCACCTTGATGGGCTTGATCAATCTCGCGCGCGCATCGGCCGCCGTATGCCAGAGGTTCCAGGCCATCACCACCATGCCGCCAACCACCAAGAGGCCACCACCGAACCGGACGGCGTAAAGCGGCTTGATGGCAATGAGGCTGTCGATGAAGGGATAGGTCAACGACCCGTCCGCATTCGTCGCGCGCCACATCAGCCCCTCTGTAACGCCGGCGGCCCACATCGCAATCACGTAAAGCACCAATCCGACCGTATGCATCCAAAAGTGCAGTTCCATGGCGGCGGTGGAATGCATGGCCGGTCGGCCCAGCGCGCGCGGCGCCATGGCATACAGCGATCCTATGGTGATCATGGCCACCCAGCCGATCGAGCCGGAATGCACGTGCGCAATCGTCCAATCCGTATAGTGTGAGAGGGAATTGACTGTCTTGATCGCCATCATCGATCCCTCGAAGGTCGAGGCGGCGTAGAACACCAGCGCGAGCACCATGAATTTCGCGGCGGGGTCGGTCTTGAGTTTGTGCCAGGAACCGTTGAAGGTCAGCAGACCGTTGGCCGCGGAACCCCAACTCGGCATCAGCAGTATCAACGAAAATGCCATCCCCACCGATTGCACCCAGTCCGGCAACGCCGTGTACATCAGGTGGTGCGCGCCGGCCCACATGTACACGGAAATGAGCGCCCAGAAGTTGACGATGGAGAACCGATAACTCCATAGCGGTTGTTGCGCCTGCCTCGGCACGAAGTAGTACATCATTCCGAGGAAACCCGCAGTGAGAAAGAAGGCGACTGCGTTGTGGCCGTACCACCACTCCACCATGGCGTCGGTGACGCCGGAATAGATGGGATATGATTTAAACAACGAGACCGGAATCGCCAAGTTGTTGACGATGTGCAGCAGCCCCACTGCGATAATGAAGGCGCCGTAGTACCAATTGGCCACGTAGATGTGACGGATTCGTCGCCGCGCGAGACTGGCAAAGAAGACCACTCCGAAACTGACCCACACGACGGCGACCAAGATATCTACGAACCATTCCGGCTCCGCATATTCCTTGCTTTGGGTGATTCCGAGCGGCATCGAGACCATCGCGAGCACGCAGATCAGTTGCCAACCCCAGAAGGTAAAGGTCGCAAGATTGCCGAGCGCGAGGCGCGCGTGTCCCGTGCGTTGTACGACGTAGTAGCAGGTGCCCATCAAGGCGGACCCGCCGAAGGCGAATATCACGCCAAACGTGTGATCCGGCCGAAGTCTGCTGAATGTGAGCCATGGAAGATCGAAATTCAGCGCGGGCCACGCCAATTCTGCCGCAATATATACGCCAATCGACATGCCGATGATGCCCCAGACGGCGGCCGCCAATAGGAATAGTCGAACGATCTCGTCGTTATACGTTTCGGTGTTTGGCACACGAGCTCCGCTGAAATGGCATCCGATGGCACTTCGATGCGCATCGTCCGACGCGGACTCATTCGAGGCAATACGTATTGACCGCAATCGAGATTCGGACGACAACACCGTCCACTACCCGCCAGCTCAATCGGTCCGCCACCCCGCGTAGCCTCGGTCAAACTCGAGAAAACAGGCCGAGGGGATTGTGCGCAACCGCGACACTGATGATGAATCCGTACACCAAAATGGCGGCTAACAGGTATCCGCCTCGAGTCCACCGCGTTCTGCCGCGTCGCAGGGCAAGGATCCCCAACAATATATAAACGATCAACAGCAGAAGCTTCGCCGTGAGCCAAGCTTGAACGAGCGGATATTGGTGAATAATGATGGTCAAGAGCACGGCAGCTGTCAGCAGCATTGTGTCGATGACGTAGGAGAGCCTTGCCAACGTCGCGTGGTTGGCAAAACGCGAGCCGCACAACATAAGACACCCACGCAGGGAGAATAGGCTGCCCGACGCCAGAACGCACCCAATGTGCAGCCATTTGATGTCGCCGTAGTAGGTCGCCAACACTGTCATTCCAAGATGCACTTCTTTCGTCAGACTGGTTACCGGCCGAGGATTGGCGCAGTGTACCTACGTAGAATCCACTAGCATGCAATGGTAAAGGGGTAAGTATGCTACCCCTTATGAAATTCAGTCTCTTCGCCTACGGATTCCGCTCCCAATTCTTCCTGGCCGGGATGGCAGCGGTACTGTTGGTTCCCATGTGGGCCTTCAGTTTCGTTGCGGGAACACCGCTCGGCACCGGATGGCCCCCGACTCTCTGGCACGCACACGAGATGCTGTTCGGGTTCATTGCCTGCGCCATTGCTGGATTTATGCTGACGGCGGTGCCCAGTTGGACTGGACAAAAGGGCTTTGCCGGCCGTCCCTTGATGGTGTTGGCGGCCGTGTGGATTGCGGCGCGGATCCTGATTGCCTCATCGCCTGCGTGGCCTGCAATTCTGCCTGCGCTAGTCGATTTGGCCTTTCTGCCACTGCTCGCCGTGTTGGTAATGATTCCGCTGCTGAGATCGCGTAACCGTAATACGCCGTTGTTAGCGGTGCTGGGGGCCTTCTGGCTGACTGATGTGACTTTCTACGTCGGCCTGTTCCGCCATGATGCTCCGCTCGCACTCAAGGCCGTGATGGTCGGTATCGACATCACGCTGCTCCTGGTCACCGTGATTGGCGGGCGAATCGTGCCCGCGTTTACCGCTTCCGCGCTGCGGGCCCAGGGCCTGGATACGAACTTGCAATCAAGAACAGCACTCACCGTCTTATCGGTCCTCGCCATGGCCAGTGTGATCGTGGGCGATGTATTCTGGCCTAATAGCCGCATTGCCGGCTGGATCGCGGGCTTCGCGGCTGTGCTTCAGATCCTGCGGCTTGCGCAATGGCGGACTGTGCTTACCCTGCGTCAGCCCCTTGTTTGGATCCTGCATATCGCCTATCTCTGGCTGCCCGTGGGGTTGGCCCTGAAGGCCGCGGCGCTGCTGGGCGGTTATGCGATCGCGGCATTCTGGCTGCATGCGCTCACCATTGGTGCCCTGACCACCATGATTGTGGCGGTGATGACACGCGCGTCGCTTGGACATACCGGCCGACCGCTGCACCTGCATCCCCTGATGACGCTGGCTTACGCATTGCTGATTGGAGCCACCGTCATCCGCGTTTTTGGATTGCTGCTGCCCGGCGTGAGCTATCCGATGGTAATCGCCGCAGCCGCCCTACTGTGGACAGCATCCTTTCTATTATTCATCGGCATTTACAGCCCCATCCTCTGGAGACCGCGAGCTGATGGCAAACCAGGTTAGACCGGGGCATTCGGTAGCTTGACGACGGGTACCCTTCACGCCGCTGACAAGATGCCGTCGGTGGCCGCTCAAACGTGAGATCGAAAAGGATATTTCCGAGGGCGTGCGCTACAGGGCATCGAGGGCGTTTTCGGGTGTATCACGCGTTTGCGGCCGAACATCATATAAGCGAAGACAACTGGATCATCGCACGGGCGTCGGCGAATGACGTTCGCTTGTTGGCCGCGGCGCTGGGCATTCAGTACCGCGAGCTCGCAGACCATAGTTTCAATCACTCTGCCGTCATTTCTCTGGCAGACCGCGAAGGTGTCGTGCGCGCGAAAAACGGCAATCTTGCAGATGAACGGGGTGATTTCGTGATGGCCATCCGTCGTCAGCTGGCTTCTCGACCTTGCACCGCTACTCGTGAGACTTCCTAATGGTCAGTGGCCCACGCTTTGTCGCCCCGCCGTTTATCTACCGCGGCAGTTAGAACACACCCCGCCGAACAATGCCAAGGCCGTTGGTTGACCCATATCATCGCGAGCAACAGCCACCCTAGATGGCCGCGATCGGCGCTAGTAGGCGATGCTTCAAAGCCCCAGGGAATAGATGACCTGGTTCGCGTCACTGGAATCGCGCTCGGCGGCCATTCCGAAATCTTTGGCGAAATTGCGCATTGCCTGATTGTCCGCGAGCTCTACTGCGTACAACTGCCGAATGCCGTACTGCTTCGCGGAGATCAAGAGGTGGTCCATGAGCAGCTTCGCAAGCTCGGTGTGCTGCCATTCATCCGCGATCGTGACCGCCATTTCTCGGACATCCGACTTGCTGCTGGGAGCATAGCGACAAACTCCGATCTCGACTTCACGACCTTCGTCACGCACTGTCGCGACAAATGCCATGGTGTGAGGACCGTCAACATTGCAAAAACGGCTGACGTCGGCGGGTGACAATTCCTTTAAGGCGCAGAAAAACCGATAGTGCTTCGTGGCAGCGGAGAGGTTTCGAACGAAACCTGCTTCCATTGCCGAGTCGGTTGATCGGATCGGCCGTATGGTGACCCAGCGATCATTGATTAGAACAGTCGTCGTATCTGTGATCATTGCGAGACTCCTTCGGTAGATCCACATCTTGCTCCAACTAACTTTCGGCGAAAATTGGGGATCTCCGCCCTCCGATCGGGGTAACTACCTAGTCCGGCGTTTGACCCCCGAGCGTGTTATGGGAAACTCCCAACTGCCTCCGCCAATGGGCGTCTCACGCCCCGAAAAGATCGCCGCCCCACCGGAGCGGAGTCGATGCGATTCATGGCCGTCCTAGACCAGATTCAACCGCCAGGCCGCGCTGCCCATACTTTGCACCACCCGCCCGTCGGCACTGTCTTGCCTGCAAAGATGTTGCAGGCCGCCGCCGGCTGAGTGGCCTTTCCCTGATACTGCGCGCAGCTGCCGCAAGTCTGAGTGGGCTTGAACGTCGGATTCGTGGCCGCGTCCACCTTCTTTGCATCCGCGACGAAGCCTAAGGCTTTTGCCGCCGGATCGCTCGGGTCCAACGGCACCGTGGCGGCACTTGAACAGGGGGACAGGAGTGCCAAGCCGGGGGCGATGATTCCGATGGAAACACTGCCGAGGGTAAATGCGCGACGCGATATCAATGTCATAACTGATCCTCTCTTATTGAATCAACATAGAAACGGCTCTGCAATGCATAGCCGGCTCGCTCAGTTCACCACGACGCCATCTTGGCGCATGGTGTTACGGATTTTGCCGGGCCCTCGAAGCCGAGACAGATAGTCCGCGGTACCGCGCATATCGCGCGCATCGAAACTGCGCATGAATCGCACCAAGTCTGCGTCCGCGTTGTGTCGATAACCGTCGGCAAGTTTGTGCATTTGTCTGTCAAGATATGCGTAGTGTTGGTGTCGAAGTGAAGGGACAAATCCGTCGTGGTCGCCACTCGCGTCCACACCATGACAGGATGCGCATTGCTCGTGAAATATTCCGCGACCGAGCAGCGTTGCCTCGCCTGAGCCAATTTGTGTATCGGCTGGCGGCGCAAGGCGGCTCAGATACGCCGCGATGTTGACCCAATTTTGCGGATCGTTGATTGCCGGCTGAATCGCCACGCCATGCATCGTGCGGCTTTCGCGCTCGGCACCTGCAAAGTTCGCCAACTGCCGCACCAGATAGGTGAAACGCTGTCCCGCCAATGCCGGAATGACCTTGTCCGCATTGCCCTGCCCCTTGGCACCGTGGCACCGAGAGCAATACTCGACGTACAGCTCCTTGCCGCGCACTGGGTGTGCGTCCATCGCCAACGCTTCCTCAGTTCGGTGGTCCACACGCTCCTCGGCTGACGCGGCACTCGCCGGAGGGCTGAGCGCTATCGTGACCAGGAAAAGGACTGTGGCGCCGAGACCCGGGTGGCTAAGAGTTCTTGAGATGCCCATGGGAGAGACAGTACCTAGGCCTCGAGCGCCTTCCCATAGTGGCTTATACGTACTGCATCGCGCCGGCAACTCGGCCGCGCAGCGCTCACGCGGGCCCACCCGCGGCGCGCTCCTCTGCGACGCTTGGAGCGGCGCAGGCCAGTCGGATTACCGGCTCACAAGGTTCGAGCGGCCGTGCGATTGCTTGAGCTTCGCAAGCTGACGCTTTGCATTTTCATAAGCCGAACGCAGCGGACTATGAGGAACTGCCCACCCTTCTTCCGGTTGTCGCGCGCTTTCGGCGTGGATCTGGGCACCCGGCACGCTCACGTGAATCTTAACTCGAAACGGCAGCCCGCTGGCTGCCTCGGGGGCACCCTCGAACACGATATGGCACGCCGTCATCCCATCGTTGAGCTGCTGCAAGCGGTTACCCACATCGCGTGCCGAGGCCTCAAGCGCTCCTGATCGAGGCAGATGGCGGAAAGTCAAAGTCAACGGCGTGCTCATTGGAGGAATCCGATTGAAACGATAGATCAAGTATTGGCTCGCGCCATCATCAATTAAATACGTGGATTCCCGTGTCCCATTGCGGCTTACTTAAGTCTCGTTCGAGGAGCTCATTTGCAGTTTTACCAAGTGTGCTACAGACCGAGCGCCCATTTTATCCATGACTTTCGCACGGTGAATTTCCACGGTGCGTTCGCTCAATCCCAAATCAATGGCAATGACTTTGTTGGCAGCGCCATCGACCACCAATGCCATCACTTGCTTCTCCCGAGGGGTGAGAGACTCGATGCGGTGCAGCACGTCGGCGCGCCGCGCCAAGGTGGTTCGGTTCTCCTTGTCCTGTTCCAAGGCGTGGTTAATTCGGTCGAGCAAATCTTGATCACGGAAGGGCTTCTGCACGAATTCAAACGCGCCCTCTTTCATGGCCTGCACGGCCATCGGCACATCCCCGTGCCCGGTAATGAAAATCACCGGCAGCATGGAACCCATGCGATTCAGAAGCTGCTGCAATTCGAGCCCGCTCATGCCCGGCATGCGAATATCGAGCACGAGGCAGCCCGCCCTGTCGGGCTTGAATTTGCCCAAGAATTCCTTGGCACTCGCGAAGGCCGCGGTCTGATACCCCACGGTATTCAACAGCAGGCTCAAAGCGCGACGCATGCCATCGTCGTCATCCACTACATAGACGGTGGCGGCGTTTACAGCGTCTTCGCCTTTCGCCATGGTGAACTCCTCAAGACGTCATGATCGGTAACCGAAACCAGAAACGGCTGCCGGTTGAGATGCCATTTTCAAAACCAATGCTGCCCTCGTGCGCCTCGATGCTGGCACGACTCGAAGCCAAACCCAATCCGGTTCCGCCAACTTTGGTTGTAAAGAAGGGCCGAAACAGCTTGTCCGCGACATCCGCGGGCACCCCCGCTCCGGAATCTGTGATGCTGGTCTCGACGGCATAGCGATCCGCTCGCACCTCGGTGAGCACGCACGCGCCATCCTGCTGGGTACTCGCCTCAATGGCATTTTGCACCAGAGAAAAGAGCACCAACTGAATCCTCAATCGGTCCACATTGACTTCCGGCAAGGGAGCCTGGACGTCCACTTTGAGGGAAACATGCGCTGCTTGCGCCAATGCACGCAATGCCGGCACCAGTTCCTCGACGAGTTCGGACATCTGGCACCTGATGCGCGTCGGCTCCGCATGATCGAAGAGGCGTCGAATTCGGCGAATCCCCTCCCCGGCAGTCATCGCTTCCGCATGGATCTGCTGAAAGACTTCGCGCGCGCGCGGCACAATCGGTTCGGAGCGGTTTAAGAGTCGATCGCCCGCTTGACTGAAAGTGGCGATTGCGCCCAGCGGTTGGTTAAGCTCATGCGCGATGCCGCTCGCCATCTCTGCCAGCGCCGCAATGCGCGAGAGCTCCATGAGTCGATTGAGGATACCCTCCGACCCCGCCGAATCGTCTTTGAGTTCGTCCAAATGCCACCTTGTCGAGGCGTTACCGAGCCTTTGCGAGTCGCCTCCTTGGGAGGACTCTTGGGAAGTCTGCCCGATTTCAAGGGCTTATTCACTGACGGGTTTCCGCAATAATATGCGCCCTCCCCCTACTGGGCATCAACAGAAATGGCGGCCTGCCCGGCCCGTGATAGGCTGGTAAAATAATCGTGTGCTTTTGGCATTTCGCCACCCTCAGATATGGACAAAATCGCCTCTATCACGCAGCAACTGCTGCAATTCTCGCCAGATGCGCTCATCGTGGTGGACTCTCAGGGGGTTATTCTCTTCGCCAACGCCACCTCGCGCAACCTCTTCGGCTACTCCCGGGAGCAGCTCGTCGGGCAATCCATCGATATGCTCGTGCCGGAACGCTTTCGGTTTCGCCACGGCGCTCACGTCGCGGGTTATCTTCGCGATCCGAGGGCGCGGGAAATGGGGGCGCGCCTTCTTGATCTATTTGCTCGGCGCGCGGATGGTACCGAATTTCCCGCCGGCATCCGCCTAGCTCCCATTCATGACGGTGAGAACACCTTTGTCGCCGCAGCGATTCGCGATATGACCGAGCGACGCGCTGTCAACGATGCCTTGGTGGCTGCGCGCGAGGAAGCGGAACGCGCCAATATGGCGAAGACCCGGTTCCTCGCTGCGGCGAGCCATGACCTGCGACAGCCCCTGCAAACCATTCGCCTGCTCAATGCGTCGTTGCTGACTCTCACGCCGGAGACGGCCGAGCAACACGAGCTCTTACGCCGCCAAGAGTCGGCCATCGACAGCGCCAGCCGAATGGTCAATTCGCTGCTCGATATTACCCGACTGGAGTCCGGTGCCATCGAGCCGCACTTATCACCCATCAACCTTACCTCGGTCTATGGCGATCTGAAGCGCGAATTTGAACCGGTGGCGCTGCCGAAGGGCATACGTCTGGAATTTCCCGAAACGTCGAAAATCGTGATCAGCGATCGTATCCTCCTGAGTCAACTGCTGCAGAATCTTATCGGTAACGCACTCAAGTACACAGAGAAGGGCTTCGTCAAAGTCGCCGAGACTTCGGATGCGGATGGATTCCTCCTCTGCATTGAGGACTCCGGCAGCGGCATTCCGAGCGATAAGCTGGACCGTATTTTCGACGAGTATTATCAAGTCGATCAGTCCGGCACACAGCGGTCCGGTGTCGGCTTAGGCCTTGCCATCGTGCGTGAGGTGTCTCGCCTACTTAGCTATTCGGTCTCGGTCTCCTCGGACGTTGGCCGCGGTACGCTGGTTCGTGTACGTATACCCCTTGAACAAGTCTGTCCCGACACGCTTCCTGCCGAAGACCCCCACCCTCTCGTCTCCCCACTGCATACCACGGCGCCTACCCGACTCGTACTGCTCGAGGACAACGATTCCGTACGTGCCGCCACGGAGCTGTTTCTGACTTTGGAAGGCTACGAGACCCATAGCGCCGCGAGCGTCGCAGATGCCGAGGAATTACTGGCTAACCTTCGACTGGGCGACTTGCTGATCTCGGACTATCATTTGAATGGCGCGTTGACCGGACTTGACGTACTGCAGCAGGTCCGCGCGCAACATCAACGGGAAGTTCCGGCTATTCTCTTGAGCGGAGATTTGCAGTCAATGATGCGCGTGGTGAAAACATCCATTCCATGCTGTCGTTTCTTGAGTAAGCCCGTGGATACTCATGCACTCCTCGCTGCCATATCTGAACTCAGCAGTACCGAAAACTCCAGATGATGCCTGAGGCCGACTCGGGTCGGAGGCGACGGACGACAGATTACCGCCGCTTGCGCGCGCCCGCGACCTATACGCGTGGTGCGATTACTCGCCGTCCATACACAGTCTGCATTACTGGCAGCGGGGCCAGCGCACCGTGTGGGGCTATCACCGGGACCAGCGCGGGTGGACTCCGGGGTCGCCGTCCCCCGCATTCCCGTCATCTCCCCGTCGCTGGCAGTAGACACGCTCTCGGTACGCGCTGCGGTCTGCGTGCTCGCCGGCTCACCTACATGACCCTCCACACCGTACGCTTCGGTCGCTTCGTCTCCTCCAAACCGCTCCGATTACTGTCGGCGTCCGCACCTAGCGAGAGCAGCTCAGGAGCGGCGTTCATGGACGCGGAAGTGGCGAATTGCTGTGCCTCGAAGCACGGGCCTGGGCAGTCAGTGAAATTTCTCGCCGCGCGCGAGCATATCGATAATCAGCTTTATGCGCTTGATCTTCGTCTCTGAGCGCTTTGCTGTTTGCAACCGATAGGCAATCGAATACAGATTGGCCTTGTTGAGCGTCGCGTAGAACTGCTTTGCCTTGGCGTTACGTGCGAGCTCCTTGACGAACTCCGGAGGCACCGTTGCGTTAGCGGAAGAATCGTACGCAGTCGCCCAGCGTCCGTCGGCTTTGGCCGCTTCTACCTGCTTGAGACCCGCAGGCGTCATTTGGCCCTCCTGGATAAGCCGATCCACATGCGCAACATTTATCTTG
Source organism: Gammaproteobacteria bacterium (assembly GCA_025355445.1). Lineage (GTDB taxonomy): Bacteria > Pseudomonadota > Gammaproteobacteria > Steroidobacterales > Steroidobacteraceae > Bog-1198. The sequence continues at coordinate 15,350 of JANXZQ010000010.1, forward strand.
GACCAACCGCTTTTCGCCCTGCGCGGGGTGAATTTTTGCACCCAGGAGTTTGCGTCAAACGGCAGCTTTTGCCCATCTATCCAACCGAAACACAGCGCCTGGTCAAGCGCCTCGGCATACGTGACCGATGGAACACCAGAGTCTTTCTTGTAAATTCGCAGGAGCAGACCACGGGCTCTGGCGTGCTCCTTCACCATCCATGCGCGAAGTTCTTTCGATGACCGAAAACTCCGCGGTCCCGGCATAGCACGGGAAGGTAATTTGCCCATATGTGGTTCAGTTCAGGTTCATGCGGGTTAATCGTCGTACTGTATCAAGTCGCGGGCGTGCTTCCAGCACAAACATATGACCGCTCCCGGCCGTCTACCGCCTTACCGGAAAGGTATGAAAGTTTTCAACGCTTAGCCCATCGTCCAAAGCGGCAGATGCTTGGCCGCGAGTGTCCGCTTCCACGCAACGAATTAATCCATATGTATACGCTCACGCGCCGATTTATTCCCAGGCAATCTACAAATGCCAGACGCTGCGTCATTGTTCGACGAGAATCAAATACTCACTTACATTTTTGGAGAATGGCCGTCATTTCATGATGCGGAAGTGATCGACGTACATCTGTGGCGGGTTGACGTTAAGCCTGGGGATTGGGACGACAGCAATGTATTTCCTGTCCTTACTGTAAAGGTTCGCATTTTGGAGGCTACCCAACCGGGCGCGACGGGCGACTCCGGACGCGATGTGCTTGCCACACTTCGATTTCACGACGTTGATAACGTCAGTATTGACGGTTTTAATCATCAAAACGCAATTTTTGGGGATTTCTATTGTGCCGCGTGAGCGTGGACAATATGCGGGCGGCGAAAACCAGTAGAAAACTGTCGGCTTTTTTTTCTTTTGCCGCAATTCGCTCGCAAGTTATAGTTTTAATACGGATTATTCAATGGCGGAGAGGGAGGGATTGCTCGCGGCTACGCCGCTCGTCCTCCGCTGCGCTCCGGACCGTCGCAGCTGCGCTGCAACGTCCAAAATCGCCTTCGGCGATTTTGTCGAACCCTCGAAGGGCTGGGTCCACACGACGAAGTCGATGACATGGGGATACACGGCATGAAGGTGCAGCGGCAAATTAGGGGGAAAGCCAGACTGCGTGCGTCTGCCGGGGGCTTCAGCCTCAGAATAAATCATCCGCAAAATTGTCAGCGCGCGGGAAATAAATTTTCAACAGAATTCTGAATTTTATTTTCGCCGTTGGATGAAAAATACTCTCAGGCCCTACCCCGCATTAAGCAAAGCAGTTAGCGACGACGTTGGCGCTATCTCTGATGGCGGGATGCGGCGCCGGCGGTTATGCGCGCTTTACTTCAAAGGTTTTCGCCAAGGCACCGAAGGAGAACCATTGATTGACAAGGGCGCATTTCGTGAGCTAATGTCCCTTGGAATCGAATTCCACTCGATATCTTGCCAAATTGGATGGCGCTTTAATAAACATGGAAGTAATTGTGCCTAGCTTCACATCGCCAACGCTGAAGCCGGCGTCGCACTGACACCCGATCATCGGAAATCGCTGGCTTACGCCATAGAGTTTGGCGTCGCGAGTTCAATGTCTTGGTGGCCTTATGTCGGAGGACTCTATCGCCTGCTCAAATACCGCCGGCACACCGTCGGCCCCGCCGTAATCGGTGGAACACTGATTGGGGGAGCGTACTGTTCCGGCATCGCCGCATTGGCGGCCGTGAATCTCGGCACGGCCGACCCGGTGGTTTGGATCATCGCGTTGGCGGGTAGGACTTTCGGGACCGTCATTGTCTCGCTCATTCTTCTGATGAACATCCCCACCATCTGCATGCTCATATACTTCGCTGCGGTTTCGGTGCAACAGATAAGAGCCCTGGCACGGCTGGCGTGGAACGGACTGGTTACGTTAATGTTGGTTCCTCTCATCCTTGTGGCCTTTCACACGCATTGGACCATAACGCACATCATGACGATTACGATTTATTGCGGGGTACAATTTATCGGGATTTCGGCGATCGGCATGGTCGACTTTTACCTTTTGCGCCGGCAGTCCATTGCGTTGGATCAATTATTTAATTCCGGTTCTGACGGCCATTATTGGTTTTGGCATGGAATAAATTTCGTGGCAGTCGGCGTGATCGTGGTTGGCATCGCATCGTACCTAGCTCTGTATGACCCCGTGACGCTTGCTGCCCCAGCGGCATTCCGCTATCTGGGCGCTGGGATTCCGGTGTGGCTAAGTAGCGGTATTCTCTATTACGTCCTGACGCGCTTGATCACGATTCCCGCCGGCCGTGGCGCATACCACTTGAGCTCTCAAAAATCCGGAGGGACGAAATTCGACGTTACCGTAGAGCTTTGATAGCGCATTGGCTGAGTCTTGCTGAGCTATCTCGAAGCGCAGGCGGTTATCGAGGAACAGATGGATCTATGTCTCTCGCCGCCCGCAGAACGATTCGGAGTACCACGATCACGGTTCAATGATGCCACATCGGCTTTACGCGGGCATCGACTATCCCGATCGAATAAATGCGGACGACATCTATCGGGCGGCAGCCTGGCGAAAGTCGATGCTTTTCACACTGGCCTATTTAGCCCAGTTTTCAATCTTGAGATCTTGGACACGACCGAACTCCCCGGTATTGTTGGTCACAAGCGTAAGCTCGAGAGAACGGGCGTGCGCAGCAATGAAGAGATCGTTCGCGCCGATCATCGTTCCGCGTGCTTTGAGTCCAGCACGGATCTGAGCATAGTGAATGGCTGCCTCGTCAGGAAAGTTCAAAACCTCGACGTGCCGCAGATACTCATCGACGGCAGCATGATCCTGCTGTCGCCGGGGAGACATTTCAACCCCGAACAGCAACTCCGACTTGGTGATGACGGAAATGCAGACGGCACCGATTGGAACCTTCTGCAGCCTTCTCAGAACAGCGTCATGAGAACGCTTCATGATGTACGACGATATATCCGTGTCGAGCATGTACTCTGCCATCAGGGTTCGCGCTCCTGGACCAGCAAATCTTCAACACCTTCCATGAACGCCTTCGAGGCGACAGGTCCTGAGGCGAGATAGCCAGACCAGTCCGTCGGGCGGGTGGAAAGAATCACATCGTCGCCTTGCCTGCGAATAAACACTTCAGAGGTATTGAACTGAAACTCCTTCGGCAACCGAACGGCCTGGCTGCGGTTATTCATGAAAATCTTGGCTGTGCGTTGCATGGGTTGCCTCTAAAACTCGTGGCATATACATAAGTATATGCCATCGTTGCGTACATCAGCAAGGTTGTAGCGCGACAATCAAGGTGAGAAATTCTTTTAGGCGGTTTTGGACCGCAAAATCGCCTAGAAGGTGACGTAACGACCACTTTTTGGAGGTTTGACTCGTCGGTGATCGTAGCCGATGGAGTATTCAGGACGTGTTCCCAGAGACGGAGTACGCGCCTGATGCCCGGTCGATACATCAACGATCACCAGATGAGGCTTTACATGAAATCCAGGATGACCAATGAGTTGTCGGTTGCGGCGGCGCGGACGGGAATCAGCGTAGCGAGCGCGTACCGGATCGAGCAGGATCGGCGCCTACCGTCACAGAAATCAGCAACACGGGGCCGACGCCGGCCGGACCCGCAGATCCGGCGCACGTTGGAGCGCAGAATCCGGGCGTGGCGTGCCCAGCATGGACCTGAACGAGAAATCATATTCCGCAAAGTCCACGAACCTGGCCGAATGGGTTTGTCGGACTTCACCGAGATGGGTGAGCTGAAGATCGGCATCGCTGGTGTCGCGCTCGCCGAAGGGTTGCAAAACGCCCTATGGGCGCTCGGTGACGCGCCGCTACGAGGCGCTGTGTGCGCGTTATCAGATGGAACCGAGCCGCAGCAACCGGGGCATCGCCCACGAGAATGGCTCCATCGAGAGCCCTCATGGTCACCTGAATCTCGCGATCCGCGATGCGCTGCTGCTGCGAGGCGCGGCGGATTTTACCGACTTGAGTGCCTACCGCGGCCTTGTCGATGAAATCGTCGGCCGAAAAAACGCTCGCAACGCCAAACGCATCGACACGGAGCGGGCATCGCTGCAGGATTTACCCGACTCGCGCACCTGCGATTACGAGCAGACGCTAGTCTACGTCACCTCATCGGGCGGCTATACCCTACGGAAAGTCTTCTACACGATGCCATCTCGGCTCGTCGGGCATCGGCTTCGAGCCCGACTCTATGATGATCGGCTGGAACTGTACGTGGGCGGTACCCGCGCCATTACGGTGCCGCGCGGCCGTTGCGGCGCCAATGGCAAGCACGGTCATGTCGTCGATTATCGGCACGTGATCCATACCTTGCGGCGCAAGCCCATGGCGCTGATGAACCTGGTGTACCGGGATCAACTCTTCCCGCGCGATGCCTATCGGCATACCTTCGAATGGCTGTGCGAGCATGTCTCTGCACGCGTGGCATGCACGAAGACCGTCGAACTCCTAAGCCTGGCACACGAGAGGGCTTGCGAGGCGGAGCTCGCCACCGTGCTCAGTCAATCCCTCGCCGCCAATGAAGTACCCGATATCGCCCAGTTGCGTACGCGGTTCGCGCCCGACCCAGCACGCCTGCGGCACGTCCTGATCACGCTCCCACCGTTAATCGACTACGAATCGTTGGTCGCCACGTGACGAACTCCCGACCACCTCGTTCGTAGCCAGGTGCTCGTCTTAGGGCTTGGGTTTTTGGCTCTGAACATAGAAACGCCAACGCTAGAACGATAAATCACTTCGGTAAATAGCTGCCAGTAGGCTGGCAGTAGAAAACAGCCCGGTTTCTGTCCGCTGATGCCATTCTTCCGCAAGATCATGCTTTTACTGGGATTATTTAATGGCGGAGAGGGAGGGATTCGAACCCTCGAAGGGCTTTTGACTCGACCGAAGACTGTTAGGAATCAGCAAGTTACTGATTCCTATGCAGATCGGGTCCCCCTACTTCCCCTCGATTCCCCGCCGCTGGCAGTAGAGCTGGCAGTAGCAATAGCCGTGCAACCTTCTCAACCTTTGTTGTTGCCAGCTTAACACGCGGACCGAAGCAGCGAATGTCTGCTTCTGATCGGTGTTGGCTTTGCGCTGGGTGCCAAGCAGGGCGTGCTCATCACCCCTGCAGGTGCTTTCTGGGGGTCTCGACCGCTATGGCGCTGAGTCGAGACGGCGCTAAGCGTTCGAAAATCATTGGGACGACGGCTATCCGTGCGGCTGTTGACTTCGCGTGGTCAAAAAACTCCGAGGTATTCGCGCATTGGTATTGGAATTGATTTCACGGGTGCTGTGTCTCGCACGGCGGCGTTTCGCAGGGACCCTCTTCCTCAATTTGCACCGTGACATGATCCGCGCCGAACCCTGGCATCGCGGTGCCGCGGGCAATATTTTGCGGGCCGCGGTTCTCGGGGCTAATGATGGTCTCGCCGACAGCTACAACTAACGAGAAAGTCGGTTTGGTCGAACATAGTCAAGCCTTGTTCCTGTGAGCCTGTGCTGAGCTAACGGTAATGATACCCAGACGGTGCCGTTGTCGGGCGCAATGCCACAGTCGCCGGCGTGGTCTCGAACGACCTCTTGCACGATGCACAGGCCGAGCCCAGCACCTGGAGAATTGGCATCAAGCTTGACGAAACGCTCAAAGACTCGTCCGCTTTCTTGCTGCGGAATGCCTGTTCCCTCATCGCTGATACGCAGCCGTACCGAGCCGTCGCCAGCGTCGAGCCGCGCCAGAATTGTGCCGTGTCCGTGTTGCAA
>JANXZQ010000011.1 GCA_025355445.1 Gammaproteobacteria bacterium
CAACCGCCTTGGCAGGCTCAGCTGCCTCCGCCGCGGCGATGGAGACGATCTCGGCGCCGAAGTAGAAGCCGGTGGCGGCGACTGCGCCCGTCAAAATGGGCAGCACGCCGTTGGGTGCAAAGCCGCCGTGCGCCGTGAGATTGGCGACGCTCGGCGCGGCTCCGGGCCATACGCCAAGAACGTACAGCGTCGCCAGCAGCAAAAAAACCCCGATTGCCGCGACTTTGATCGAGGAAAACCAGAATTCGAATTCGCCGTACGATTTGACCGAAAAGACATTGGTCAGGGTCAGCAAGATCATGACGGTGAGGCTGATGAGCCAGGCCGGCTGGTTGGGCAGCCAGTAGCGAACCAGCCCCGCACCGGCGACCGCTTCCAGCGCGACGACGATGACCCAGAAATACCAGTACATCCAGCCCGTCAGAAACCCGGCGAGCTGGCCGAGCCGCGGCCGATCGCTCCAAGCCAGCCGGGCGTACTCATAAAAGGAGCCCACCGCCGGCACCGCCACAGCCATCTCACCAAGCATGCGCATCACCAGCACTACCAGCAGCCCCGTAATCACGAATGACAACACGGCCGCGGGGCCCGCCGCTTTGATGACCACACCGCTGCCGACGAACAGACCCGCGCCGATGACGCCGCCCAGGGCAATCATGGTCATGTGCCGCTGCCGTAAACCATGGCGCAAGCCGCTGGAGGGAGATCCGGGATCCGTCACTGGTTATTCCTTGAGATTTCGCGAGATTTACTGATCAGGGACATGGCCGCGGCCGGATTCCGCACTTTGGCGCCGCTGATCACGTACAGATAGACGTCGCGCGGCTCATCCTTGGCACCCTGGGGCTCGACGAAGTCCATGCCCACCGGCGCTGCGCCGGAAACCCATGCTTTCGCGCGCGCGGCCCAACGCGTGAGCGTTGCATCGGAGTAACCCAGTTCTTCCTTCGGCTGCGTGCCCATGATGCGGGCATAGACGAAGGGCGCGGTGCAATCGGCAATCTGCGGATAGGAACTATCGCCGGCAACCACGATGGCGACGCCGTACCCGCGCGCCAAGGCCACGAATTGCGCACAGCGGAAGCTGGCATGCCGCACTTCGACCGCATGGCGCAATGCGCGTCCTGACACTTCCTGCGGCAAGAGCCGCAGGAAGGCCTCAAAGTCCTCCGGCTCGAATTCCTTGGTGGGCAGGAACTGCCAATTGATGGGGCCGAGCTTGTCCTTCAGCTGCAGCACACCGCCGGTGAGAAATCTCGTGATGCTGCGTCCCGCATCGGCGAGCACACTTCGATTCATGACGAAGCGCGGAGCCTTGACCGAGAACACGAATCCGGCCGGGGTTTCGTCATGCCACTTGGCGAAGGTCGCCGGCTTCTGTGCACCGTAGTAGGTACCGTTGATCTCGATGGAGGTCAATTTGCGGCTGGCGTATTCGAGCTCGCGCTTTTGTAAGAGGTCGGCCGGGTAGAATGAGCCCCGCCACGGCGCGTACGTCCAGCCGCCCACGCCGATCCGAATCTCGCCGGGAACCGCCTTGCTCTCCCTCACCTTGCGCGCAACTGCCTTGGCCATATGAGCATCGAGTATCACATGCCATGATGGCGCGGAAAAGATAGAATTGCCGCATCATGTCAACGCCCCTAGCCATCGGCGCCCGCCACAAGGGATTCAACCGCGCGGAAATCGTCGATCAGAATTTCCTGGAATTCGTCCAGCTTTGGCAGGGCAGGGCGCATTCGGCGCCGCGTGACGATGAGCCGGTGTTGCCGGGCAGCGCTCTGGACGCGCACGGATTTCGCGAGCTGTTCGAATCCCAGATAATTTCGCGGCATCTGGATCTGATGGCACGCGTCCTGCGTGTTCAGAACAAGGTGTTCTACACCATCGGTTCCAGCGGTCATGAGGGCAATGCCATGGTGGCGCGACTGACGCGGCACACCGATCCGGCGTTTCTGCACTACCGTTCCGGCGCCTTCATGGCCGAGCGCTTCCGCAAGCTCCCGGGGATGGATCCCGTGGCCGATTCGGCACTGAGCTTCGCCGCGAGCAGGGACGATCCGGCCTCCGGTGGCCGTCACAAGGTGTGGGGTTCCAAGCCACTGTGGGTGTTGCCGCAGACTTCGACCATCGCCTCACACCTGCCCAAGGCGCTTGGCACCGCCGTGGCCATCGAGCAGGCACGGCGCATCGGGCATACTCTGCCGATCCCTGCGGACAGCATTTCGATCTGCTCATTCGGCGATGCCTCGAGCAATCACGCCAGCGCACAGACCGCGTTCAACGCGGCGGCGTGGACGGCGTATCAAAAGTTGCCGGCACCGGTATTGTTCGTGTGCGAGGACAACGGCATAGGCATCTCTGTGAAGACGCCCGGCGGCTGGATCGCAAACAATTTCCAGAGCCGCGCCGATCTCGACTATTTTTTCGCAGATGGGCTGGACCTTGCCGCAGGCTATATCCAGGTGCTGCGAGCGGTGCAGCATTGCCGCGGCTCGCGGCGGCCGACGTTTCTGCATCTGAAGACCACACGCGTGATGGGGCATGCCGGCACCGATTTCGAAATCGAATGGCGCAGCATCGAGGATTTGATGGCGGTGGAGGCGAGCGATCCCCTGTTACGCTCGGCGGGCATTGCGCTGGAATCAGGTTTGTACGCGAAGGGCGAGGTGCTGAATCTGTACGAGGTCGCCCGCATGCGCTGCTTCGCGGCCGCGGAGACGGCGGACAAGCGGCCTCGGCTGACGACGCTCGCCGAAGTGCTGCAACCCCTGGCGCCGTACAGCCCGGCAGCGGTGAGGACGGAGGCCGAACGCGCCGACTATGCCGACAGGCGCCTGGCGGTATTCGGCGGCGCGGCGAAACTGCCGGAAAATCTACCTCCCAGGCACTTGGCGATCCAGATCAACCAGGCGCTGCACGACCTGCTGGCGAAGTATCCGCAGGCGCTGTTGTTCGGCGAGGATGTGGCGCAGAAGGGCGGCGTGTACACGGTCACCAAGGGTCTCAACAAGACTTTCAAAGGCAGCCGTGTGTTCAATACGCTGCTGGACGAGACGATGATCCTGGGGCTGGCCCAGGGCTACGGGAATATGGGGATGTTGCCGCTGCCGGAGATCCAATATCTGGCCTATTTTCACAACGCCTGCGATCAGATCCGCGGCGAGGCCGCGTCGCTGCAGTTCTTCTCCAACGACCAGTATCGCAATCCCATGGTCATGCGGGTAGCGGCGCTGGGTTACCAGAAGGGCTTCGGCGGTCACTTTCATAACGACAATTCGATCACCGCCCTGCGCGACATTCCCGGCCTGGTGGTAGGCTGCGCCAGCCGCGGCGACGATGCCGCGGCGATGTTGCGCACGCTGATGGCGCTGGCGAAGATCGATGGCCGCGTCTGCGCATTTCTCGAACCGATCGCGTTGTATATGACCAAGGACTTGTACGAGGCCGGCGACGGCCGGTGGCAGTTCGAGTATCCCGCACCGACCGAGTCAATGTTGCTGGGTGAGGGCCGCGTGTATAACGAAGCGGCGAACGACCTGGTCGTTTTCACCTTCGGCAACGGCGTACCGATGGCGCTGCGTGCGGCACGCGCCATCGAGAAGGAGCAGGGTTGGAAGGTGCGCGTGGTCGATTTGCGTTGGTTGGTGCCGCTGAATGATGCATTCATCGCCGCACAAGCGAACAGCGCCAGGCGCATCCTGGTGCTGGACGAGGGACGCAAGAGTGCCGGTGTGGGCGAGGGAGTGATCACCGCCATCGTCGAAGCGGGTTGCGGCGCGACAGCAATGAAGCGCGTGGTTGGAGCGGACACCTTTACGCCCCTGGCCGGCGCGGCGCTGTTGGTGCTTCCCGGAGAAACCGAGATCGTGGCTGCGGCACGGGAGTTGGCGGCCAAGGGTTAATCGAACTGCTGCTTGCCTCGCCGCGCGTACGGCGGTTGTAACTTGTGGTGAAATTCCCAGCGGCGTAGCATCTGAAGCGGGCAACCGCACGGGCCGCCCATAAGCACCCAGGCCGCGCTGGCTGGCACGGAACTCGGTGCTGGTACCAATCGTTTTTCTCTGGAGGGCGTCCCATGACCATTGCACCGAGTACACACGGCAGCGTGAAGATTTTCTTCAAGTCGCGCTATGGAAACTTCATCGGCGGCAAGTGGGTCGAGCCTGTCAAGGGCGGTTATTTCGTCAACACCACGCCGATCACCGGCGGAGCAATTTGTGAAATCCCGCGTTCCACCGCGGAAGATGTTGAACTGGCACTCGACGCCGCGCATGCAGCCAAGACCGCCTGGGGCAAAACTTCAAGTGCCGAGCGCGCGAACCGCCTGAACAAGATCGCCGATCGCATGGAGGCCAACCTTAGCCTGTTGGCGCATGCGGAGACATGGGACAACGGCAAGCCGATACGTGAAACGATGGCCGCGGATATGCCGCTCGCCATCGATCATTTTCGATATTTCGCCGGGTGTATTCGAGCACAGGAAGGCGGCTTGTCCGAGATAGACGACGATACGGTGGCGTATCATTTTCACGAACCATTGGGCGTCGTGGGGCAGATCATTCCATGGAACTTCCCGATACTCATGGCGGTGTGGAAACTCGCGCCGGCGCTCGCCGCCGGGAACTGCGTAGTCCTCAAGCCGGCGGAGCAAACGCCGGCCTCGATTCTGGTCCTGGCCGAATTGATAGGCGACCTGTTGCCGCCCGGCGTGCTGAACATCGTCAATGGATTCGGCCTGGAAGCCGGCAAGCCCTTGGCATCGAGCAAACGGATCGCAAAGATTGCGTTTACCGGAGAGACCACGACGGGCCGCTTGATCATGCAGTACGCCTCGCAAAACCTCATCCCGGTGACGCTGGAACTGGGAGGTAAATCGCCGAATGTCTTCTTCGCGGATGTCTGCGACAAGGACGACGCGTTTTTCGACAAGGCTCTCGAGGGATTTGCCATGTTTGCTCTCAATCAGGGCGAGGTATGCACGTGTCCCTCCCGAGCTCTGATACAAGAGTCGATCTATGACCGCTTCATGGAGAGCGCAGTCAAGCGCGTGGGGCGAATCAAGCAGGGCGACCCGCTCGATCCGAACACCATGATCGGCGCCCAGGCATCGAGCGAGCAAATGGAGAAAATTCTTTCGTACATGGATATCGCGAGGAAAGAGGGCGCCAAAGTCCTGATCGGCGGCGAGCAGGCAAAGCTCGCCGCTCCGCTGGACGGCGGCTTCTACGTGCAGCCGACGGTTCTTCAGGGCAACAACAAGATGAGAGTATTCCAAGAAGAGATCTTCGGCCCTGTAGTGTCGGTCGCCACGTTCAAGGATGAAGAGGAGGCGCTTGCCATCGCCAACGACACACTGTACGGATTGGGCGCCGGCGTCTGGTCGCGTGATGCCAATACCTGCTATCGAATGGGCCGTGCCATTCAGGCGGGCCGGGTCTGGACGAATTGCTATCACGCCTATCCGGCGCATGTGGCATTCGGGGGCTACAAGCAATCCGGGATCGGCCGCGAGAACCATAAGATGATGCTGGATCATTACCAGCAGACCAAGAATCTGCTGGTCAGTTACTCGCCGAAGGCCCTTGGGTTCTTCTGAGCACGGTGCCGCGGCTGCGCAGCGAGTCAGCGCCACGGCGCAGGCCTTGGCATTGATCGGTAAGTTGATGACAAGACACGGGCCGTTGATGTTTCATCAGTCCGGCGGTTGTTGCGACGGCAGCGCGCCCATGTGCTATCCGCGCGGCGAATTTCTCATCGGCGATCAGGATGTCCTGCTTGGCGAGATCGGCGGCCAACCGTTTTATATGGGCGCGGCGCAGTTCGAGTACTGGCGGCACACGCATCTGACCATCGACGTCGTACCCGGCCGTGGCGGCATGTTTTCACTGGAAGGGCCCGAGGGCCTGCGATTCTTGACCCGCTCGCGCCTGTTCAGCGACGAAGAAGATCGGGAACTGCAACGGCGGGAAGCGGCGGACGGCGTGCCCCCGAAGAAGTAACGGCGCTGGAACCCAGCGTAGCGCGGCGCTCCGCGTTGCGCAGCTCACGCTTCACAGCTGCCGCACAAAATCGACGGTAGTGTTGATGACAGCCTCCGTCTGGTCGCGGTGAGGAGAGTGCCGGCAAGCGGACAGTTTGCGGACCGCGACATTGGCAGCGCGAGCAGCGATTCGGTCAATCTGCTCGAAGGTCCCGTATTCGTCTTCGGTTCCTTGGATAGCGAGCGTGGGGCAAGCGACGTTTGCCAGGCATTCCTCGATGTTCCAGGCGCGAAAATCCTCATGCAGCCAGATGTCGTTCCAGCCGCGAAACGTCTTATCGACATCCGCGTGATGGCGTGCAAGGCGCGTGCGCCAGTCGGTGGTTTCGTACGCCGCTTTCGCGGCTCGAATGCTTTGCAGGGCAAGGTCTTCGACGAACACATGGGGTGCACACAGAATCATGCCGGCTGCCGTGCGCGACCCCAATCCCTCATGGATGATGGCAATGGACGCCCCATCGCTGTGCCCAAAGAGAATGGGCCGTCGAATGGAGAGGCGGTCCAGGATCTCGGGCAGCACGTCGAGTGCCTCGCGATGCATGTAATCGGGCCGGCGGGGTTCCGTGAGCGTGTCGGAAAATCCATTACCGTAGCGCGAATACACCAAGGCGTTGCAACTGCACGCGATGGCCAGCCGCCGGGGAAAGTCCTTCCACAGCGAGATCGAGCCCAAGCCCTCATGCAGGAATATCAGCGTCGGTGATTTGGCTGCAGCAGCGCCAATAGACCGGTACTCCAGCGAGTGCCCGGCGATCGTGATTCGTTGCGTACCAGGGTCGCGAACCTGCGGTGCAGCTGCACGCTCGCGCAGTTTGAAGCGCTGAATCTTGCCGGTTGCCGTCTTCGGCAACTCGTCGCAAAATTCGAGCCAGCGCGGATATTTGTACGGCGCCAAGAGCGATTTCACGTGCAGCTTGAGGCGGCTCGACAGCGCCTCATCGGCGATGACACCCGGTCTGACGACGATGTAGCCGATGGGCTTGATCAGCCCGTCCTGATCTTGGCGGCCGACGACGGCCGCCTCCAGCACGGACTCGTGAGTGATGAGTGCGGACTCGACTTCGGACGGAGAGACGTAAATTCCGCTCACCTTCAACATATCGTCGCTGCGTCCGGCGTACACGAAACAGCCATCGTGCCGCTCGACGTACTTGTCACCGGTGCGCGTCCACCGCCCTAAGAAGATGCTGCGAGTGCGTTCGGGATTGTTCCAATAGCCGAGGGCGCTGGTCGGACCGGATACCTGCAACTCGCCTTGCTCGCCGAGCGTCACGGGATTGCCGGCATCGTCGACCAAGCGAACCTCATAGCCCGGCACCGGCCGGCCCGTGGTGCCGTATTGCACCTCGCCCGGGCGATTGGAAATGAAAATGTGCAGCATTTCGGTCGAGCCGATGCCGTCCAAGATGTCGAGCCCGAAACGCCTTTGCCAGCGCCTCCCGATGTCTTCGGGGAGGGGCTCGCCGGCAGAGATGCAGTGCCGCAGCCGGTCCGCGACCACCTGCGGCAAGTCGGGGCTTGCCAGCATGGCGGCGTAGAGGGTGGGCACACCGCTGAAAATCGTCGGCTGATGCTTTGCGATCCTTGCAAACACCGCGGCAGGCGTGGGTCTCTCGGCCATCAGAATGGTGGTTGCGCCGACGGCGAGCGGGAAGGTGAGCGAGTTGCCGAGACCGTACGCAAAAAATAATTTAGCCGCCGAAAAACACAGATCGTCCTGATTGATGCCAAGGATGGGGCAGGCGTACATTTCGGCGGTTTGAATCAGGCTCGAATGCACGTGCACCGTGCCTTTGGGCGCACCGGTGGAACCTGAGGAATATAGCCAGAAACACGGCTCATCGCGTGCGGTGTCGTTGACGCGGTAGCGATCGTCCGCGCGCTCCAAGTGACGCGTGAGCGATTCTCCATGGACGGCGTCACCGCCTGCGATCAGAACCTGGCGCAAGTTCGGCAGAGTGGCGCGTAAGGGCTCGATCACCGGCATGAGTGCCGCCGACACCACGGCGAGCGGGGCGCCACAGTCCGACAGCATGTAGGCGTAATCGCTTTGCGTAAGGAGTGTGTTGACCGGTATCGGCACCACGCCGGCTTTGATGCTGCCGAGGAAAACCACCGGAAAATCGATGGTGTCCTGCATGCACATCAAGATGCGCTGCTGCCGCTCAATCCCGAGCGCGCCCAACGTTCGCGCAAAGGCGGAGCTTCGACGCTCCAGTTCGCCAAACGTTAGTGATCGATAGTCGTCGACGTAAGCTGTTTTATCCGCCAAACCAGCCTGCAGATTGCGCTGAATCAAGTCCTGGGCTGCGTTGTAACGTTCAGGCACAGGCCAAATCCTGTTCACCTTTGATGCAAAACAGGCAATATAATTCCTGATAATTACGTCTACGAGCCATGAGATGCATAATAATGCTTGCAACTGAGGATGCAAGGAGAAATACTGCGCCGATGGAGCTCCCCCAGCCACTAAAAGCCGTTTCCCCCATCCTTCCCAATGAAGAAGCCGATTTTCTGCGAAAGGTCGGCCGGCGAGTCCGCGAGTTCCGTGAAGAACGTTCTCTGACGCGCCGCGCCCTCGCCGTCCAAGCCGCCGTATCGGAGCGCTATCTCGGTCAGTTGGAAACCGGGGAAGGCAACTTTTCCATCATGTTGCTGCGGCGAGTCGCGCTGGCCCTGGACGTGCAAATCGCCGAGCTGCTGGAGACCGAGACCGGCCAACGAGAGCAGGGTTCGATTCGCCGCCTCTTGCAGCAGATTCCGCGGCATCGGGTTGCGGATCTGTTGGCGCGGTTGGAACGGGAGGTCGGCTCGGCGCACGAGGCGCGTCACAACCGCATTGCTCTGATCGGATTGCGCGGTGCCGGCAAGTCGACTTTGGGCGCGCAACTCGCCCAAGAATTGAACGTTCCGTTCCTCGAAATGGATCGAGAAATCGAGACCGAATCAGGCCTGCCGTTATCCGAGCTGTTCTCGCTCTATGGTCAAGTGGGATATCGGCGGTTCGAAGGCCGTTGCCTGGCGCGCATCGTCAAGGAATATCCGCGCGCCGTCATCGCCGTCGGCGGCGGTGTGGTATCCGAGAGCGGCACGTATGAGTTCTTGCTGGCCAACTGCTTCACCGTCTGGCTCAAGGCCAGCCCATCGGAGCATATGCAGCGCGTCCTCGCCCAGGGCGACATGCGTCCGATGGCGCAGAGTCAGGAGGCGATGGAGGACCTGAAGCGCATCTTGGCCGGCCGAGAGCCGCAATACCGCAAGGCCGATCAGATCGTCGATACCGGAGGCCAGTCGGTGGAGACATCATTTGCACGCTTGCGCGACCGTGTTGCGCAGCCTTAATCGGAGTCGTCATGGCAACCAATATTCAGCCGAGCGTCAAGGGAGCGAGCCTTCAGCCCCCGGATATGGTCAGCTTTGAGACCCATCCCTCGCGCTATCGACACTGGCGATTGCAGATCGACGGCATCACTGCCACGTTGCTCATGGACACACAGGAGGAGGGTGGGATTCGACCTGGATACAAGCTCAAGCTCAATTCCTACGATCTCGGGGTGGACATCGAATTGCACGATGCATTGCAGCGCATCCGCTTCGAACACCCCACCGTGCGCAGCGTCGTCCTCGCCAGCGCCAAGGAGCGCATCTTCTGCTCCGGCGCCAACATCTTCATGCTGGGATTGTCGAGTCATGCGTGGAAGGTGAACTTTTGCAAATTCACCAATGAAACCCGTAACGGCATCGAGGACTCGAGCCGGCATTCAGGGCTCAAATTCATCGCGGCCTGCAATGGCACGACCGCGGGCGGCGGCTATGAATTAGCGCTCGCCTGCGATGAGATCATTCTCGTGGACGATCGATCTTCCGCGGTGAGCTTGCCTGAGGTACCGCTGCTGGGCGTGTTGCCGGGGACCGGCGGGCTGACCCGGCTGACCGACAAACGCAAGGTGCGGCGCGACTTGGCGGATATCTTCTGTACCACCACTGAGGGCGTCCGCGGGGCTCGCGCCAAGGAATGGCGTTTGGTGGATCAGGTGATCAAGCCGCAGCAGTTCAACTCCTATGTGCAAGCACGCGCGACGGAACTCGCCGCACACAGTGATCGTCCGGGCAGCGCCGGCGGCATCGACTTGACGCCGTTGAATTGCCGCATCGACCCTGACGGGTACCACTACGGCCATGTCGATGTGCACTTGGAACCCGACTCACGTCGCGCGATTCTCACCGTACGCGCGCCCGAAGGAGATGAGCCTGCCGGTATCCAGGACATCCTCGCCGCCGGCGACCGTTGGTGGCCCTTGCAAATGGCGCGCGAACTCGACGATGCGATATTGATGCTGCGGACCAATCATCTTACCCTCGGTACTTGGGTCTTGAAGACTGCCGGCGATCCGAAGCGCGTACTGGCCGTCGATGCGGTATTGCAGGCGTTATCCGGTCACTGGCTGGTGCGCGAGACTGTGGGGCTTCTGCGCCGCACGTTGGCCCGGCTCGACGTGAGTTCGCGTACCTTGATCGCGCTGATCGAACCCGGTTCCTGTTTTGCCGGCACGTTGCTCGAACTCGCGCTGGCGGCCGATCGCACCTATATGGCGGATTTTACCGAGCTCGCGCCCTCTATTGCGTTATCCGACATGAATTTCGGCGTATTCCCCCGAGTCGATGGGCAATCCCGGCTGCGGAGCCGCTTCTACGGCGAAGCCACGGCGATTGAGGCCGTCTCGCAAGCGAAATGCGGGCCCATCGCACCGAAGCAGGCCCTGGCTCTCGGTCTGATTACCGCCGCCTTGGACGACATCGACTGGCGCGACGAGATTCGGCTGGTACTGGAGGAGCGCGCGAGTCTCTCGCCCGACGCGCTCACCGGCATGGAGGCGAACCTGCGCTTCGGCGGCCCCGAGACCATGGAAACGCGGATATTCGGCCGGCTGTCGGCCTGGCAGAACTGGATTTTCATTCGCCCGAATGCGGTCGGAACGGAAGGCGCTTTGAAGACCTTCGGCACCGGCAGCAAGGCTAAATTCAATTGGGAACGAGTCTAATGGGCATCAACTACGGCGACAAAATTCCAAATAACGTCAATCTCTCGGAGGACAAAACTCTGCAGCGTGCCCTCGAGCATTGGCAGCCCGAGTTCTTGAACTGGTGGCGCGAAATGGGTCCGGAAGGATCGCACGGGTACGAGGTGTATCTGCGCACCGCGGTGAGCGTGCATCCCAGCGGCTGGACGCATTACGAGCACGTGAAAATGCCTGACTATCGCTGGGGCATTTTCTTGAATCCGCCGCAGCCCGACCGAACCATCGGCCGCGGCGATCACAAGGGCGAGCCGGTGTGGCAGGATGTACCGGGCGAGTATCGCGCCAACCTGCGGCGCATCATCGTTACTCAAGGCGATACTGAACCCGCGTCCGTCGAGCAACAGCGTCATTTGGGACTGACCTGCCCCTCGCAGTACGACCTGCGAAATCTCTTTCAGGTCAATGTGGAGGAAGGCCGCCATCTCTGGGCCATGGTGTACCTGCTGCACAAGCACTTTGGGCGCGACGGCCGGGAGGAGGCAGAAGCCCTGCTGCAGCGGCGCTCGGGAGATGCGAACAATTCGCGCATTCTAGGTGCCTTCAATGAACGGACGCCGGACTGGCTGGCCTTCTTCATGTTCACCTACTTCACGGATCGCGACGGCAAATTCCAACTCTGTGC
>JANXZQ010000076.1 GCA_025355445.1 Gammaproteobacteria bacterium
CCGCAGAGGGGCAGTTACCCGCACCCGCAGTCTGCAGCCCTTAGTAGGTGCCACTCGGCTTGGCTCGTCAAGCCAATTACGGGCGCGGCGGCATCCAGGACTTGGCAAACGAACTCTTGCCGTCAGTATAGGTACTCCACACCGCTCGGGTTGCCGGGTCGACCGCAACGTTTTTGGCGGTTGCGGCCGTGCTGAGATCTCCGAGGGGCGCCAGCTCGCCGCCAGCGATGTTCAACACGGACATCTTGTCGGCGCCAGCGCAATAGAGCAGGCCACCGACCTCATCGAGCGCGATCTGATCCACTTTGGCCACTATGTCGATCGAGCCCACGCTCAAGCCGCTCTTGGTATCGATCGCCACCAGCTTGCCGTTGCCGCCTGCGGCAAAAACGCGATGGCTGCCGGCATCTAAGGCTAGGCCGTGCGGCTGCAAGGCGGGAGCAGTGGGCCACTGAGCGACGACCTTGTTGCCGGAGGGATCGATTACCGCAACGACATCCTTGTTCTTGATGTTCAAATAGATGCGGTCCACCGCGGCGTCATAGACCATGAACTCCGGCACTCCCGGTATCGCGATGGTGGCCACCACTTTCGCGCTGGCCGGATCGATCACCCACACCTCCGAGCCCTCGTCATGGGTGACGTACACCATGTGGTTCTTCGGTTCGAAAATGATGGCATCGGTGGGACCCGCCGTCTTGATGGATTTCACTTCCTGCAAGGTCTCCGCATCGACCACCGCCACGCGTTCGGCTTGCTGCACGCTGACGTAGTAATACTTGGAGTCGGTATCCACGGCGTGGTCGACTGCCCCGCCCACCTGCAATCGCTTGATCAGGCTATTTTTCTGCAAATCGATGTAATCCGCGGTGCCGTCGTTCTCGTGAGCGGCGAGCAGGCGGTGTCGTTTCGAGTCGACACGCAAAAAATCGAATTTTCCGGTCGAGTGCGGTATTTCGATGGACGCAGCGGGCGTCAATTGCAGAGGTCCGGCCGTCACAGCGGTCAAGGGAGATATCGCGAGCGAAGCAGTCAGAGAATAGAGTGCGCTTTTCATGAAGGTTTTCACTTGTGGTTGAAGACTAATACTTTGCCGTGAACCCGAGGAATAGGTATCGCCCGAGCGCGTCGTAGATACCCGCCACCATGTTGCCGTTCACCAACAGCGGGTTCGAGAGCAAGCCAGCCACCGGGGGCTTCTTGTCCGTCAGGTTGTTGACCCCCAGCCTGATATTCAAATGCGGGGTAACGTCGATATTGCCGTCCAAATCGAAGTAGTCATAGGCGGGAATTTGCGAGTCCACGGCGAAGACAGTTCCCAGGCCCGCGAGGTTAGGGTCGGGGCTGGTGAATTCGGATTTCAATCTACCGATATGACGCCAATTCAACGATACTTCGAAATCGTGCTTGGAGTCCCACGTCGTTCGCAGTCGATGGCGGTAGCGAGGCACGGGCGACGTTGGGCCGGCTCCGGAACAATTCGGGCCAAAGTAGCCCGAACAGTCGATTTCCGGTGCGCCGGGAGTCACAGCGATGGGATTGTCCAGCGCGACGCTGCCGGTGAAGCTGAACGACAAGTTGCCGGCCTTGGGGAACAGCGGTTCGAGATCCCAATTGTAGCGTCCCTCGAAGTCCACGCCGCTGTTGCCGTAGGAACCGGTGTTGTACCGCGTGCTGAGTATGCGTCCGGCGGCCGCGCCGATGCCGGTGGACAGGGATCCGCTGGCATCGCGGTGAATCAATCCGCAGTAGAACGGATCGCCGCCATTCAAGCAGGTCGGCAAGGTAAACGACGCGGGCACACCGCCGACGAACTGTTTGACCTTGATCCGCCAGTAGTCGGCTGTGAACAGCATGCTCGGCATTGGCGTGAGCACGAAGCCCATCGTGACGCTGTCCGAAGTCTCGGGCTTCAGATTGGGATTTCCCCCCGTCACCACATTGACCGATGTTTGCTGCGCGATATTGCCGTACTGTGCCGCCGTCACACCGCTGCGCGCGCACTCCGCCAGGGTGGCGGTGGGAGCCTGCGCCGCCGCTGCGGCGAAGGAACCCGCGCATGGATCCTGCAGAGTGGTTTGCCCCAGCACCTGCGAGGTGAACAGTTCGTACGCGTTCGGTGCACGCACCGCGCGGCTGATGCTGCCGCGCACCCGAACCAGGCTGAGGGGAGCCCATTCCAGGCCAATTCCGTAGGCATTTACATTGCCCTGCGGAGTGTATCGCGCGAACCGATCGCTGACGCTGGCCACGAGCTCTTTCGCGAAGGGCTTGTCCGTGACGAGCGGCATTTTCAGCTCGGTGAATACTTCGGCGACGCGAAACGTGCCTTGCGTCGGACGGGCGGCGGGAGAGGTGGTCAGTAAATCTGCGGTGCTGTAGTTCGAATCGAGATTGTATCGAACTTGCTCGACGCGATACTCGGTACCCACGGCGACCCCGAATCCCTTGTCGGAAAACGGGCTCTTGACGCCGTACTTCTCGAGATCGCCGACCAGCTGCGCGGCGGCGATGGTGCGCTGCGCAAAGCCGGATGCCATGCCACCTTCGGTAATGTATTTGAGTGCGGCCGGCGTAACGCCGCCGGTGGAATAGATGTTGTAAGGGACACAGGCCGGATCGGTACCGTCGACCACGGATTGGCAGGTTGCGACTCCGCCCACGTTCACCACGTTGAGTGCATTCGCGAGCCGCGATGTCGAGAAGTCGTTGGACAAGGTCTCCCGCGAATTGACTCGACCGTGAGTCACACTGACATCGTATGTCCACGGCTCGCTGACTTGGCCCTTCAACCCGAGCACGAGGTGGTAGGACTGATGATGGAACTCGTCCGAGCGCTGACCGCCTTCGATGTTGCGGCGGCCGATGCCCACCAGCGCCGTGTCCGCCAAACCCAAGCCGGCGGATGTGCACAGGTCATTGAACTGACTCGCGGACAGAAGCGGATTGCTGCAGGGGACGCTGTATTGATTCAAGCCGGCGCCGGTCGGCGTGGTGCCCACGGGTTCGTAGCGCACGGAGGTTTTGTCATCCATGTATTGCAATTCCGTGTAGAGGTTCAGGGCATCGCTGAACTTGTAGGACCCGAACACGCCCGCGTTGTAGCGGGTATCGGGGCGCTGCAACTCCTGGGAGCTCGCCGGATTGTAGAGGTCGCCCGGGGCCGACAGCGGCCGGAATGCGTGTCCGTTGGCCGAATCCAGCGTGAGCGGCGAGCCCGCGTAGCTCACCGGCGCACCTGCGGCGGTGGTGCCGCCGTTTGGCACGAACTGCCCCGCCGGAGTCGTCCCATCGAGAACGCATTGATAAGAGCTGCCGGACTCGATCAACGTGCAGGCGCTGGAATCCCGACTTGCACCGGTCACCGCCTGCACGTGGCGATATCCCGCGTACGCGGTCACGTGGGCATTCCCCCCAAAGAGATCCTTGCCGAATACGACCGAGACATCCGAATTGACTCCGTCATAGACGGTTCCGGTGGGCGGGTTGACTCCACTGGCTCGCTCGATGCTCTGCAGGTCGCGACGATCGTTGCTGCCTTGGTTGACGCCGCCCTCCACATCGACTTTCAATCCCGTGAAATGAGTGTCCAAGATGAAATTGACCACCCCCGCCACCGCGTCCGAACCATAGATGGCCGATGCGCCACC
>JANXZQ010000086.1 GCA_025355445.1 Gammaproteobacteria bacterium
TCACCGCCGACGGACTCGCTACCCCTGCAAGAATGCCGCCTCGAACATCCGCTGCGCCTGGCATCGATCCAGGCGCGCTGCGGCGTGCTCAAGGTTCCTGAGGACCGCTCTGCCCTCGGCGGCGCCACCATCGATCTGCGTGTGGCAGTGGTGCCGGCGCTCAACCGGCGCGCCGCGGCAGCGCCGCTGTTTCTGTTGGCAGGAGGGCCGGGGCAGGGGGCCGTGGCCATGTACACCGGCCTCGCCGGCGCATTCGCGCGCGCCAATCGCAACCACGACATCGTGCTGGTGGATCAGCGAGGCACGGGAGGATCAGCGCCGCTGATCTGTGATTATCCGGACGACTGGCAGACCGTGTCCGATGCCATGCCGGCGATGCGCGAGGCGACTCTTGCCTGCCTGCACAAGTATGGCGCGCGCGTACGTTTCTACACCAGCAGCGCGGCGGTTGCCGACCTCGAGTCGGTGCGCGTGGCGCTGAAGCTTCCGGCGATCGATCTGTATGCGGTCTCTTACGGCACCCGCGTGGCGCAGCTTTACATGCGGCGATATCCTGAGGCAGTTCATGCAGTGATATTGGACGGAGTGACTTATCCCGAACAGGCCATCGGTGCCGACACGCCGGCCGATGGTCAACGTGCGCTGGATCTCATCCTCAAGCGCTGCCGCGAATCGAAGGACTGCCATGCAGCCTATCCTCTGCTACAGCAGGAACTCGACGGCCTGCGGCAGGCGTTCGGCCCGCGCAAGGCACGGATCACGGTGGATGATCCGAACAGCGGTCTGCCGCTCAACATCGAATTCAATCGCGGCATGCTGAACGCGTCCTTGAGGTTTCTTTCGTACAGCGCCACCCAGGCTTCGCTGCTTCCCGCGCTGATCCACCGCGCGTCGCAGGGTGAGCTCGGCAACCTGGCGGCACAGACCATCATGACCGCGCGGCAGGTCGGCGATCAACTCGCCAGCGGCATGCAGAACAGCGTTATCTGCAGCGAGGACCAGCCATTTTTCGCGGGCGCCGGCATCGACAGAACGGCAATGTTGCGAACCTACCAGGGCACGGATCAATTGGACGCGCTCGAGGAGATTTGCAGGCTCTGGCCGCATGCGCGGGTGGACCCCGACTTGCACAGCGCCTTGAGGAGCGACATACCCACCTTGCTGCTGTCGGGAGAGGCGGATCCGGTCACGCCGCCCGCCGATGCCGAGCGCGCGGCCCGTGGACTTGCGCACCATCGGCACCTGGTAGTGAGCGGCGAGGGACATGGCCAGGTGGCTACCGGCTGCGTACCGAGATTACTGGCGGAGTTTCTGGACGCTCCAATACCGGACAAGCTGGACGCTTCCTGCCTGCAACGTCACATTCCCGCACCGTTCTTCGTGAACATGACGGGGCCGGCGCCATGATCGAAGCGTCGAACTTGAGCAAGCGATTCGGCGCCGTCGAGGCGGTGCGCGATATCTCCTTCGTGGCGCGCGATGGCGAAATCACCGGCATTTTGGGCGCCAACGGTGCGGGTAAATCGACCTGCTTGCGCATGCTGTACGGCGTGCTCACGCCGGACAATGGCGAGGCGCGCATCGATGGTATCGACATCCGCGGCGAGATCTCCAAGGCGCGCGCACATCTGGGGGTCCTGCCGCATGCGGCGGGGCTGTACGGCAACTTGACGGCGCGCGAGAACATTCACTACTTCGGATCGCTGCACGGTCTGGACGCCGGTCGTTTGACGGCGCGCACCGCTGAGCTTTCGCGCATTCTCGGTTTGGAAAGCTTCATCGACCGCCGCGCCAAGGGTTTCTCGCAGGGACAGCGCATCAAGACGGCTCTGGCGCGCGCGCTGGTGCACGACCCCGGCAACATCGTGCTCGACGAACCGACCAATGGACTGGATGTGATGGCGATTCGCAGTTTGCGCGAAATGCTGCTCGCGTTGAAGCGCCAAGGTCGCTGTGTGCTGTTCTCATCGCATGTAATGCAAGAGGTCGCGGCGCTGTGCGATCGGGTGGTGATCATAGGTCATGGCAGAGTGCTGGCGGACGCGACCGTGCAATCCATCCGCGAGCGCAGCGGCGCTGCCTCGTTGGAAGAGGCGTTTCTGCAGGTGTTGGGCGACACCGAAGGCGTGAGCTGATGCGCGCGCTGCTCATCGTGTTCGTCAAGGAATTTCGGGAGAACCTGCGCGATCGGCGCACGTTGGTGTCGGCGCTGCTGTTCGGGCCGCTGTTCGGGCCCTTGCTGTTCGGTCTCATGGTGTCGCGCATGCTCAATCAAAGTGTTGTCGAGGCGGATGAACCGATTCGGATCACGCTGTCGGGCGCCGGGTACGCGCCGGGGCTTACACGCTATCTACGGGTACAAGGCGTCAAACTGACCTTGGCGACCCTGTCGGAGAATGAGGCTCGTTCCGCCGTGCGCCGCGGCACCGCCCAGGTGGTGCTCATCATCCCTGAAGAATACGGCGCGCGATTCAGCGCGGCTTCGCCGGCGCCGGTGCTGTTGGTTGCCGACAGCGCGGATTCGCAAACCCGCAAGGGCGCGGATCGCACACGGATCATACTGAGCGGCTACGCCAGCAGTATTGCGCAGCTGCGGCTGCAGGTGCGCGGCGTGAGTCCGCTGCTCGCGGTGCCGGTGGCGGTGAATGAAGTGGATGTGGCCACTCCCACCGGGCGAGCCTTGGTGGTGCTCGGCTTCATGACTTATTTCGTGTTGTTCGCTGTATTGATGGGAGGTCTGTATCTAGCCATCGATTCCACGGCAGGGGAACGAGAGCGCGGTTCGCTGGAGGCGTTGCTCAGCCTGCCGGTGGCGCGCGCCGCCCTGGTCGGCGGCAAGATTATGGCAACTTGCGCCTATATGTGTATATCACTGGCCTTGAGCCTTACGGGCTTCGTCGCCGTATTCCGCTTCGTGCCGTTGGAAAAACTGGGCATGAGCGCCAACTTAGGAGCGGGCACGGCGCTGACTCTCTTTGCCATTTGCCTGCCCTTCGTACCCCTGGGCGCCGCCCTCATGACCTTGGTCGCGTCCTTTACCCGCAGCTATCGCGAGGCCCAGACCTACCTCACCAGCGTGCTGTTGGTGCCGACGCTGCCCATTGCCTTTGCCAGCATTTATTCGCTGAAAACCCAGGCTTCGTTGATGTTCATCCCCTCCTTGAGCCAGCACTTGTTGATGACCAGCGTGCTCAAGGACGAACCGCTCGCCGCGCTCGACGTGTGGGTGTCTGCCGGGGCCTCGCTGGCAGTGGCCGTAGTGCTTTTGATGCTGACCGCCCGCCACTGGCGTCGCGAAACCATGCTCGGATAGTCGATCCGGGCCTCGAATCGCCTATAGGAGCATTAGGGGTTCCGCTATATGGTCGTTTAGCAGCACACGATGTATAAGGTGTGACGTAGTTCACACTTTAGACCTGAGGGGAGCTGGCATGAGTGACGTGGCACACACGCGGACGAATATCGCCCTGCTTATGACGATTTTGGCGCTATCCGCCACCACCATGGTCTGGCTGTTCTGGCATTACCCGGTTATCACCACGGTGGTGACCGTCACCGTTCTGGCAGCCCTCGGGGTCTCCGCCCGTCTGGCGCGCTCCATGGATGGCTCGGAATTGAGCGAGCTGCAGCGGCGTAAACACAGCGTTTGACGCTATTTTCCGATCGCGGGCGCTATTTTCCGATACAGAAACTGCCGAATATTTCACCGAGCAGATCCTCGCTAGTGAATTCGCCGGTGATTTCGCCCAAGGCGTGCTGCGCCAGCCGCAAATCTTCCGCGAATAACTCGAAAGCCCGAGTGCTGCTCAACGTGTTCGCGGCGCATTGCACATGCTCGCGCGCACGCGTCAGCGCATCGAGGTGCCGACGGCGTGCCGAGAGAGCTCCGCAGTCTGAATCGAGATAGCCGGCCGCGACTTTCAGGTGATGTCGCAGAAGTGGGATTCCGGCGCCTGTGAGAGCGCTGATAAATACTCTCGGTGGGACGGAGGCTACGTCCAAGGCCGGAGCTGCACCGCTCAAATCGATCTTGTTGAATACCAGGGTGATAGGAACTCCAGCGGGCAGGCCTTCGAGTTCTGGCTCGTCAAGCGTGGCGGGGGTGGCAAGCGCGCCGCTTGCGGCAGCGTTGCCGGCAGTGGCGGCATCCAGGATGTACAACACACGATCAGCTCGAGCGATTTCTTGACGGGCGCGCCGAACCCCCTCGGCCTCCACCACGTCTGCCGCGGGCCGCAGGCCGGCAGTGTCGACTAAATTCAGCGGCAGTCCGTCCAGATGCACCTGCCGGCGCAGCACATCGCGAGTGGTGCCGGGCAGGTCCGTGACGATGGCCACCTCCTCTCCCGCCAGCTTATTCAGCAGGCTGGATTTCCCGGCATTAGGCCGGCCGGCGATGACCACCGTCAGGCCTTCGCGCAGCAGCGCGCCCTGGCGCGCCGCTTGGCTCAAGGAGTCGAAGCCTTCGAATACGGCACTAAGCCGCTGCTGCAAGGTGCGATCGGACAGGAAATCGATCTCTTCGTCGGGAAAGTCGATGGCGGCCTCGACGTAGACACACAAGCCGGTGATCTTGGTTTTCAAGTCGTCGATGCGGGCGGAGAACTCGCCTTGCAGCGAGCGCACGGCCGCCCGGGCGGCGGCGGCGGTGCCTGCGCCGATCAAGTCGGCAATGGCTTCGGCCTGGGCGATGTCAATCTTGCCGTTGAGGAAGGCGCGCTCGCTGAATTCGCCCGGCCGCGCCATGCGGCACCCCAGCTCGAGCAGGCGCTGTAACAGCAGATCGAGGACCAGCGTGCCGCCATGACCTTGGAGTTCCAACACATGTTCGCCGGTGTAGGACTGGGGGAAGGGAAAGTACAGCGCGACCCCTTGGTCAATGGCATCGCCATGCGCGTCAAGAAAGTTTGCAAGACGCGCTCGGCGAGGCGCGGGCAGGCTGCCGAGGACGGCGATCGCGATTTCCGGTACCTGCGGGCCCGATACTCGGATGATCCCAACGGCGCCGCGACCAGGCGCGCTGGCGATGGCGACGATGGTCTCGGGGGAATTCACGGCGAGCTTAACTTCGCGGCTTGGCGGCCTCGGCTTCGACCACTTGGTTGACCCGCCATTGTTGAGCGATGGTCAGCAAGGTATTGGTGAACCAATAAAGCACCAAGCCCGCCGGAAACCAGGCCATCATTCCCGTCATCACCAGCGGCATGAACTGCATGATTTTCGCCTGCATGGGATCGGGCGGCGCAGGATTCAACTTGAACTGCGCATACATCGCACCGCCCATCAGCAGCGGCAGCACGAAGAAGGGATCCCGCGACGACAGGTCATTCACCCAGAGGAGAAACGGCGCCTGGCGCATTTCCACGCTCTCGAGCAGCACCCGGTAGAAGGAGATGAAAAAAGGAATCTGCACCAGCATGGGCAGGCACCCGGCGAGGGGATTTATTTTCTCTTT
The DNA here is from genome assembly GCA_025355445.1 of Gammaproteobacteria bacterium. Taxonomy (GTDB): domain Bacteria; phylum Pseudomonadota; class Gammaproteobacteria; order Steroidobacterales; family Steroidobacteraceae; genus Bog-1198. The sequence continues at coordinate 5,456 of JANXZQ010000086.1, forward strand.
CTTGTACAGTTCCATCATGGCGCGGCCGAGCTTCTCGCGGTCGTCCTTGAAGGTCTCCTGAATCTGTTTCATACGCGGCGCCACGGTGCGCATCTTCGCCATGGAACGGCCGCTGGCCTGGCTCAAGGGATAGAAAATCAACTTGATGATGGCCGTCACGATGATGATGGACCAACCCCAATTGCCGATGAGGCCATGGATCCAATTGAGTCCGGCGAACAGCGGCTGCGCCAACACGGTCAAAATTCCGAAGTCGACGGTGCGTTCCAGATTCGGCGCAGTCGCCGCCAGCTGCGACTGCAGTTTGGGGCCGACGAATAGTTTCTCGTGAAATTGCGCCTTGCCGCCCGCGGCGACCTCGACCATCGGACCGGTGGCGCTCAGCAGATATTTATTGTCGCGAACTTGCAGCTTGTAGTCGTAGGGTTGGCCGGCGGTCGGGACGATGGCGGACACGAATTGATGCTGCAGGGAAGCGAGCCAGCCGTTGGTGATGGTTTGGGAGAACTTGCTGTCAGTGTCGTTTTCGACGTTTAGGTCGTGGGATTTCTTGCCGTCCCAGACCGCCGGCCCTTTGAAGGAATAGGTCTCGACGTCGAAATAGGAGCGTGACGCATGTTCCCAGTGACGCAGGAACTGCGCGTACGACGCGAGCTTGCGCGGCGCGCCGCCGGCGTTCTGTACGTCGTAGATCAGGTCGACGGAGTACAGCCCGCGCGTGAAGACAAAAGTCTTGGTGACGCTGAGGCCCTGGCCGTCGGTCCACGTCAAGGGAACGCGCAGCTCCTTCGCACCTTCCGCGAGCACGAAGGAATTCTCCGCGCAAGTCCAGGTCGTCAGGTGCGTGGGCGCAGCTTCACCGGCGGCGCCCGTCAGTCCGGTTTGCAGCAGGTACAGGGAATCCGGTGGTTCGCGGCTCAGGAGTCTGACCGGTGTATTCGGCGAATCCTTGCGCAGCGGATATTGCAACAGATCGGCTTGATCGAGTTCGCCGCCCTTCAGATTGATGGCGATATCGAGCACATCGGTTTTGATATGCAGGGCCTGCGGCGGGCGGGCGTCCGCAGCAGGTGCGGCGCCCGCAGGCAGCGCAGTCTGCGGATCGGTCAACGCCGGCGCCGCAGGAGCAGCTGCGATGGCGGGAGCCGACGCCGGGGGCGCAGCGGCAGTCGCCGCCGCGCTCGCGGCCTGCGGCACGGAGTCGCCAAGAGTTGCGCCGGCCCCGGGAGCGCCCACGGATTGGCTCACGGCGCCGGGAGATCCGGGCGCGGGATAGTCATGCATCCACGCCTGATAGTTGTAGAACAGAATGGCCGCGAGCGCGAACCAGAGGAGAATGCGGGTATTAGGCATTGATCATTCTCTCATCCGGCACGGGGTCGTAGCCGCCCTTGTTCAAGGGATGACAACGTAGCAAGCGGCGCAGAGCGAGCCAGGACCCGCGCAAGGCTCCATGGCGTTCGATCGCGGTATGTGCGTAGCAGGAGCAGCTGGGATAGAAACGGCAGCGCGGCCCGAGCAAAGGCGAGAGCAGCAGCTGGTAGCCGCGGATAATCCACAATAAAATCGTGCGAGGGTTCAGCATCGTTGCGTTATCGACTTCCAGTGCTTGTCCAAACTCGCGCGCAAATCACTCAGCGGAGCTTGTCGCGCCGCGTCTCGTGCGGAGACCGTGACATCGACCGGCGGCAGTGAATGTTGGTTCAAACGAAAAGACTCTCGTGCCAGGCGTTTGATGCGATTGCGTGCGACGGCGGTGCCGAATGTTCGCGTCGCTATGCTCAAACCCAATCGCGGAAAGGTTTCACGATTGGCCAGAACCAGCAAACTGAAATAGGCATCGGCAAATTTTTTGCCGCGCCGCTTCACGTCGCGAAATTCGGCCGGCTGATGCAATCGCTTGCTCGGCTCGAACGTCAGCGTCTTGATTGAATTGGGGATCGTTAGACAGTCCTGAATCGATGTCAGGGACAGAGGAGCTTGCGGCCCTTCGCACGGCGGCGAGCCAGCAGTCGGCGACCGCTCTTCGTGGCCATGCGCGCGCGAAAGCCGTGGGTGCGGGCACGATGTAAATTACTGGGGTTGAAAGTACGTTTCATAGCGCTACTCGAGCAAAAACCACCGGCTAAATCAATGAATTGGGAGATTTACGAAAGGCGGCAAGGGTACTGAGCGAGCATGGATGTGTCAATAGACGCCTTGCCACGTTGGAGCTAGACTCCCTGCCCTTTCGTTTATTTTGACCCATTGCCGCATCACTAGGAGAGCGCTCTTGCCGGAGACGCTATGGAACCGCTGTCTGCGAGTGCTCGAGAGCGAACTCCCGGAGCAGCATTTCAACACCTGGGTGAGACCCCTGCAGGCAATCCAGCGCGATGGCGAGCTGAAGTTATTGGCACCTAATCGTTATGTCATCGAATGGCTGGGGCAGAACTCGCTGCCTCGGATCAAGGAGCTGATTCGTGCGTTTGCGGAAGAGCCTACGCCGGAGGTGGTGCTCGATGTGGGCACGCGGGCCGGTGTCCCGGTACCGGTGGCCGCCGTCAACGGCAGCCATGAGCCGGCCGGCAACGCAGCGGCGAAGGCAAGACGGCTGGCACCCTCGGTGCTCGGTGCTCCCATCAATCCTGGTTTTACATTCGACAGCTTCGTCGAGGGCAAGAGCAATCAGCTCGCCAAGGCGGCCGCCATCCAAGTGGCCGGCAATCCCGGCAAGGCATATAACCCCCTGTTCATTTATGGCGGTGTCGGTCTGGGCAAGACGCATCTCATGCACGCCGTGGCCAACAAATTGAAGGAGCGCAATCCCGAGGCTCGGCTGGCCTATGTGCACAGCGAAAGATTCGTCAGCGACATGGTGAAATCGTTGCAGCACAACACCATCAACGATTTCAAGACGGCTTACCGCTCGCTAGATGCGCTGATGATCGACGACATTCAATTTTTTGCGGGAAAGGACCGTTCGCAAGAGGAATTCTTCCATACCTTCAATGCGCTGCTGGAAAGCCAGCAGCAGGTAATCTTGACTTGCGATCGCTACCCCAAGGAAGTGGATGGACTCGAGGAGCGCTTGAAATCGCGCTTCGGTTGGGGATTGACGGTCGCCATCGAGCCGCCGGAATTGGAAACCTGCGTGGCCATCCTGATGAGCAAGGCGGCGGTCGCCATGGTGGATTTGCCGGAGGACGTAGCGTTTTTCATCGCCAAACGAATTCGCTCCAACGTCCGCGAACTCGAAGGAGCGCTGCGCAGAGTGGTCGCCACCTCGGAATTCACCGGTATGCCCATCAGCTTGGAGCTCGTGAAATACGCGTTGAAGGATGTGTTGGCGCTGCAAGAGAAGCTGGTGACCGTGGAAAATATTCAGAAAACGGTCGCGGAATACTACAAAATTCGCATTGCGGATTTGCTGTCGAAACGTCGCAGTCGTTCCATCGCCCGGCCGCGTCAAGTGGCCATGGCGCTGGCGAAGGATTTGACCTCTCATAGTCTGCCGGAGATTGGCGACGCTTTTGGCGGGCGCGATCACACGACGGTGATACATGCGTGCAGACGAATCAAGGAATTACGAGAGTCCGAGCGGCGCATCGGCGAGGACTATATGAACCTGTTGAGAACCCTGGCGGGATAGCGGGGGGAAAGCTGTGGATAAAACTGTGCATAAAGTTATCCACAGTTGGATGACAAGTTGCGAGCCGTCGTTAGACAGGAGTGAGATGGGGTTTTGGTTGTTGTAAATTATTGATTAATTTGATGTTTCTGGAGTTATACCGAATATCGGCTCGCTTCATAATCATATTAATAATCTCTTTTTAAGATTCTAAATCTAAGATTGGTCAGACGGGTGTGCCCATGAAATTGACGGCTGAACGCGAGAAATTGTTGGCGCCATTACAGGCAGTAATCGGGGTCGTCGAAAGACGGCAAACCATGCCTGTGTTGGCGAATGTTTTATTGGCCGTTCGCCAGGGGCAGTTGTCGATCACGGCGACGGACCTCGAGGTGGAACTCGTGGCCTCTACGGAGGTGGCCGTGCAAGAGGCCGGCGACATCACGGTACCAGGGCGTAAATTCCTGGATATTTTGCGGGCACTGCCTGAGAAGCTATCGGTATCGCTGGCGGTTGAGGGCGAGAAGGTGGTGATCAAGGCGGGGCGCAGTCGATTCAGCTTGTCGACCCTGCCCGCTGCGGAATTCCCGGTGATCGATGACATCAATTCGCAGCAGACAGTGCAGGTGCCGCGCAAGGAATTGCTGCGTTTGCTGGAGAAAACCCATTTTTCCATGGCCCAGCAAGACGTGCGCTACTACCTGAACGGCATGCTGCTGGAGATCGACGGGTTGGTGCTGCGTGCGGTCGCGACGGACGGTCATCGGTTGGCGCTGTGTGAGACGGCGTTGGCTGCCAAGGCGAAAACATCGCAGCAGGTCATCGTGCCGCGTAAGGGCGTGTTGGAATTGCAGCGGGTATTGACTGAGGACGGGGTCGCGGAGTTGGCGATCGGCACGAATCATGTGCGCGCCCAGATCGGCGATGTTCGCTTCACTTCGAAGCTGATTGACGGGCGTTTTCCGGAATATTCCCGGGTTATTCCGGCCGCGCCCGCTTCTGCCATCCGCGCGGATCGAGATATTTTGCGGCAGGCGTTGCAGCGTACGGCCATTCTTTCGAACGAGAAGTACCGCGGAATCCGCGTGACCGTGAAAAAGAACGTGATAACGGTGCAGGCTCATAACCCCGAGCAGGAGGAAGCGGAGGAGGAAATCGAGGTGACCTACGAGGGCGCCGATCTCGAGGTGGGGTTCAACGTGAATTACCTGCTGGATGCGCTGGCGGCTATCGATGGCCAGGAAGTGGAACTTGGCCTTACGGATAGTAATAGCAGCTGCCTGATTCGCTCGCCGGGGGCCGCATCTGCCCGGTACGTCGTCATGCCCATGAGGCTATGAGGCGTGACCCTGTGCCGGTTGCAAGTAACGGACTTCCGCTGCTTGCAGTCGGTGGCCATTGATCTCGATCCGCGATTTACCCTCATTAGCGGGGCGAACGCCTCCGGCAAAACCAGTTTGTTGGAAGCGATCTATGTGCTGGGTCGCGGCCGGTCGTTTCGCACCCGGCGCTTAGAGCACCTCATTCGGCTGGGCCGCGAGCGCTTCGTGGTATTCGGCGAGGTGGACGCCTTCGAGCGCCGCGTGTCCCTGGGCGTCGAAGGGTCGAGCGGCGGAATTCGCGCTAAGTTGGGTGGCGACAGGGTGAAATCCTTGGCGGAGTTGGCTCCCCTACTTCCCGTTCAAATCATTGATCCCGAGATCCATCGCCTGATCGAAGAAGGTCCTTCCCGTCGTCGCCGGTTTTTAGATTGGGGAGTGTTCCACGTGGAACCTCGCTTCGTGGATGACTGGCAGAGGTTTCAGCAGGCGCTGAAGCAGCGCAACGCGGGGCTCAAGGCTCGGCAACCGCGAGGCGTCACCGGCGCGTGGGATGGCGATCTGGTTCGTTACGGCGAGGCATTATCATTGGCGCGAGCACGCTACGTGGAATCGCTGCGGGCCGCAGCATCGGGTACCACGCACCGCATGCTTGGAATGAACCTGGAGCTCAGCTACCGGCAGGGCTGGGCGCAGAGCGGAAGCTTTGCGGAGGCATTGGCACAGAGTTGGGGGCAGGACCAAGAGAGCGGAGCAACGCAGGTCGGCCCGCATCGCGCAGAGCTGGTGATTCGGCTAAACGATATGGGCGTCAAGGATCGAATTTCCCGCGGGCAACAGAAGCTGCTCGCCGCGGCGCTGCTGATGGCCCAAGTCAAACTCTTCCCACTGGACTCGCCGGTGCGGCCCAGTCTGCTGCTCGATGACCCGGCCGCGGAGCTCGATGACATGCGGCTGACGGGGCTGATCGAAGAGGTGTCCTCGCAGTCGGTGCAGCTGATCGTTACGACGTTACATCCCGAGTTCTCGCAGTTTGGCGCCCCGGGATTGCAATATCGGATTGAGAGTGGCGAAGTGAGGGACGGGTAGCCCACCCCGGTCTGACGTTCCACGTGAAACATTTCAGGGCCAATAGCTGAATAATACGGACGTACGTAGTAGATACATGATCAATTCACGAAATCGCACGCCCTCAGCATTTGCAAGCGGATGATTTGATAGCGTTTTTTGGCTCGCCGGGATTCGTTAAATAAGTCAAAAACTGCTAGAATGGCGGGTCATAAAACAGGACCCACCATGGCCGATAGCGACGTCTACGATTCCAGTAAAATCAAAGTCTTAAGAGGCCTCGACGCAGTACGCAAGCGGCCGGGCATGTACATCGGCGATACCGACGATGGCAGCGGCCTGCATCACATGGTGTTCGAGGTTGTGGATAACGCCATCGATGAAGCCCTGGCAGGCCATTGCGATCGGGTGGTGGTCACCATTCACGCCGACGAATCCGTCACCGTCTCGGACAACGGCCGCGGCATCCCCGTCGACATCCACGCCGAAGAGGGACGCTCAGCAGCCGAAGTCATCATGACGGTGCTGCACTCCGGCGGCAAATTCGATGACAGCTCGTACAAGGTCTCGGGCGGTCTGCACGGCGTCGGTATCTCCGTGGTCAATGCGCTGTCCGATTATTTGGAATTACTCGTACGGCGCGACGGCAAGCTGCATCGTCAGGAATATCGATTGGGCGAACCGCAGGCGCCGCTGGCCGCCATCGGCGACACCGACGAGAAGGGCACCACGCTGCGCTTCAAACCCAGCGCGCAAATATTCACGCATATCTCTTTTCGTCGCGCTCGTCGATCAGCTCGATGCGTACGCCGGAATTGAGAAAGGACAATTCGCGCAGGCGCTTGGCCAGCGTGTCGTAGTTAAAAGAGATATGCGTGAATATTTGCGCGCTGGGTTTGAAGCGCAGCGTGGTGCCCTTCTCGTCGGTGTCGCCGATGGCGGCCAGCGGCGCCTGCGGTTC
>JANXZQ010000234.1 GCA_025355445.1 Gammaproteobacteria bacterium
GAAAAGGAGATACTGCTCATGGATGAGGTCACCAAGTGCTTCGCGATGACCGGAAGCTATGACTTTATTCTCGAGGTTTATGGAAAGGACTTGGATGCCTTGAGCAACGTGGTTCTGAAGAAACTGATCCGCGTGCCGAACGTTCGCGACATGCAATCAAGCGTGGTGCTCGCCACCGTGAAGCGCACAGTGCGGATTCCTCTCGGACACTTGCAGCCGTGACGCGGCCCTGTGTATGGCTCGTGGCTGGCTGTCTGCTCTCGGTGTACGTGATCTGGGTTGATTCCCGCGCGAGTCGCCGCGTCCTAGCTCAAGTGGCCTCTTTCGCCGACAGTTCCCCCCTGACTGCGGCCCCGGCATCCAATAGCACCTGCTCGAGCACCGCCAGGTACTCGACATAGCGCCTGCGTCCCAATGCGGTAATGCGGCAGAAAGTCTGCGGCCGGTTGTTCTGTACGCCCTTGGTTATCGCGATCAGCTTTGCCTCTTCCAGCACCTGCAAATGCCGGTTGAGATTGCCGTCCGTCAGCGCACACAGTAGTTTTAGATCGCCAAACAACAAACCCTTGGAATGCGTGACGAGCGAAGTCAGAACGCTGAGCCTGGCTCGCTCGTGAATGACACGGTCAAGGCCGTCGTATGCGAAACGCGGGGCGGGCGCTTTCTTGTCGTCGCGTTTACTCAAGCGCTTCCCCATATCCGAACTGAAGCACGGCGGCAACCATGAGTTGCCCAACTCCGAATGGGATGCCCATCAGCCACGGCGACAGTGTCCGGGTGGCGCCGGCCGCAGCCAAGCAAAATAAGCCCGCCGTCAAATACCACACGCCGACTGCGAACATCTGCCGCGGAAGAAACCGGCACGAGGCGAATACCCCCAAACTGAAGACCAATTGCCACAGTCCGGGCAGAATCCAGCATTGCTCCGGAGCAATTCTTGTCAGCACCACGGTCAGCAGCGACCCGACCGTCAAGGCGGGCAGGAACTGCTCCACCGCCGACTGAAGCATTTCCCGGGCGAATCCGCGGTGCACTCGGCGCGCGCGCGCAAAAGTCTCGACGCTGCTCATCAGCAACGAGGCGGCAGCGGTTCCCGCCCACACGCCGAGCCAAAGCCAAATGTCGCTGCTCGGATGCTTCGCCAGCCATTGCGCTTGAGCGGCGGCAACCAGCAACGCCAGCACTCCGGATGCCGCGATGGATGCGGGGCCGTAGCCGCGGAACTCTGTGCCGCGGGCTACGTCACTGCGTATGGACTGAATCTCGGCCAGCGCCTGCTGCAACTCTTTCATGACCTACCTTCGTTGACTTACTTTGTAATACAAAGTACAAATCGTTGCAGTACGAATCAACGTGACTTCAACGTTGCTACAGGAAATACCCCAAAAGGTGCACCTTGGTCAACCGATGCTTTCTGACTGCGGCGGCGTGCGCGCTGCCGGCCCTGCTACTGTCGCCCAGTGTCGGGAACGCCGCCGGCCTCGATCATCGGGTTTCCAGGGACACCGGCGGTATCTACAGCCTGCAGGACGCGGTTCCCGTATCGTTGACGCTGCTGGCGGTAGGATGCGCGTGGTGGCAGGGCACGGAGGACCGCCTGGGAAAGACCTGCTGGGAGACAGGGGAAGCCGCGCTCGGCAGCGCCGTGGCGACCGAGGGGTTGCAATTCATCTTCAGCCGAAGAGGGCCCTCCGCAACCGGTGATCCCAATCAGTGGTTCAGGGGCGGCAAGGGCAGCTTTCCCAGCACCCATGTGTCGGTAACAACGGCCGCCGTCACACCGTTCATCTATCAATACATTCACGAAGAACCGCTGGTCGCGGTGCTGGCGGTCCTGCCGATGTACGAAATGGTCGCTCGCGTCAAGGCTCGCGAACATTGGCAGACCGATGTAATCGCCGGCGCCGCGCTCGGCTTTGCCATCGGTGCCTATGAAGCTCATCGGAATAATCCCTTCGTATTTTCTCTGCTGCCGGACGGCGCGTATGTCGGATTCCATCACTCGTTTTGAACTCCGCGCCAACTTGGACCTGCTCGCTTTCGTAGTGGGCGCTGTTGGCCTGATTCAAGACTCGCGGCCGAATTTCAGCCGGCCGAACGCTGCCAGTACTATCTTGCCTGTGGAGTCTTCACGCTCCTATCGATTCATGTCTTGACCGCACTTTCTCTTCGTCTGCCCATCCGCATCGACGTGGGAAAGGGCCGGCTGACGTACGGTGAACCGGCTAGTCCAAAACGCCATGGCTGATCAACGGCCTTGGAGATTCCTATGCGCGGTCCGCGCACCACCTTAAGACGCGCAGTCCAAGCGGCCGTAAGACTGAACGGCGCACGATCGAGGCGCTTCCCATTCAGTGCATGAGTGATGCCCAAGGCCTGTCCGAGCCTGCCGGGACCGGAGCACAGTAATCGCAAGTCCTGCTGCCGCCGGCGCTGCATCATCGCTGCAATGCCCGTGGTCGGCTCCAGCGCGCGAATCAACACGCCCGCGCCATGGCCCGCTTCGCGGCAAACGAAATTCAGACACCAGTGGATACCGTAGGAAAGGTAGATGTAGGCGCGGCCGGGCGGCCCGAACATCACTTCATTGCGCGGCGTCGGACCGGGAAAAGAATGCGATGCCGGATCTTCCCTGTCATACGCCTCGGTCTCGACGATGCGGCCGCCGACGCCATCCACCAGCAGCGTCATCCCGATCAGGTCTCGGGCCACTTCCGGCGAGTCTCGTGCGAATTCAATCCCTCTCAATCGTGCAGTGCCGGCAAAAAAACCTGAATTTCATCGATGAAGCACCAGCTCCAATCCGCTCCGGGCTCGAATGACGAAATGATCGGGTGCTTGGCATGCTGATAATGCTTGCGCGCGTGCCGTAGATGAACCCATGTGTCGCCCATGGCCCGGCACTCCTCGCAGCCGTCGCTGCTGGGCGTCACGGATCTCACCGAATCAAGATGCGTGCATTGCGGTCGGCTTTTAGACACGTTCGTCTGCCTTCGAGCATCGCGAGTCTTTGTGCGTCGTCTTCATACTCATGGGCCTCCCCAACGGGTGATTGGATTGATCTATGATCCTAACCCGAACTTCGCGCGCGGTGGGTGTTCTAAGCCGGTACCGAACCTTTAGGTCGTGGAGGTCTTATATCTCATGCAGTTGCGCAGTCGCCCGCTCATTCTAGCAATCCTCCTAGCCGCGGTCGCCAAGGCCGATCCGGCGCCGTTTGACCTTGCCGGGCCTACTCTTGACGTGAAAATTACCCGCGGCGCGGCCACTCTGCCGGCATCCCAGGTACCCAATCTGGCAGTGGGGGACCGGGTCTGGATCAAGGCGGATCTGCCGGCTACCCAATCCGCTCATTATCTGCTGGTAGCCGCCTTCCTGAGCGGTTCCACAAATCCACCACCGGAGAGTTGGTTCTTTCCCTGCAAGACCTGGACCGGCAATTGCGCTCGCGACGGATTGTCGGTGACCGTGCCGGAAGGTGCGCAACAAGTGCTGGTGTTTCTTGCCCCAGCCACGGGCGGCGACTTCAAGACACTGGTGAGCGCCGTGCGAGGCCGGCCCGGCGCATTTGTCCGCACATCCCAGGACCTCAATCAAGCGGCACTGGATCGTTCTCGCTTGGAGCGTTATCTGGCGGCGATTCGCGCCATTAGCAACGCGGACTCGTCGAAGCTCGGTGAAGCCGCTCCGCTGCTGTCCCGCAGCCTGGCCATCAAGGTCGACGAGAAATGTCTGGATAGGATTCCCGAGCTGCAAGCGCCATGTCTGATGCAGGGGCGCGAGTCGCTCATTTTGAACGACGGACATAGCACCTCGATCGTCGAGGCGCTGACTACAGGTCCGGGCAGCGACTTGGCGATGGAGGCAAGCTATACGCCGCAGCTGAGTTATGGCTATTACAGTCCCTACATTGCCTCGGTTCTCGACATTGCACGGATACTCGATTCCTTCCGCACCGCGCGCTATCAGTACATTCCCGCGCTCGCTTCGCAGGCCGGCGACAAGCTGGCGCTGACATTGAACACCGCGCCTTCCTTTCACAGCCCGCTATCGGTACTGGTGGTGGCGCTGCCGGCGGTAGAGACGGCGCAGCCGCCTCCCCTGCACGCGGTGAATCCGAAGGAAATCTACTGCAGCGGCAGACGTGCTCTGGTGCTGCCGGTGGATGGCGCGCCATTGGTATTTTCTACCAGTTTCGCGCATGACGTGACCTTGAGCCTGACGGGAAGGGACGGCAGGAATATCGACCTGCCGGCCACCGCCGATGCGATGCAGGGTGGTTATGTCGTCGATACGTCCGCGTTGCGCTCCGCTCCCGTCAGTGACAGCCTGCACGCCTCGCTTCAGGGCTATTGGGGGTTCGATCGTTATCGCGGCCCGGGTTTTGTATTGATGAATACCCGGGCGGCCACGTGGGAACTCGCCTCAGGAGACGAAGACGCGCTGGTGGTCGGCCGGCAAGATACCGTCCACCTGCAGGCCGACAGCGTCAGTTGCGTCGATGGCGTCATGCTCAAAGACCCGGCCGGCAAGGAGCTGAAGGTTGAATGGAAAACGGTCAAAGCCAACGAGATCGAGGTGAAGCTGCCGCTTCACGAAGCCAAGCCCGGCGCCATGAGCCTATGGGTGACTCAGAACGGCGTCACTCAGTCGCAACCGGTGCCTCTGCAAACCTATTACGAGGCCGGTCACTACGACGGCTTCGCCATGCACGCGGGCGAAGGCCAAGGCGTGCTCAGGGGTACTCGGCTTGACGAGGTGGTGGGCCTAACAATCGGCAATGTCGCCTTCGTGCCGGGCGAATTGACGACCCACAATGGCGGCGACGAGCTGCGGATGACGGCTCAGGACGCACCGGCCGCGGCAGCACTCAAGCAGGACCGCGCCTTGGGCGCAAAAGTGACGCTAAAAGACGGCCGCGTGCTGCCGCTGAGCGCTTCGGTGGACGGACCGCGGCCTCGCGTGTTGCTGATCGGTAAGAGCGTGCTGCCATCGAACTCCAGCAAGGAAAGCAACATTCAATTGACCGGCCAAAACTTCCTGCCGCTGGATGCGACTCTTACATTTGCGTTGCGCACGCAGTGGCCGGCCGCGTTTACACGTGATGAGAATATCGAAGTCGCGGCCGGCGACGAATCCTCCACGGCCATTTTGAGCTTCAGCAATGGTGCGCTCGCGCTGGAGAATGCGCAGGTGGCAGTGGCGACGTTCAATCCTGCCAAGGCGTTCGGAACCTCCACCTTCGGCGCGTTGCAATTTCGCATCGTCGCGAAGGGGATCGCCGGCGACTGGCAACCTTTGGGTAACTTGGTGCGTCTGCCGGTGCTGAAAGATCTCATCTGTCCGGCCACTCCTGATCTCGCGTGCAAGCTTTCCGGCACGCATCTGTATCTGCTCCATTCGGTCTCCAACAATCCGGAATTCACCAACCCGGTGCAGGTGCCCGAGGGCTTTTTAGGGCCGGCGCTGCCGGTTCCGCATCCTGACGGCGGCCCGCTCTACGTCAAGCTGCGTGACGACTCCTCCGTCATCAATTCCATATCACTCGAGATGCAGCGCCTGCCCTAGCGGACTAGAAAATACCCAATGCCATGCCGGCGGCCAGTGCCGCACCCAATTCTTGGCAGGCTTGAAGCGCCTGCGCGGGAATATTCTTGGGTCGCAGAATTTCTTCCGGCGTCTGGGCATGCGTGCAAACGATCATGGGATCGGCGATCGGCTTTAAGCGCCAGCCGGTGGCGATGCGCTCGATTTGTCGTGCGGCATTGCCGCCATCGCTGCCGGCGCAAATCAGCGTGGCATAGGGCCTGCCGTTCAGATGGTCGAGCGCCGCATAGTAGGTGCGATCGAAGAAATCTTTCATTTGCCCTGAGATCGCCGCCAGATTTTCCGGGGAAGCAAATATAAAGCCGCCGGCATTCAGCAAGTCAGGCGAATGTGCGTCCGCGGCTCGCCGCAAGGATACCGACACCGCGGGTTCCGAGGCAGCGCCGGCGGCGGCGGCCAGTGCCATCTGCAAAGTGCCTCCAGTCATCGAGTGGTACACGACCAGCAGGGTCTTCATACCGCAGCATTATCGCAGAACTACGTGCGCGGAACAGGTGCGCACCGCGGCCGGGTGAGCTATGTCCTACAGCGGCCGACGACGCCTTCCGACTGCAATGGCACGCCCGTTGCGGGACACTTCTCTCACCGCAGACATGCTGCAAATAACTATCAGGGTTTCACAATGCTTCACTATGCCGTTGTCTTCTTCATCATCGCTTTGATCGCTGCCGTATTCGGCTTTGGCGGAGTTGCCGCCGGTGCCGCCGGCATCGCGAAAATCCTCTTCATCGTGTTTCTGATTGGCGCCGTGGTCAGCTTCCTGCTGAGCATGGGTCGCCGCGTCTAGGAGTTAAACTATGGAATCCGTCGTTAATTCGCCCGCGCACGCCTTAGCCGACCGCGCCAGTGCCCAGGTCAATGGCTTTCTCGACAGCGTCGATGACCTCACGAAGGCGTTGAAAGACTTTGATACGCCCGAGATAGCCCGGGTTCGCGCCAAAGTGAAAATGGCACTGATGGCCGCCAAGAGCGCCGTAGCGGATACCGCCTCGCAAATAGGCAGTCAGGCTAGGCAAGCGGGCAAGGTCACCGACGGATTCGTGCGCGACAACCCATGGCAGGTGGTGGGCATCGCGGCGGTAGTGGGTCTGGCGGTCGGCATTTTAGCCTCGCGGCGTTTCTAAACCCGGTCTACGTGGCAAACCTCGGTGGCGGCGGGAGGAATGCTGACCACCACCGAGGATCCTGTCCCCGCTTCGCTTATACGCGTCGCGCGTTTATGCGCGTCGCCACTGGGTGGCGCCCCCCGGCTTATCTTCCAGCAGAATCCCTGCGGTCGTCAGCTGGTCCCGAATCCGATCGGACTCGGCGAAGTCTTTGGCCGCACGCGCCGCGCGCCGTGCGGCTAGGAACGACTCGATCTCGTCATCACCTAGGGTCTTGACCCCAACGCTGCGCTTCAAATACGTGTCCGGATCTTGTTGCAGCACGCCGAGGACGGCGCCCATCGAACGCAGAGTGGCGGCCGCGGCGGCGCACCTCCCTGCATCCTGAGCTGCCTTCGCTTGATTCAACTCCCGGGCGACGCCCTGCATGACAGCAAGCGCCTCGGGCGTATTGAAGTCATCGTCCATGGCGGCGCGGAAGGTGGCGAGCGACTCTGCATCGGCGGGCCCCGATCCGGCGGCGTCCTTGAGTGCGCGATACAGCCCCAGCAATGTCTCGTCTGCCTGCACAAGCTGTACAGTCGAGTAATTGATGGGCCCGCGATAGTGGCTGCTCAACAAGAACAACCGCAACACTTCGGGGTCGCGCAAGCTCTTCAATACCTCGCGCACCGTGAAGAAGTTGCGGTTGTTCTTGTTGAGCAGCCACTATCGCGGGCCCATCAATTACTCGACTGTACAGCTTGTGCAGGCAGACGAGACATTGCTGGGGCTG
>JANXZQ010000257.1 GCA_025355445.1 Gammaproteobacteria bacterium
GGACATCACCGGGAATTCCAGTGGAAAACCGCCGGCCTCGAGAATGCCGTTTCTTACATGCTCGGCGATGACGCGAAAGTGGCTGTTGCAGGGCGTCAGTTCGGACCAGGTGTTGCAAATGCCGATGACCGGCCGTCCATCGAACACGTCGGGTGGAAAGCCCTGACTCTTCATCCAACTGCGATGAATGAATCCGTCCTTGTCCTTGGGGCCGTAGCTCTTGCTGCTTCGCAGGGGCTTTTTATGGGTCGTCATAACGTTATCCGCCGTCCGCGAAAGCTCCCCGCGTCGCTTCAAGTTCTGTTTTTATATGATCAATATACCATGCATGCTCGCGCCTGAGCGAACCTCCCGCGGGCCGCCACGCTGTAAAACAGCATACTTGATCATGCTTCGGCATGTATTATAATATTAATACGATTTAATGGATACGCAAACAGCAAACCTCTTTCCGTAACGCCTTGAGTGCGTTTGAACTCTAACTAATATGGCGCCGTCCTATGTTGCGAATAGATGACCTACCGAACAAGTGATCGCGGGTAGTATGACTTGTCGAATCGATCTGAGGCGCACTCGAAAGAGACAAGTTATAGGGTGGAACTTAACGGCGCCAGCATGCCAAGCACACTCACGGCAATCAACACGAGGGCGGCGAGCAGCGACTCGCCCACAAGCGATGAGCGAAATGCGCCGACTGCGGGGGCGAGCCGCCCCGGGCTACCAATGGCGCCCTTCAACGCGGGTGACAGATGGTAGCGATTGAGCATCGCGAGACCTAACATGGCGGCGAAAAATGCAACCTTCAAGCTGAGTAGGAGGCCATATTGACTGCTAAAAAGCTCTGGCCAGTTCGAGGGTCCAATGAGGAACCAGGCGTTGACGATGCCGCTCGCCACGAGCATCACGACGGTCCAGATACCGATTGCGGAGAATCGATCCAATGCAAAAGCCAGGCTCTGCGCGTCCTCTGACTGACCCGACCGCTTGGCGGTAATCGCCAGCAGGAGGAGGGGCGCCAGGGCCCCTACCCAAATGCCCCCCGCGAGGAGGTGCAGCAGATCAGCGATGAGGTGGACACTGCCGAGGCCGTGAACGTTTTGAGCACCATGCCCCGTCCAGGCGAAACTTAGAGTCGCGGCAGCGCCAAGCACCGTCAGGACTGTCCACTGGCGCGTCGATTGCCGGGTGAGGAGAACACCGAGCGCGAGCAGCACTACTGCCATCCGAAGGAGGCACGCCAACCCAAAGCGGGTCTGCGATAACATCATCCATATGGCCGACACGTGCATGGCTTCGCCCGGCTCATCACTCATCGCCCCAGTTTCTGCGGCGGACCAAACGAGTGCTCCAAGCAATGCGGCAGCTGCCGAAATCAATAAGAGTGGACGCTGCCAAGGTCGAGGGGCTGTCTGTGGCGCCAAACCATACAGGTGAAATAGGGATGCTCCGAATAGAAGGAGCGCCCCTAAGAACTGCAAGAGCCGGGCAACGCCAATGATCCCGGCCGTCATGCGTTTAACTCACGGTGAAGCTGAAGGTGCCTTGAGTTTTATGCCCATCGTCTGTCACAGCACTCCACTTCACCGTATAGCGACCGGCCTTGAGCGGGCTATTGGGCATAATGGAGAGCATGGCCGGATCCTTGGCATCCTTCATCGACATTGCGGCAATGACGGTTCCGTCGGCCGCCATGAGCTTCACGCTCGACATTTTCGTCTCAACACCTTCATCAAAATGCAACTCGATAGTCCTCGCGACGCTAATGGTCGAATCTGCAGCAGGGGTCGAACTGGTTAATTTCGCGTGAGCGAAAACCATCGTTGTCGTTAAGGTGGAGAGCGCCGCGATGCTTGCGAGCAACAGTAAGCGGGGAGGACTATGCAATGCGTTCATCAACAGATCCTTTTTCTAGAGGCTGTGGGATGCCCGTGGCTACTTGCTATACGCCTGTGGGCGCCAAACCCCTCCTTCAGAGAGGGCTAGCCCGGTCTTGAACGTATTACAATGACCGAAAGCGACATGGGATATCTTATGGATAACGACGCGGAACTGCTAACTGCCCCCGCCGATCGCTCGCTGGAGCGTCTGGAGTCTCAAGTCTGGCAGCATGTGAGCGAACGGATGCACGCCCGCGCGGCGGTGCGTCGGCGATTGTCGGTTCAAGGACTCATCATGTTCATGGCGTTTATCGGCAGTATTGGCTTCGGCATCAATGCGACGCATCACCTGCAAGACTCTTTGGGCGGCGAGGAGCTCTCACTCGCCCTGAACTTGGCGCCCTCGAGCCTGTTATTAAGTCAATTTCGGTGAGCGCATCGAGGCTTTCGGTTCTGGCAATTGCCTGCACGCTGCTAACGGCCGTCATCGGCGGTTGGGTAGGGGTGAATTACGGCTTGCGACACGTTCGCCCGTCGCCGCAGCTTGATGATTTGGTCCATACGCAGCTGCATCTGTCGCGCGCGCAGAATGAGCAATTGATTGCGCTGGAGAATGCCTTTGCCGCGCAGCGCTCGCTCTACGAGACGCAGCTACGCGCCGCGAATCGAGATATCGCCGCCGCGATCACTGTTCGTCACCAATACGACGCAGGCACGCAAGAGGCGCTCGAGCGGCTGAACAATGCCATGATGGGGCTGCAACGTGCGACGGTTGAGCATGTGATTGCGATGCGCGCCTTGCTGTCGAGCGACCAGGCCAATCAGTTCGATAGCATCGTCAATCAGGCGCTTGTTGTTGCCCCCCCGTGAACTCACCGGAATCGGCGCCGCCGGATGAAACCCTGGCGGCTTGGGCCCAACGCGGCGATCGTGCGGCCTTTGATGAATTGATGCGCCGGCACAAGGACGGGGTGTATCGGTTCGTGCGCCGATACGTCGGCAATTCAGACGACGCGTATGACCTGTTGCAAGAGACTTTCATCTCCGCCTGGGAGAATCTGCGCCGCTTTGAAGTGACACGCTCCTTCACCGCGTGGACCCGCACGATCGCGCTCAATAAATGTCGCGATTTTAGTCGTCGCCAGAAATTCCAGCGCCTCTTTCGACAACTCTACGCGGCGGAACCGAATTGCCCGCCCGCATCACCGGCGCAACTCGCCGAGGCGCGCGAAACCGCTGCCGAGCAGGTCTTGAAGCAGCAGCGCTTCGATGCGGCCGTTGCGGCGTTACCCGCGCTTTACAAGGAAGTGCTCCTCCTCACCACCGTGGGAGCGATGACGCAGGAAGGGGCGGCCGCCATATTGGGCACCAGCACCAAAGCAGTGGAGATGCGGCTACGACGGGCAAAACGGCGGCTTGCAGAATTGCTGATGCCGACCCGGGAGGGGTAGGGAGCCTGCGAGGCGTCGATCGCTCGGGCCGCGATCACCAAACGGGAGGACGCTTCCATCACGTGGGAGGCCGTGGCGCTCGTAAGCGAAGCGCATTGGTGATGACCGACACGGAACTTAAGCTCATGGCGAGCGCCGCGATCATCGGGGAGAGTAGCCATCCGGTGAGTGGATACAAGACGCCCGCCGCAAGGGGTATGCCGAGCGCGTTGTAGAAAAAGGCGAACCCTAAGTTCTGTTTCATATTGCGCACGGTTTCGGTGGAGATAATGCGCGCTTGCGCAATGCCTCGAAGATCTCCTTTGACGAGCGTCACGGCCGCGCTGTGCATGGCGACATCGGTACCCGTGCCCATCGCAATGCCGACGTCGGCTTGCGCCAGCGCGGGAGCATCATTAATGCCATCCCCCGCCATCGCGACGATTCGTCCTTCGTGCTGAAGCCCCGCGATGAGCGCGAGCTTGTCGGCGGGCTTGACCGCTCCATGAAACTCCTCGATGCGAAGCCGCGCGGCGATGGCGGCGGAGGTGGCAAGGGAATCTCCGGAGGCCATGATGACCTTAAGTCCGCTGGCGCGCAGAACCGTCAAGGCCTCGGCGGTCGTTGACTTGATCGGATCTGCGAGGGCCACAAGACCCCCCAACGCTCCCTCGATGGACAAAAACATCACGCTCGCGCCGCCCGCACCCAACGCCTCTGCCTGGGTCTTCAAGGCGGTGATAGGCACGTTCTGTTGTGCCATGAGACTGGCGTTGCCCAATGCCAGCTTTATGCCTAAGACCGAGCCTACGACACCGAGACCCGCGAGCGCCTGAAAGCCTTCGGTCTTGGTGAGCGCGAATCCGCGCTCGCGAGCGGCCGCCACGAGGGTCGCCGCCAGCGGATGTTCGCTGCCTTGATCCAGGCTCGCCGCCAAGCTTAGGATTTCATCTTCGGTATGGCCCGGCAGGGCGATGATGCGATCAAAACGCGGCTTTCCCTCAGTCAGTGTGCCGGTCTTATCCACCATCAAAGTGTCGACGCGCCGCAAATTCTCAATCGCGGCGGCGTCACGAAACAGGACGCCTTGCTGGGCCGCCTTGCCGGTGGCGACCATGATTGACATGGGCGTCGCCAATCCTAAGGCGCAGGGACAGGCAATGATCAGCACCGCGACGGCGTTGATGAGCCCGTACACCCAGCTTGGACTCGGCCCGAAGATGCCCCAACAGATTAAGGTCAGGGCCGACACGCTGACTACAGAAATGACAAAGTAGCCGGCGACGTGATCCGCCATGCGTTGCATTGGGGCCTTGGAGCGCTGCGCTTGCATCACCAGCTGCACGATGTTCGCAAGCACGGTCTGCGAGCCCACGCGCTCGGAACGCATGACGAGCGCGCCTGAGGCATTGAGCGTTGCCCCGATGACTTTATCCCCTGGTTGCTTTAAGACCGGCATCGGCTCACCGGTCAACATCGATTCGTCGATCGCGCTCGTTCCCTCCGTCACCACCCCATCGACCGGGACTTTTTCCCCCGGTCGTACCCGAAGCAGGTCGCCCACGTGGACAAACGTGAGCGGCACGTCTTCCTCCGATTGATCTGCATTGATGCGTCGAGCGGTGGTGGGTGCTAACTTCAACAGCGACTTGATGGCCGCCGAGGTTTGAGAGCGCGCCTTTAATTCCATCAATTGGCCGAGCAGCGTGAGCGAGATAATCACGGCCGCGGCCTCGAAATACACAGGTACCCGACCCATCACGGTCAGGGAGGTGGGGAATGCGCCCGGCGCGAGCGTGGCGATAAGGCTATAGATGAACGCCGCTGCGGTACCTAATCCAATCAGCGTCCACATATTGGGGCTCGCATGAATCAGCGATTGCTCGGCGCGCACGAAGAAAGGCCACCCGGCCCACAGCACGACCGGCGCGCTCAAGGCCAGTTGAACCCACGATTCGAGTGCGGCCGTTGGCCAGTGAATTTGGTGGCCCGCCATGGCAAGAACAAAGACGATGACCGTGAGGGGCAAGGTCCAAAAGAAGCGGCGCTTGAAATCCCTCAATTCGGGGTTGTCGTCCTCCTCGAGTGAGGGCATCTCCGGTTCTAAGGCCATACCGCATTTGGGGCAGGTGCCAGGATGGTCCTGTCGCACCTCCGGGTGCATCGGACAGGTGTACATCGCACCAGGGATGATGGCCTCTGGAAGCGTTGCCGGAGGTGCAGTGTCCTGAGCATCTACGTACTTTTCCGGGTCTGCCTCAAATTTGAGTTTGCAGCGTGCACCGCAAAAATAGATCGGCTTCCCTTCGTGCTGCACGACATGAAGTGAGGCGGCAGTGACTGTCATGCCGCACACAGGATCTTTCAGCGCGGGCGGGCGTACACCAGGAGCCCTCGCCGCGTTTTCAACCAATGGTGTTCCCAGGTCTGCTGCCTTCATGGAGTGGTTGCCTGCCTTGCGCGTGGGGTACGCCGATTCATAGAGTGCGCATTGGGATCAGAAGAAGAACATGAGGCCGGCGACCAGGCGATGGTCCGTGGCCGAATCGCCCTCGCGCCGCGCGTATGTCGCCGATGCGCCAAATCTGTGTTCAAGCACGTATCCCACATACGGCGCAAAGGCGCGCGTGAATTCGTAGCGCAATCGCAGTTCGAATTGGGCATCACTCAATCCGGAGCCGATGTTGCGCTGAGGGTCCGCCTTTCCGTAGGCGTTCAACTCGACCTGGGGTTTGATTATCCAACGCTGGGTGAGATATAGATCGTACTCGGTCTTCAGACGCGCCGCGGTGCGCCCCGCTTCGCTCACGTAGCCCGTGACCTCGAAATCAAACCAATATGGGGAGATGCCTTGAACGCCAAACGCAAGCCACTGGCGGGAAGGGCCGCCACTGAAGTCATCGCGAATGCCGACCTGCGTATCCCAGAAGGGTAATAAAGCGTTTGACCAAAGGGCTTCGATCTTTGAGCCTGCCGTTCGATCGCCCAAGCGATCGCCCTCGCTCTTGAGCCACAGTTTATCGAAGTCCCCGCCATACCAACCTTGGACATCCCAGGCTCCGCCATTGCGATTGCCATTCACTCCTTCGAGGTTTTCAATGAAGATGCGATGCTGATTGGCAGCATCCTGCATATCCATGCCTGGCATGGGCGGTGGCTGAAACTGCGCGCTCGCAGCGGGCCGTTCGAGGGCCGGATCAGGTGCGTGGGTGCTCGTGTCTGGCTCGGATTGCGCACTGGCAGTCATGCTCGCCAGAGTGCAAACAGCACCCGCCAAGAGGATCGAGCCTACCCCACGTCCAGGCATGTTCACGCCACAATCACTTCGCGAAACATCCCCGCTTCCATGTGGTAGAGCAAATGGCAGTGATACGCCCACTGCCCGGGGTTATCAGCCGTAACCAAGTAACTTAACTGTTTGCCCGGCTGCACCACGAAAGTGTGTTTACGCACCAGTACCTCGCCATTCTCGGCTTCCAGCTCCCCGAACATGCCGTGCAAGTGAATGGGATGCGCCATCATCGTATCATTGCTCAACACGATGCGCAGCCGCTCGCCATGATCGAAATGCACCGGTCCCGCTTCCGAGAACTTCTTACCGTCGAATCCCCAAATGAAACGTTTCATGCTCCCCGTGAGGTGCAGCTGAATTTCGCGCGTGGCACCGCGTTGGTCCATAGCGCCGCCGATGGTGTGCAAATCGGCGTAGGTGAGCACGCGACGCCCATTGCCGCGAAGCCGGGGGCCAGGATCAGCGAGCGAGCGATCGGGGCTCATCACTCGCATATCGTTGGCAGGATTGCGGCTTTTCATATCTTTCGTCGACATCGGGGCCATGTTGCCCATCGACATGCCTTTCATATCGGTCATGGCACCATGATCCATCGGCATATCCATGCCCCCCATCGCGCCCATGCCCATATCCGTCATGGTGAGCCAGGATTCTGGGTCAAGAGCGGGGACCTCTGCTTGCATGCCGGGGCGGGGCGCCAAGGTCGCGCGCGCATAACCGCTTCGGTCCATCGACTGCGCGAAAATCGTATACGCACGATCCTCTTTAGGCTCGACCATCACATCGTAGGTCTCGGCAGTCCCTAAGCGAATTTCATCGACGGTCACAGGGTCAACCGCCTGGCCATCGGCGCTCACCACCGTCATTTGTAAACCGGGTATGCGCACATCGAAAAAGGTTGACGAGGAGCCGTTAATCAATCGCAATCGGACGTGCTCGCCCGGTTTGGCGATGCCCGTCCAGTTCGCCGCGGGCGATGCACCGTTTGCCAGATAGGTGTAGATCGCACCCGACACGTCGCCCAAGTCAGTGGGATTCATGCGCATCTGATTCCACATGCGCCGTTTGTTCAATGCCGCACTCAGCCCGTCAGTGCGAGTGTCCCGAATGAAGCTCGCAGTATCGGGAAGCTGATAATTGTAGTAATCACTCATACGTTTTAAGGTCGCGTACACGTGCTCTGGGTCTTGATCGGTCCAATCGGAAAACAGCACCACATGGTCACGATCGGCTTTGATGGAATTGCCTTCCGCCGGATCGATGATGATCGCGCCGTACAAGCCGGTTTGTTCTTGAAAGCGCGAGTGGCTGTGATACCAATAGGTGCCACTTTGCTTGACTGGAAATTGCGCAGTGAAGGTTTCGCCGGGCGCGATGCCAGGGAAACTGATGCCCGGCACGCCGTCCATTTGGAACGGCAATATAATACCGTGCCAATGGATGGAACTCGTCGTTGGAAGTCGGTTGTGCACCCGAAGGGTGACAGTGGTGCCCTCACGCCATCTCAATGTCGGGGCAGGCACCGAGCCATTGACCGAGGTGGTTGACTGCATGCGACCGGATAGATTCAACGGTGTGCTGTCGATTGTCAAATCAAACTCGGTGCCGCTCAATTCTACGGGCGCGTTAACCGCGCCATTCAGCGCGGGCTGCGCCCGCACGCCTTGCGGCATCAGAAGTCCGCCAGCAAGAGCGCCTGCACCCCAACCCATGCTTTGCACGAAGCGGCGACGGGTGAGCGCAGACAGGTGGCCTTCGTTCAAAGATGAATTCTTCATGTCACTCATGTGATGTTCTTCAATAAAAAAGAACTGCTGGACAATACGTTCGCCCCTCGGCAGCCCCTCTCCGGGTGAGGAGACCATCAAGCGGATCCCAGATAGTAGAAAAAAGCATTTGCCGTCAGCCGGCCGGGTCGCGGACCCGATTGAAGACTGCATCGAAACCGGCGATGCGCTGGAACATCGCATCCCCCTCGAACGCGCAATGCTGCGCGGCATAATCCACCAATACTTCCGGGTTGCTGAGAAAGTTATCCACGATCAGAACGGGCAATCGCTCGGCGCCGACGCGCTCGCTGGTGATCAGGCACCGCTCATGCAGGCGAAGTTGTCCATTGAGGTCGATCAAGGTAAATGCTTTCTGATTCGACCTGCGGATTAATGGGCCTGCGGCCGCTTCAACAGCTCCCCTCGGTCGATGGAGCGCACATTCAAATGCAGCCGGGTGCTGCCGCGAATCGCAGTCAATGGCACGCCGGTCCCCGCCGGCCCGACCGCCCACAATCGCCGGTAGAAGTCGGGCAGGGTGGCGACGTCATGATCCGCCACGTGACTGATCAGATCGCCTTCACGAATGTCCGCCAATTGCGCGGGCCCGCCGTCGGCGACGCCCGTTACATACACGCGTCCGGTCATTTCCACCGCGTATACGCCCAGCCAAGGGCGCGGCTGGCGCGAGGCGTGCCCGCGAGTCGACAGTTCCTCGAGGATGGGCTTGAGCAAGTCGATGGGTACGAACATGTTGGCGTTGACTTCCTCGCCGGCGGACAGCTCGCGCACCAGCAAAGACCCCAGGCCGACCAGGGTGCCGTGACCATCCAGCAACGCGGCACCGGACCAATGAGGATGCGCGGGAGTGGCGAATATGGCGTCATCCAGAAGATATTCCCAAGCTCCGGCGAACTCGCGGCGCGCGAACACCCGCACCTTGAGCGCCTCGGCGAATTCCGGGGAACTCACGACATAGGCATGATCGCCTGCGTTCAGCGCCGCCGAGGATCCGAACGGAATCGGCGCGAGGTCGGCTTTCTCCAGCGGCATCACCAATCCGAACCCTGTCACCTGATCGTAGGCCAAAGGGTGCCCGACCAACTCGCGTCCGTCCGGGGTGGTAAGCCACACATCAGTGGCTTCAGTGATCAGGTAGCCGATGGTCAGGATCAGTCCATCGGAATTAATGACGACTCCGTTGCCGGTGCGCTGCGATCCCAAAATGCCCGCCGTGAAGGCGTCTTCGGGCACCTCTGCGCGCAGCTTCACCACGGATCGGCCGATCCCCTCCAAATCGAGCCCCGGCATTGCAGCTCCTCATTGCTCAAACATGGGCATCGCTCAGGCGATGTCCAAACTGCGCCAGATACCATTGCTGAAACGTGACCACCCGGCGCTCGTGCTCTGAGTAGCGCCCCGGCTGATAATGCTTCGACAAAATACCGGCCTGATTGTTCTCGGTGATCTCCTTGTCCTCCTTGGTGGTCTCGTCCCAGCCCCAGATCATTCGCTTGACGTCCACCTCGGTGGCCTTGCCGTCCACCAGCCAGAACAGGTCCACATCGGTGTGCATGGTGCTACGCGGCGTGAATAGAAACAATACGGCGAAATCGTTGGTTGCTACCAGCTGTGTAAAGGGGCTGAACGACAGGTACATTCGACCCTGGTCGAAGTCCAAGCGCTTGCCCATTAATTTGGACACCGGCCGGCCGTCCTGAGATTCGGTCTCATAGCCCTCTCGGATGGTTCGCTGCAGCAGCAGCCTCAAATGAGAGGACTCGGGCCCATCGTCCACGGTTCCGATGGGCCGCCCGAGACTTGCGGCCCGGGCTTCCCACGCCCTCACGGTCGGTAGATATTTCTCCACCGCCTCGGCAGGCCCTGAACTTGGCCCTGCGCCGAAGGCAATCAGCGCCTCGGGCGGATGCATGGAGCAGAACTCCGGGTGAGCCGGTGCGCAGTGGTAGCACTCGACGAAATTTTCGACGATCAGCTTCCAATTGGCGGTGGTGGGATAGGATTGGCAATAGGCGATCTTCGCGTCCGCGAATCCGTGAAAATCCAGGTAGGGGGCAAGCTCACCGAACGCGGCATCGAAATCCACCGGCGGCTCATCGGATAAATTGATGAAAATGAAGCCATGGAACACACGGATGTGGCAGCGGTGCAGGCCGTTATCCTGCTTCGAAAAATCCGCAGGCATCAGGCGGGCGGCGAGCAGCGCGCCGTCCAATCCATAGCTCCAGGCATGGTAACCGCAGGTGAGCCGGGCCACCCGGCCCTCGGGCTTGGTGCAGATCAGGGAGCCGCGATGGCGGCAGACATTGTAGAAGGCGTTGATGGTCGACTCATCGCTGCGCACGATGATGATGGATTCATTGCCCACCTTGTAGAGAAAGTAATCGCCCTTGCCGCGTACCCGGTCGACGTGACCGGCGACCAGCCACTTGCGGCCGACGACCCGATCCATGTCTGCCGCGAACACGGCATCGTCGCAGTAGAACTTTTGGTCGAGGCTGTAGCCCAATCGGGTCTTGGCGGCCAGCTGCTCGATGACCGCAGATTCGTTCACGGCGTCTGCGCTGGATACACTCATGGCATGACCTCGAGGTTTGGGTTCGGTAGGATCAACATTTGATGCGCTCGTTCTTCGGGTCGTAGAGGGGACGCAAAGAGGCGGTGGCGGGACAGCGCACGCCGGCGACTTCGATCTCGTAGTCATCCGCACCGACGCTCTCGACCCTGCCGCCATTCGGCGCCCTCACATAGCCAAGTCCCACCGCCGCTCCCAAGGTATGCGCATACATTCCGGAACGGATGAATCCGACCAGCGCATCGCCCTGCCAGACGGGTTCGTTGTGGTACAGCAGGGGTTCGGCAGACTTGAGCTGGAACTGCACCAGGCGCTGGATGCAGCCGGTGTGTTTTTGCCGCAGCAAGGCCTCCCGGCCGATGAAGCCGCCGGGCTTGTCCCACTTGACTGCAAAGCTCAGTCCCGCTTCCAGGGGCGTGTCCTCATCGGTGATGTCGTGGCCCCAATGCCGGTATGCCTTTTCCATGCGCAACGAATTCAGGGCGTGATACCCCGCGTGCTTCAGCCCGTGGCGCGCGCCGGCTTGCGCCAGTTCGTCGTACACGCCTTGCATGAATTCCGTCGGCACGTACAACTCCCAGCCGAGCTCTCCGACGTAGGTGATGCGCGAGGCGCGCACCAGAGCGTAGCCCAATTCTATGGTGCGGCTGGTGGCGAAGGGAAAGGCGGCGTCCGACAAATCGTCGGGCGTGAGGGACTGCAAAAGTTCTCGCGACCGCGGCCCCATCACCGACAGCACACCCATGCCCGAAGTCACATTGGTCAACACGCACTGAGCGTCAGGCGCGATGTGCCGCCGCAGCCAATTGCCGTCCTTGGTTTCGGTTTCCGCGCCGCTCACGATGAGGTAGGCCGTCTCGCTCAAGCGCGTCACGGTCAGGTCCGCCTCGATCCCGCCGCGCTCGTTCAGCCACTGCGTGTACACCATTCTGCCCGGCGCCACATCGACTTCGTTGGCGCACACGCGGCCGAGCACGCGGGTGGCGTCCCGGCCTTCGAGGCGAAATTTTGCAAACGAAGATTGGTCGAATAGGCCGACGGCGGTGCGCACGGCACGATGTTCGCCGGCGCTGTGTTCGAACCAGTTCTGACGCCCGTAGCTGTATTCGTATTCGGGGCGCACGCCCGGGGGCAGGGTGCCGGCAGGGGCATACCAATTGGCGCGTTCCCAGCCGAAGGCTTCGCCGAAGCAGGCGCCCGCCGCGGCCAGCCGGTCATGCAGCGCGGATTTGCGCACGCCGCGCGCTGTCTGGTACTGGCGGAACGGCCAGTGCGTGGCGTACAGCAGCCCAAGACTCTCAGAGACTCGAGCACGTAAGTATTTGCGATTGATTTGGAACGGCATGTTGCGCCGGACGTCGACTTCCCAAAGGTCCACCGGCGGATGCCCGTCGCGAATCCATTCCGAGACGACCTTGCCGATGCCGCCGGCCGACTGCAAGCCGATGGAATTCAGTCCGGCCGCCACGAAGCAGTTCTTGAGTTCGCTCGACTCGCCCAGGTGATAGCGCACGTCCGGCGTAAAACTCTCGGGACCGCAGAAGAATTTTTGTATGCCGGCCTTTTCCAATGCCGGGATGCGGCGCATGGCATCGAGCAGCACGGGCTCGAAGTGTTCGAAGTCGCCGTCGATTTCACCGAAGCAGAAATCATCGGGAATGCCGTCGGCTCCCCAGGGTTTCGCATGCGGCTCGAAGGCGCCCACCAGCAATTTGCCTGCGTCGTATTTGAAGTAACTGCAATGATCGTAGTCCCGCAACACGGGAATGCCGGGCTGCAAGCCGGGCACGTCCTTGAACAGCGCATAGTAGTGCTCGCAGGCATGCAGGGGCACGGCGACGCCGATGCCGGCCGCCAAATCGCGGGTCCACATACCGCCGCACAGGACGACGTAGTCGGCGTCGATGCGGCCGCGCTCCGTCGCAACGCCGCTGACGGCGTCCCCATTGTGATGGATGGCGGTCACTTTGAGATCCTGAAAAATCTGCGCGCCGCGCGAGCGAGCGCCCTTGGCCAGTGCCTGCGTGATATCGACGGCATTGGCGTAACCGTCGCTGGGGATGTGAATACCGCCGATAACGTCATCGAGGCTGGCCAGCGGATACAGCGCGTGGATTTCGGCCGGACTCACGACGTTGACGCCGAGCCCGAATACCTTGGCCATGGAGGCATTGCGCCGCAGTTCTTCCATCCGGCCAGGGGTCGTTGCCAGAGACAGCGAGCCGCACTGGCGATAGCCCGTGGCCTGTCCGGTTTCCGCTTCGAGCCCGCGATACAGATCGCCCGTGTAGCGCGCCAGCTTTGTCATGTTCATGCTCTGGCGCAGCTGGCCGACCAGGCCGGCTGCGTGCCAGGTCGTGCCGCTGGTCAGCTGCTTGCGCTCGAGCAAGACGATGTCCTTCCAGCCCATCTTGGTGAGGTGGTAGGCGACGGAGCAGCCGATGACTCCGCCGCCGACGATGACGACTCTGGCGCGGGTGGGAAGATCGCTCGCCACCTTAACCTCTCATCCGCGCATTGTCGGGATCGAAGGCGGGCGCCGCCAGCACCGTAGCGGCGCGGCGCTCGCCCTGGATGAGCACATCGAATCGGCTTCCCGCCGGCGCGAATTCCGGCGGCACGCAGGCAAACACCAGGCTTTTCCTGACTCGATGCCCGTAGGCACCGGAGGTGGTCACGCCGATGCAGCGATCGCCGCTCAGTACCGGCTCGCCGCCGCGCGCATCGCAGTCGGCCGCCACGACCTCGGCATAGATGATCTTCAAGGGGCGCGGCTCCTGCACCAGCGTCGCCTCCTTACCGACAAAGTCGGGTTTGTCGAATTGGATGAAGCGCGCCATGTCGGCTTCCAGCATGTTCAACTCGTTGGTGAGTTCCGTGGACAAGGCCTTGTAGCCCTTCTCGATGCGCATGGAATTGACCGCATACAGACCATAATTCGCGATGCCGAGGCTGCGGCCCGCCTCCCAGACGGCGTCGTATAGGGCCGGCATGACCTTGAGCGGAGGATGCAGTTCCCAGCCGAGCTCGCCCACGTAGCTCACTCGCAGCGCCCGCACCGGTTCTCCCGCAATGTGAATCTCACGGCCCCGCAGCCAGCGGAAGGCGTCGTTGCCGAGGTCGGCATCGGTCAATCGCCCGAGCAGTTCGCGCGAATGCGGGCCGCTCACCACCAGCACACCGCGTTGCTCGGTGACATTCTCGATCTGCACGGATTCGCCCGGCACGAGACTCTGGGTAAGAAGGTCTTGGTCGCGCAATTCCGCGGCCGCGGCGGATAGTGCGTAGAACGAATTGTCGCCCAAGCGGGTAATGGTCATCTCGCCTTGAATTCGCCCGCCTGGCGATAACAAATGCACGAGCGCAATGCCGCCCGTTTTGCGCGGCACCTGATTGGCGCAAACGCGATTCAAAAAGGCCTCGGCGCCGGGCCCGCTGATGTCGTACTTTGCAAAACCGGTCAGGTCGAGAACGCCGACTCGCTCATGCACGGCCGCGACCTCGTCGCGCACCACATCGAATACATTGTTGCGCCGGTAGCCATAGTCCTCGACCCGGCCGTCGGCCGAAAACCACTTGGGACGTTCCCAGCCGAAGGTTTCGGTGTACACGCAGCCCTGCGCCAGCAGCCGGTCGTGTAAAGGACTGACCTTGCGGGGACGCCCGGCCATTTCCTCCTCGCCGGGCCTGCGGGTGGTAAAAGTCAATCGATAATCGAGAAACACCTTGTCGCGCACGTAGTTCGCATCGGCGAATGTGCCGAAGCGCCGCGGATCGAATTCCCACATGTTGATCTCGGCGTCGCCGTGCAGCATCCACTGCGCCAGGTACTTGCCGCAGCCCCCGCCTTGTGCGATTCCAAAGGAGGTGCCGCAGCACATCCAAAAGTTCTTCAGGCCCGCGGCGGGTCCGAGCAAGGGTGCACCGTCGGGAGTGTGCGGGATTGCACCGTTGATCACCCGCCGAATTCCGACTTCGCCGAATATCGGCATGCGCTCGATGGCCCGCTCCAACCACGGCGAGATGCGGTCCAGATCGTCGGGGAATAATTCATTCGAGGCTTCCCACTCCGGATATCCTCGCGGCGCCCAGGCCTCATGCAGCCCGGTGCTTTCGTAAACGCCCATCAAGCCGGACTTCTGTTCCTGCCGAAAATACCCGGAGGTATAGGAATCGCGCATCACTGGAATCTCTTGGCTGCGCTCCATGAAGGCCGGAATCGGATGGGTCACCACATAGTGGTGCTGCATGTTGGTGATAGGCGCGTCGGCGCCGACCATCGCCGCCACCTGGCGTGCATAGCAACCGGCCGCATTGACCACCATCTCGGCGACGATGCTGCCTTTGTCGGTGATCACTTCCCATTCGCCGCTCGGACGTCTTTGAATGTCGAGGACGCGCGTGTGGCGCATCACTGTCGCGCCCAGGTCGCGTGCAGCCTTGGCCAATGCATTGCACAGGCCTGAAGGATCGCCATGCCCATCATCCCGGGTCCATGCCGCGGCGATGACATTGTCCGTCTTGAGGAAGGGGTTGAGGCGCTTGATCTCATCGAGCCCGACGATGTCCATACTGAAGCCGATGCTCTTCGAGTACCCGTACACATACTTGAGCCAGGACAGCTCGTGCTCGTCGTTCGCCAGTCTTAGGCCACCGCAGGGGTGCCAGCTCACGTACTGACCCGAGAGTGCTTCGAGCTTGGGATATAGCTCGTTGCTGTAGGCGTGGATTTTCGCGAGGTTGTAGCTGCCCGTGATGCTTGGGCATTGACCGGCGGCGTGCCAGGTGGAACCCGAGGTTAGTTCGTTCTTTTCGACCAAAACCGTGTCGGAACAGCCCTCCAACGCCAGATGATAGAGCAGGCTGGCGCCCATCATGCCGCCGCCGACCACGACCACGCGCGCGTTTGTCTTCATTGGTAACCGTTTGAGGCGAAGAGGGTGTTGGCCACAATAAATTGATCGATAGGCGGTTCACAACCCAGTATTTTGGTACCTTTGGCCATAAAATTTTAACGGGACGCCTACATTGGCCCAAATTCGTCCGGTTGTCGGTCTACCCACGTTGACCTGGCTGCGAGCCTTCGAGGCGGCCGCCCGCACCTCAAGTTTTGCCGCCGCCGCCGCTGAACTGAATTTGACCTCGGGCGCCATCAGCTACCAAATCCGGGCATTGGAAGCACACCTAGGTTTCTCCCTATTCGAGCGACTGCCGCGGGGAGTCAAGCTCTCGCCCATGGGGGTGGCCTACTTGCCCCCGGTGCGCAAGGCCTTCGAAGAGCTGGCCGATTCGACCGTGGGTTTGTTCGGCGGCTCGGAACGGGTACAGATCACCGTGCACGCACCGGTCTCGCTGGCGGCGCTGTGGCTGTCCCCGAAACTTCCTCAATTCAGCCTGGCGAACCCGTCGGTCGATGTGCGGTTGTCGTCGGTAATTTGGGACAATGCCGTGCTCGATGAAGCCACGGATCTCGAGATTCGCTACGGCGCGGGTCACTGGCATGGCTACCGGTCGGAACATCTGATGAATCAGAGCATCCTGGCCGTATGCAGTCCCTCTCTATTGCGGGCAACGCAGGCGAAAGGCGCGTCTGATTTACTGCTGACGCGGCATCCGATTCACATTATGGGGTACGAAAAACACTGGTTGAAGGTAAGGCAGGTCCAAGGACTTGCGAATACCCCCGCAAGCACGGGGCCGTCCGTCGACACCACCATCGCAGCGTTGGAACTGGCAGCCGCCGGTGCCGGCGTGGCGCTGGCGCACCCAGTTTTTCTCAGCGCCTATTTTGCAACCGGGCGGCTGGTGAAGACGCTGGAGCGTGAGTTCGACGATGACAATTCGTACTTTGTCATGACCCCGGAGCGGCCGCAGCGAATTCGCCGCGAAGTGCAGTTGTTTCGAGATTGGTTGGTGGCGATTGCCTCGTGAGCGTGCGCTGGCGACCGTTTGCAAATGATAGTGAGAATCGTTCGCGCCAAGCTGTTGATTTATTAACTTTAATTGTGGCAAATGGGCGGCGAAAAGCGTGAGGATGAATTTCAAGTTTTTCACTCATAGGATCATTACGATGCAAAACAAGATTTCTCGTCGAGCTATCGTCAGGGGCGGACTGATCGCCGGCGCATTCATTCCTGCCATGGGTTTGATGAGTGGATCGGCCGCTGCCGCCAGCCTTCCGGCGCTGGATCCGAAGGATCCCACCGCGCAGGCCTTGGGTTTCGTTCCCGATGCCACCAAGGTCGACGCTGCCGCGAATCCTACTTATAAGCCGACGCAGAAATGCGGTAACTGCGCTCAGTATCAAGGCAAGGCCGGCGATGCCACTGCCGGCTGCAATATTTTTGCCGGCAAAAGCGTGCCGCAGGGCGGTTGGTGCAAGGTCTGGGCGCAGAAGCCGGCATAAGCCGATCCTTTAGCCGGCCACAGCCCGCGCCGCGGGCGATTGACTTCCGACCGGGATCACGGAACAGGGTATTGTTTTGCGCCACAGTGCCGGTATGTGGCGCCACCCCTTGCTCACGATCGCACTGCTCGCCTACATCGGCTGGGGCGGCTGGAATTGGTTTACCAACCGTGCGTTTCATCCGCCCGACGGCGTTCTGGCCGTCAGTGATCCGACGCAGTCCGATGTGCTAGGCGGCGAGAAAGTACAAGTGGGGCGTTGGACCCTGACGGTACGCGCCAGCTATCGGATCACCGCCCGTATCCTGGCCCGCGAACGCTACCATTTCGACACGTTGTCCGATCTGGTTCCCGAGGATCTGGCCTTGGGGTGGGGGCCCATGTCGGACAATCGAATCCTGCGCTCCCTGGATATTTATCAAGCCGACCGGTTCTACTTCTGGCGCGCCTCCGCACCCCCCTCGATCCAGAGGGATTCCGTCATCACGCACAGCGCCAACACCCATGTCATTCCGCGCAACCCATCGATCGCCCGTCAGCTGGCTCGGTTGCGGCCGGGGCAAGTAGTGACCCTATCGGGCGAGCTCGTAGACGGTTTGCGCGACGACGGCGTTTGGATCAAGACCTCGCTGACACGCAATGACACCGGAGCGGGTGCTTGCGAAGTATTATTGGTGGGTGACGTCACAACT
Organism: Gammaproteobacteria bacterium; assembly: GCA_025355445.1. Lineage (GTDB taxonomy): Bacteria > Pseudomonadota > Gammaproteobacteria > Steroidobacterales > Steroidobacteraceae > Bog-1198. Next base: position 18,062 of record JANXZQ010000257.1, read on the forward strand.
AATCTTTGAGTAGCGCGCGATGCGATCACCGCAACGCATTGTCCCGAGTTTCGCGCTGTATGGTGAGGCGCCGGCGGCAGCCCACCAAATTGACGGCGTACACATCGAGGACATTCAATCACGCAGCCGTAAGTATCTATGGAAGATCGGCACCCACCGGCACACCCTGCTCAGCCAATGTCTGCTGGTAGCCGCCGGCCCCGTAGCCGTTACATTGGACGAAACGCGCACCGATCTGACGGGGCCCGCGGTCATGATCATTCCGGCGGGGACGGTGCACAGCTTTCGCTTCCGTGCGGATACGCAGGGGCGGGTGCTGACCATGGACCTCGCGAGAATATTGAGCGCCGCCGCCCCGGCCCATCGGGCATCTATCGACGCGTTGTTCGCGACGCCGCGCATCATCGATCTGCGACACGACCCGGAGCTCGCGGAACGCGTGGCACGGTTGCTCGAACGGCTGGCAGAGGAGTTCGGCCAACCCGGCAGCTGGTCCGCTCCGGTCGGAAGTTGGCTGGCCTGTTGCGTGCTGTGGATTCTTGGCCATGGCATTGCCGGACACGGCACGCCCGAAATCCATAGCACCGAGGAGGCGCAGCGGCTGCGCCGCTTTCGCCGCTTGATCGAGTCGCAGTACCTGAAGCATTGGCCGGTGGCGCAGTATGCGCGCCGGCTCGCACTGTCCGAGACCAGCCTGAATCGCCTCTGCCGGCGTCAAGCCGGCTGCACAGCGTTTGAGTTGATTCAGCAGCGCCTCGCTCTGGAGGCGCGGCGGCGCCTGGTATATGCGGGAAGTTCGGTGAGCGGCATCGCCGCAGAACTTGGTTTCAAGGACCCGGCGTATTTCTCGCGATTCTTTCGCCGCCACGGCAACGTCAGTCCGAATGAATATCGCCGCCGCCACCTTGGCGGATAAGTACCAGCCCGCATCCTGATCGTGCAAAAGCGCCGGCGCTGCGCTGCTAGGCTCGCGCATGGCCCGCACTCAGGTAGCAATCATCGGCGCCGGCCCGTCCGGCCTATTGCTTTCGCAATTGCTGCATCTGCACGGGATCGATAACGTCGTGCTGGAGCGCCAGAGCCGCGAGCACGTCGCAGGCCGCATCCGCGCCGGAGTCTTGGAATCGGGCACGGTCGATCTGCTGCTGCAGGCGAAGGTGGGCGAACGCATGCTGAGCGAACGGCTGGTGCATGACGGGTTCGCTCTCGGCTTTGCCGGCAGCAGCTTTCGTGTCGATCTGAAGCGCTTCACGGGTGGGGCCGTATCGGTCTACGGGCAGACCGAAGTCACCAAGGATTTGACCGATGCGCGGCTGGCCGCCGGCGCGAAATTGATCTTCGATGCCGGCGATGTCAGCCTGCAGGGGTTCGAGGGTCCGCAGCCGACCGTGCGCTACTCGCACGCGGGCCGCACCCATACTCTCGAGTGCGATTTCATCGCCGGCTGCGACGGCTATCACGGAGTCTGCCGGCGCAACATTCCCGCTGGCGCCTCGCAGAGCTTCGAGCGCATCTATCCCTTCGGCTGGCTGGGAATTTTGACGGACGTGCCGCCGGTGGCGGATGAGTTGATCTATTCGAATCACGAGCGCGGTTTCGCGCTTTGCAGCATGCGTTCGCCGACGCGCAGCCGCTACTACCTGCAGTGTCCACTGGACGAGAATTTGGAGCAGTGGCCCGATTCGCGATTTTGGGACGAACTGCGCTGCCGCCTGCCTGAGCGCGTCGGCGAGTCGCTGATCACCGGACCTTCCATCGAGAAGAGTATCGCGCCCCTACGCAGTTTCGTGGTCGAACCCTTGAAATTCGGCCGTTTGTTCCTGGTGGGGGACGCGGCGCACATCGTGCCGCCCACCGGCGCCAAGGGATTGAACCTCGCCGCCGCGGATGTACGAGTGCTATATCAGGGGCTGGTGGAACACTACCGCACCGGCGGCACGGAGCTCATTGATCGATACTCAGAGATCTGCTTGCGGCGCATCTGGAAGGCGGTGCGGTTCTCTTGGTGGTTCACCTCGCTCACCCACAAATTTTCCGCAGATCCCTTCAATCATCGATTACAACTGGCGGAACTGGACTACTTGACGGGATCGAATGCCGCCCTGGCGAGCCTTGCGGAGAATTACGTCGGACTGCCGATTGAGGATATGAAAAGCTAGCGTGCCCCGATGGCATTATAACGCATGGATTTATAATGGAAATCACGGAGTCCTTTGCCGCTGGATCAGGGTCGCTAGGAATTCTGAAAACGGTTTGATGTTTTGGCCGACGCTAGCTGACTCAAGGGCAGTCATATACTCGGTGCGCCGCTCGACAGGAACGATGGTCCAAGGATATCCGCCCGCCGCCATCATCGCATTCATTAGAAAGCGTCCCATGCGCCCGTTTCCATCCATGTAAGGATGTATATAAACGAAGACGAAGTGTCCGAGGACGACCCGAACGCCGGCTTCGGTCTCCGTCTTTAGAAGCTCAAAGTATTGGAGCATCAATTCCCGCACGGCCTCGTGGCTCGGCGGAACGTGCATCGAGCGGCGGATGTAGACGGGGGCGTTGCGAAACCCGGCGAGATCGGCCGCTTGTACAATGCCCGCCGTGACACTGGGTCCAAATAATTGTCCATACCACTCATCGTAATCCCTGCGCACAACTGCACCGGGATTTTGGCCGCTTAATATAGACTCAAGGCTCTTTTTGAAGCTCTGGAATGCCTGCCAGTAGCCCCGGGCGGCGAGCGCGTTGCGATTCTGACGATCATTCTGATTGGTGTCTGGATTCCAGTTTCCCGAGCGCACGCGCTCGATCAGCGCTTCGCTGACCCGGTATCCTTCGATGGAAAGGGAGTTATACGCATCGGTGGTGTAAAGATCATCGACCTTCTTCAGATAGACCCCGGCATCCGTCTGCATGCTCGGTGGGGCGGGAAACGATTGCAAAATGGGACCCCGCATGGACGCCCAGAGGAGTTTCAGCCGATTGACGTAGGGAGAGGTTTCGCGTGTTGCGAATGTGACCGGTGTTCTTTCATTGAACGGATCATCTTCGTACACCGCATAGCCTGCGGCTCGCATGGCACGCAAAATCCGATCGGCAATCTCATCCCGGCCGATGTTGCGGAAGCCGCCCGCAAGACGGCCGGCGACAACGCTTCGTCCGCTGCCGAGCAGACGGCGCAGAATGTCCGTCGCGTCAGGAATCATCGACAACGCTGCTCGAAGATCATCGGAATGATCAACAAAGTGGCTCGGAGCGCAACCAACGAGCGCGGCGGGCAGGTTAACGACGTTGAGACTATTCTTGACCTCGATATCACCGGCAGACGGAAGCTCTAGTCGGATGTCGAACACAGAGGTGCCGAAGAGAAGCCGGGTCGGCTTGTTGCCGCCTTTTGGCGTGCGAACCAGCAACTGCTTGGGAACCGTCCAATTGCCTATATGAAGGGTGAGCGACTGCTCGGGACTCAAACACCATTCCTTGCCAAAGCGATCGTTGAGGTAATCGGCGCAGAATGCCCAAAAGGACGCATACCAGGCGGTGCTCTCGCCTTCCGGTTGATCTGGGCGAGTTGGCGTGTACCAACCTTTCATGACCTTACGAAGAAATCCGGCTTTGAGAAGTCTCTCCCGGTGGGTTCGGGAGAAGTGGCTGGTGCGGATCGCAACGACTCCCTGATCGTGAAGCGACTTCAGAATCGATAGAGATTCAGCGAGCTTCTCGGACGGGGCGGCCATGACGGTTTCTAGGTTAACAGGCTAAATGTGATCTAGGGTATTGAGTTGGATGGTTTCTAGGCTATTCAGTTTCATATGTTCTAGGTTATCGTGTCAATCAAAGAATCTGGCATTTATTCAGTCACTTACGTGTCTTTACGCGCCCGAACCGTGCTGCACTGCGTGATGGGGAGCAGCGCGCTACGCCGCGGATAATCCCAAACGGACTCCTGGTTCGCGTTGGGAATCTGCGCAAGCGACGGACGGCCCTGTCCCTGCCAATGCCAGTTTTCGCGTGCTGCCTGAATCCACAGGGACAGTTCTGACATGGCCTTCTCCTCTTAAAGTAGTGTAGCCAAAATGAACACGACCGACATCGACCCCAAGAATTCTCAAGTATGGCTGGTGGGAGGCGGTATCGCCTCGATGGCGGCGGCGGCGTTCCTGATCCGCGATGCCGGCGTTCCGGCGCAGCACATCCACATCCTGGAGGAACTGGGCCTGGCGGGCGGTGCTCTGGACGGTGCGCTTTCGCCCATTCAAGCGGGCTACGTGACGCGCGGCGGACGCATGCTGGAGGAAGAGGCCTACCAGTGTCTGTGGAATCTGATGGAGCACATACCTTCTCTCGAAGATCCGAACATCAGCGTGCGCCAGGAGACGGTCGAATTCAACGCACTCGTCAAGACCGAGGCGCACGCGCGGCTGATCGACGCCCAGCACCGGATCATCGATTCCACCGTGTACGGCTTCGACACCCGTGATCGCTTGGAGTTGATGCGCTTGCTGGCGACGCCGGAACACATTCTCGGCGCCCGCCGCATCGATGAATTGTTCGCCGAGCATTTCTTTACCACCAACTTCTGGCAGATGTGGCGCACCACCTTTGCCTTTCAGAATTGGCACAGCGCCATCGAATTGAAACGCTACTTCCTGCGCTTCATTCAGGAATTCTCGCGCATTCACACGCTCGCGGGGGTGGTGCGCACCAAGTACAACCAATACGATTCTCTGGTCAGGCCGCTGCAGCGCTGGCTGCTGGACCAAGGGGTGAACGTGCGCTTCGCCACCCGGGTAACCGACGTCGATTTCGATCAGGCCAACATGCGGCGGCGGCGCGCGACTACGCTGCACATCAGGACCCGGGAAGGTGAATCCAGCGTGGCCCTCGGTGCGAATGACGTGTGCATGATCACCTTGGGTTCCATTACTTCCGACTCGACTTATGCCGGCAACGACGGTATCCCGGAGCTGATCCGCGACCGCCGCGACGGAGCCTGGCCGCTATGGGACAGCATTGCGCGCAAGGCCCGCGATTTCGGCCGCCCCAACACCTTCTATGGCAACATCGATGAGAACAAATGGGAGTCGTTCACGCTCACCATGCGCGGCGACCGGCTGCTCAAGCGCATTGTCGAATATTCGAACAATGCGCCCGGCACCGGCGCGCTGATGACTTTCGTCGAGTCCGGCTGGCTGCTGTCCATCGTCGTGCCGCACGAGCCGCATTTTCCGGACATGCCGGCCGATACCTACACGCTGTGGGGTTACGGCCTGTTCATCGATGACAAAGGCAACTACGTGCAAAAGCCCATGGCGCAATGTACGGGACGGGAAATCCTCACCGAATTGATTCATCAGCTAGGTTTCGAGGACATTCTCGACGAGGTGTTGCAGAGCACGGATGTGACCACCGTCATGATGCCGTATGCCTCGGCCCTGTTCAGCCGCCGTGTCCCGCACGACCGTCCGCTGGTGATCCCCACGGGGTCGCACAACTTCGCTTTTCTCGGCCAATTCGTCGAGTTGCCGCAGGACACGGTATTTACCGTCGAATACTCGGTGCACAGCGCCATGCACGCGGCGTACACGCTGTTCGCGGTCGACGCGGCGATTCCGCCCATGTATCACGGGCTGGCGGATCCCAAGGTCGGCTGGCAGGCATTGGAGTCGGCATTCAGATAAAGGCAGTCACGTAACGGCAGTCACGTGGAGAATGCTCAGGTCCTGCTGAGGAAACTGGTCAAGATATTGCACGAGATCGGCGCCATCGGCGTGGTGGGCTCATTCGCCGCTTGCATCGTGCTGACCGCCAAGGCGCCGGCACTGCCCCTCATTGCCTATTCGGCCGCGCCCCACCAGATCGCGGTGATTGCGCAGTGGTAGCTGATGCCTTCACTGGC
>JANXZQ010000517.1 GCA_025355445.1 Gammaproteobacteria bacterium
CCAAAAGAGCCGCGAATGTGAGTATCCGCGTTGATTTACTCGACGCTGCGCGAGAATCCAAGCTCAATTTGTCAGCGACTCTGGAGCGTGCGTTGATCGAGGAATTGAGGCGGGTACACGGTCAGCGTTGGCGCGAACAGAATCGCGAGGCAATGCTCGCTCACAACGAGTTTGTCGAGAAGCACGGCGTATTCTCGGATGGCCTGCGACGTTTCTAGTGCCGCGGTTCTTGGTATCTTGGGCAGTGCAAAAAACCAGTTGACTGTACCTGTCTATACAGGTTAGATTCGCGGCATGAGTAGAGCCTCGGCATCAGTGCAGCCCCTGTACCTACAGGTGAAGCGGCATATCCTCGACAACATCGGCTCAGGCAAATGGAGCACTGCGTCGCGCGTCCCCTCGGAAAACGACATCGTCAAATCCTTCGGCGTGTCGCGCATGACGGCGAACCGGGCGCTGCGCGAATTGCGCGACGAGGGAGTGCTGGTGCGCATCGCCGGGGTGGGCAGCTTCGTCGCCGACCAGCATGCTCACGCCCATCCGCTCGAAATTCGCAGTATCGCCGACGAAATCAGCCGCAGAGGCAATGTGCACCGCGCGCAGATCGTTTCGCTGGAGAAAGTTCGCGCTATCGCGGACCTTGCCGAGGATTTCGGCATTGCGGCGCGCAGTGAATTGTACTGCTCGGTCATCGTGCACTTCGAGAACGATCGTCCCATCCAACTCGAGGACCGCTACGTCCTGCCGAAGCTCGCGCCCGATTATCTAAAGGTGGATTTCAATCAAACCACGCCCACCGACTACCTGATCAAAGTCGCACCGCTGCAGGAAGCCGAACACCTGCTGCGAGCCGTCATGCCGGATGAGCGCACGCGTAAACTTCTAGCCATGAAGCGCGATGAGCCTTGCTTGTTGATGATTCGGCGCACTTGGACCGCTGGGCAAATTGCCTCGGTGGCCCGCCTCTACTACCCCGGTTCACGATATGAACTGTCGGGGCGATTCCGCCCCTAAAGGACTACCTATGCTCGCCCCTTTGAAACCCAGAGTCATTCGCGCCACCCGCGGCAACACCTTGAGCGCGCGCACTTGGATGACCGAAGCGCCGCTACGCATGCTGATGAACAACTTGGACCCGGAGGTCGCGGAAAACCCCGCCGAACTCGTGGTCTACGGCGGCATCGGGCGCGCCGCTCGCGACTGGAATTGCTACGACCGCATCGTGGAAACGCTGAAGAAGCTCACTGAAGAGGAAACCCTGTTGGTGCAATCCGGCAAGCCGGTGGGTGTATTCCCGACGCATGCCGATGCGCCGCGCGTGTTGATCGCCAATTCCAATCTGGTGCCGCACTGGGCCACCTGGGAGCACTTTAACGAACTCGATCGCAAGGGCCTGGCCATGTACGGCCAGATGACCGCGGGCTCCTGGATTTATATCGGCAGTCAAGGAATCGTGCAGGGGACCTACGAGACCTTTGTCGAAATGGGCCGGCGCGACTTCGGCGGCAACGTGGGCGGCAAATGGATACTGACAGCCGGACTCGGCGGCATGGGCGGCGCACAGCCGCTGGCCGCAACCATGGCGGGATTCAGCATGCTGGCGGTGGAGTGCCGCCAAAGCCGCATAGACAAGCGCCTGGAAACCGGCTACGTCGACGCGCAGGCGCGCTCCTTCGATGAGGCGCTCACCCTGTTCGAGATGGCCAAGAAGAATTCCAAGCCGATTTCGGTCGCGCTGCTCGGCAATATTGTCGATGTGCTGCACGCCCTGCTCGAGCGCGGCATCCGTCCGGACGCCGTGACCGATCAGACATCGGCGCACGATCCGGTGAATGGCTATCTGCCGCAGGGTTGGACGGTGGACCAGTGGGATGAGCGGCGCGTCAGCGATCCCGCCGGGACCACGATGGCGGCGACGGCCTCCATGGCCAAGCACGTCGAGTACTTGCTGCGCTTCAAGCGCATGGGCATGCCGGTATTCGACTATGGCAATAACATCAGGCAAGTGGCGTTTGACGCAGGCGTCAAGCAGTCCTTCGACATCCCGGGTTTCGTGCCTGAATATATCCGGCCGCTGTTCTGCCGCGGTGTCGGACCTTTCCGCTGGGTGGCGCTCTCCGGCGATCCTGAAGACATCTACAAAACAGACGCAAAAGTGAAGGAGCTGATCCCAGACGATCCGCATCTGCATCACTGGCTCGATATGGCGCGCACGCAGATTCATTTCCAAGGCTTGCCGGCGCGTATCTGCTGGGTCGGCTTGGGGCAACGTCATCGCTTGGGACTGGCGTTCAACGAAATGGTGAAGAGCGGCGAGCTCTCCGCACCCATCGTTATCGGCCGCGATCACCTCGATTCCGGCTCGGTGGCCAGTCCCAACCGCGAAACCGAAGCCATGAAGGACGGCTCGGACGCGGTCTCGGACTGGCCGCTGCTCAATGCGCTTTTGAACACGGCGAGCGGCGCCACCTGGGTATCGATTCATCATGGCGGCGGCGTCGGCATGGGTTATTCGCAGCACTCCGGCGTGGTCATCGTCTGCGACGGCAGCGAGGCCGCGGGCCAGCGGATTCGCCGCGTGCTCTGGAACGATCCTGGCACCGGAGTCATGCGTCACGCCGACGCCGGCTATGAAAGCGCCATCGCCTGTGCCCGCGATCAAGGCCTCAACTTGCCGATGATCGACTGATGTCGAACGTCCTGGAGATTCGCGCCGGAGAGTTGACGCTGGCAACCCTGCGGCGCATCCATGAGCGGCCCGTTGCGCTGCGTCTTTCGGCGCACGACCGCGGCCGAATTGCCGCCGCGAGCTCCTTGGTGGAGAAGATCATCGCGGTTGGCGAGGCCGCATACGGCATTAATACCGGTTTTGGCCTGCTGGCCCAGACGCGCATACCCACCGAACAGCTCGAGCTGCTGCAACGCAATCTCCTGCTGTCGCACGCGGCAGGCGTGGGCGAGCCGCTGCCGGATGCAGTCGTGCGCTTGATACTCGTGCTCAAGATCAACGCGCTGGCGCGCGGGCACTCAGGCATCAGCATGGCGGTAATCGACGCCCTGCTCGCGCTGCTTGAGCATGAGGTGTATCCCCTGATCCCGGCGCAGGGCTCAGTGGGTGCGTCCGGAGATTTGGCGCCATTGGCCCATCTGAGCACGGTACTGCTCGGCATCGGACAGGTACGCGTGCGCGGCGCGGTGTTGTCCGCGGTCGAAGGCTTGGCGCGAGCCGGCCTGCAGCCGTTGAAGCTGCGCGCGAAGGAAGGCCTGGCCTTGATCAACGGCACTCAAGTTTCCACGGCGCTGGCCTTGGCCGGATTGTTCGGCGCGGAAGATGTTTTTGCCGCCGCCGTCGTCGCGGGAGCGATGTCCGTGGATGCACTCAAAGGCAGCGATGCGCCATTCGATGCTCGCATCCACGAGGCGCGCGGACAGCCTGGGCAAATAGCAGTGGCGCGCGAGTATCGGGACCTGATGGCCGGCAGTGCCATTCGCGCCTCGCATCTCGACTGCACCCGCGTGCAGGACCCCTATTCCTTCCGCTGCCAGCCGCAAGTCATGGGCGCGTGCTTGGACCTGATTCGCCATTGCAGCGTGACGCTGGGGATTGAGGCCAACGCGGTCACGGATAATCCGCTGCTGTTCGCCGAGGCGGGCGAGGTGCTCTCCGGCGGGAATTTTCACGCCGAACCTGTCGCCTTCGCCGCCGATACGTTGGCGCTCGCGCTCGCGGAAATAGGTAGCTTGGCGGAGCGGCGAGTGGCCGTATTGGTCGACCCCAAGATGAGCGGCTTGCCGGCATTCTTGGTCGAGAACAGCGGCGTGAATTCGGGATTCATGATTGCGCAAGTCACCGCAGCGGCGTTGGTGTCGGAGAACAAGACCATCGCTGCGCCCTGCAGCGTCGACTCCATCCCGACCTCCGCCAATCAGGAGGATCACGTCAGCATGGCAACCCATGGTGCGCGGCGCATAGGGCCCATGGTCGACAATGCGGCGGCTGTGATCGGCATCGAACTGCTGGCCGCGGCGCAAGGCATCGATTTCCATCGGCCGTCTCGATCCTCACACACGCTCGAGCAGGTCCACGCCGTCATCCGCGGCGACGTGCCGTTCTATGCCGTCGATCGGTACTTTTCACCGGATATCCACGCAGCGCAGAAGTGGGTCAGATCCGGTTGCTTCTCGCCGCTGGTGAAGCGGCTCCTGCCCTCGATTACCGAGACCTGATGTTCGTCTTTAGGTCATTTCTGCAGCTGTAAATAGGCGATGACGTCTGCGCGGTCTTGGGCGCCGCTCAATTGGAAGAACATCTTGGTACCGGGAACGAGCGCGCTCGGATTGGTCAGCCAACGATCCAAGGTGGCCTCGTCCCACGTCAAGTCGGAACTCTTGAGGGCTTTGGAGTAAGAGTAATCGGCAACGCTTCCCGCGCGGCGGCCGACGACGCCACGATGCCGTGGACCCAAATCGTTGTCCTCGATGGAGTGGCACGCCTCGCAGGCTTGATATAAGGACTTGCCCCGAACCGCGTCGCCTTTCGCGCTGTTTTCCATTGCTGCGAGCGCGCCGGCGGCAATGCACATGCCCACTGCCAAGGCGCCGACCGCAAAGCCGCCGAGATATCTCGCTCGTTCCATTGCTACACCACGTGAGGTTAATGATCTCAAAAGACCCACGAGGCCGCGGCTTTATTCCCTGCCTGCCTCCGGCGCGATCTGATCGAGCGCCGCAACCATGTCGGGCGGCAGATCTAGATCGGCCGACGCAAGGTTCTCACGCAGATGATCAACCGACGAGGTGCCGGGGATCAGCAGAATGTTGGATGAACGCTGCAGCAGCCACGCAAGCGCCACCTGCATGGGCGTGCGCTCCAACCGCGCGGCGACATCAGACAGCGCCGTCGACTGCAACGGCGTGAAGCCGCCGAGCGGGAAGAAAGGCACATAGGGAATGCCTGTCGCAGCAAGTTGGTCGATGAGCGGGCCGTCATCGCGGTGCGCGAGATTGTATTGATTCTGCACGCAGACGATGTCCGCGATGGTCCGCCCTTGCTCCAGCTGCTTGGCGGTCACGTTGGAGAGGCCGATATGACGGATCAGCCCTTGGCGTTGCAGCTTCGCAAGCGCGGCGAGCGGCGCCTCGATCGAGCCTTCGGCAGGCCCGTGGATGTCGAACATGAGGCGCAGGTTGACGATATCGAGCACTTCCACGCCCAGATTGCGCAGGTTGTCATGCACCGCCCTTGCAAGCTCTTCGGCCGACAAGGCGGGGCTCCACGAACCGTCTTCTCCGCGCCTGGCACCGATCTTGGTGACGATCACCAAATTCTCAGGATACGGATGCAGCGCTTCGCGGATGAGCTGATTGGTGATGTACGGACCGTAATAGTCGCTGGTATCAATGTGATCGACACCGCTCGCCACCGCCTCACGCAGCACCGCCAGCGCGCCTTTGCGATCTTTGGGCGGTCCGAACACCCCCGCTCCGGCGAGCTGCATCGCGCCGTATCCCACACGCTTCACGCTGTGAGTACCGAGTTTGAATGTGCCTGCTTTGCTGATGTCCGTCATGGGCCGCTCCTTCTAAGGAGCGTGAATGTACACTTACTCAGCACGTGCGATAATAGGGCCTAATCGGCACGGGCTGTCCGGAAATACGAACAATGGCCGCGGATTTGGGTGACCTTACGGCATTCGTCTCAGTAGCACGATCGGGCGGCTTTCGCGAAGCGGCGCGGGCAAGCGGCCGCAGTGCGTCCAGCCTTAGCGAAGCGGTGCGACGGGTCGAGACCCAGCTTGGGTTGAGGCTGCTCAACCGCACCACGCGCAGCGTGGCCGCCACGGAAGCGGGTGCACGGCTTCTGGATAGGCTCGGTCCCGCGCTGGCGGAAGTGGAGTCCGCCTTGGACGTGGTCAATGGCTTTCGCGATCGGCGGGCAGGCATGCTGCGCCTGAACGTACCGGTCAGCGCGGCGCGCCTGGTCCTGCCGCGTATTGTGCCACCCTTCCTCGCCGCCTATCCCGATATCCGCCTCGAGGTGATTGCGGAAGATAGCTTCGTCGACATGCTGGCGGCCGGCTGCGATGCCGGCATCCGCTACGACGAGCGGCTTGAGCAGGACATGATTGCCATCCCCATCGGGCCACGTGAGCAGCGCTACGCCACAGCGGCCTCCCCCGGCTATCTCGATCGCCGCGGTCGCCCCGATCATCCACGCAGACTGCTAGACCATGCCTGCCTGCTCGGCCGGTTCGCAAGCGGTGCGTTTACCTCCCCTTGGGAGTTCGAACGCGACAGCGAGATTGTGAAGGTCACTCCGACCGGGCCGCTCATTGTGCGCGTCGGCGCCGCCACCGACCTTGCCGTCGACGCCGCGGTTGCCGGCAGCGGCGTCATCCAACTGTTCGAGGATTGGCTGCGTCCGTATCTCGACAGCGGCGCCTTGGAGCCCGTGCTGGAACCTTGGTGGCAACGCTTTTCAGGACCTTTTCTCTACTATCCCAGCCGCCGCTACCTTCCCGCTCCCCTGCGCGCCTTCGTGGATTTCATCGGTACACTACGTCGATGAAGCACTTGTGCGATATTTCCCACATGAAAAGCCGCCCCGCCTTCGATCGAGTGCTCCTATCCTATGAGACCCGCATGGCCGAGGAGCAATCCATTGCATCCCGACTGTCGGGAACTGAGGCCTTCGCCAGACGCGACGAATTTCTTCTGTCGGTGGGCGAGGACGTGGCGGCGCTTCTGCGGGATTTGATCATCGGATTGCGGCCAAAAATACTGGTCGAACTCGGCACCTCGTACGGATATTCGACCATGTTTCTCGCCGCGGCCGCGCAGCAGGTCGGCGGCAAGGTTTTTACTTACGAAATAGCGCCCGAAAAGCAGGCCTTTGCGCGAGCGCAAATCGCCGCGGCGGAGCTGTCCGAAGTCGTGGAATGGCGTTTGGGTGATGCGTTGGGTTTGCTTGCGGACCAACGCGGGCCGGTCGATTTCGTGCTGATGGACTTGTAGAAGGAATTGTATGTGCCTTGCTTTGACGCGCTTTACCCGAACCTCGCCCTCAATGGCGTGATCGTGGCGGACAACATGTTATTTCCGGAAATCTATCGGGATGCCGCCGCCGTGTATCGTAACGCGGTGCGGTCGAAGCCGGACATGCAAGCTGTGCTATTGCCCATCGGTCAGGGAATTGATATCAGTTGCCGCACTGCCGGCAACCGAACTTAGCATGAAGGCCCGTGTCCTATCGGCAGCCGCCGCTTTGGCGGCCTGATGCACGAGCTTGCAGTATGAGATTTCCCGCCGCGACCGGCCTGCTGATCTGTTTCCTCGCTCCTTGCGCGAGCCGCGCCGACGTCTTAAATCTCGCGACATTGTCCTGCGCCAAATACGAAAACGAAGTGCTGCCCGCTGCGGCCGACAGCACGACGGCGGACTCCATCAATACCGTGATGTGGCTGTTCGGCTACGCCGTCGCTAAATCCGGCGCCCATGTCTTGTATCCGGATGCGCTGGCACCTTTCGGCTTCGCGCTGGACGGCGAGTGCAAGACCAATCCCGTCGAGACTTTGTTGGAGGCATTGACTGTCGTCAAGCCCGAGACTAAAAATCCGATGAATCTGACCACCGTGGAGTGCGCCACGTTCGCCACGCGACATGTCGCAATGGCGCAATCAGATCCGGAGAGCGCGAATAGCATCATGATGTGGTTATTCGGGTTTTCGACCGCACGGACCGGAAGTCACCTATTTGACGCGGATTCGCTTGGCTCTTTTCAAACCGCATTGCTGGACCATTGCGCCAAGCACGCCGACAGCAGCCTGTTCGATGCATTGAGCGCCATCAAACTGCGCGGGAAGCCAACGCACGACTCAGGAAAAAACGCACCACGCCCGCCGGCCAAGCCCGCGCAGGAACCCCCTAAGCCGTAACGCGCACCCATGCGCAAATCCCGCTTGATCTTGCTCGGTATTTTCGGGGCTGTCGCCATGTCCTAAACTAGCGTGGCACAGCTGCTTGCCGCCGTTCCGCCGCACCTGTTGCCATGGGCACGATCGGAAAAAAAAGCGGTTATTGAGCCTCATCATGCTAAGTTTATGCATGAGTAAGCCTCCCCTACATTTGGACTTGCACCCCTCATTGGCTTTGCTCGGCGTGGGAAAAGCCTCAACGGCTTTTCCGTCGCCGCGTCGCCAGGCTTTGGGAGAACATATCTGCGTTGGTGAGCTTGGGACTCAATTAAAAGGGCAAGCCCGGGTTGTGGCTCATTCAAACAATTTACTGAGCAAGTCTTTATGACAACGACTAGCCCGTTGCGCGTCCTGTACGTCGAAGATAATTCCATGGTGCGCGAAATCACGCTGGAATTATTGGAGGACAATCAGCGGCTGGTCGCCGCATTCAGCACTGCCGAAGATGCATTGAGGGAGTTCAAGCAGCAGCCCTTCGATATTGTCATCACCGACGTCAGCCTGCCGGCAATGTCGGGGCTGGACTTAGCTCGCAGCATACTCGACATCAAACCGACCATGCCCATCATCGTGGCCACGGGCTATGCCCTGGATCTTAGCCCGAACACATGGGGACCTAAGGTCCGCGCCATTCTCAAACCCTTTACCAGCCAGCAGATAGACGCACTCATCGCGGAGCTGTGCGCGGCAGCTGAACCCCAGGCCTAATCCCTCGCTGCGGCGGGGCGCGCTCGACCTAGAGACAGCAGCAGCAGCGCTGCCGCGAGCGCTACGTATCCCGCGCAGAACTGGGTGGCGACGAGGCGCGCGGTTCCTGCCAGCTGCCACAATGCATAGGCGCCGCCGTCGGCGCGAACCGAGTGAATGATGCCGAAGCAGCACAGCACGGCACCCGCCAGTAGGTACGCCGCCGCCGCGCGCAGCCGATGCTCCGTCATCTCCACGACGAACGCTGCCCAGATGGTTGCCGTAATAATGAATCCATTGCCAAACGCCACGATCACCGCCAACGCCGGCAGGCCGTGTTCCGACAGAGTCAGCAACCGCGTAAAGCGCTCCGGGGTAACGAACTTCGGATCGCTCAATTCTATGGTCACCAGGCGCGCGATCGAGGGGAAAAAGCTGATCGCAACCGCAGGCGCATGCCGCAAAGGCACTGCGCTAAATGCTTGCACGGTGATATTCAGCGCCAGAAAAACCAGCACCGGCGCCAGCACCGCGAGCGGAATCAATTCGATCAAGTTGGACAAAAATCCCAGCATTCCACCAACGCCGATGAAAATCCCGGTGAGCCAGGTATAACCCGCGCGCGCACCCATCTGTTTGAATGCCGGATGTCCGATATAGGGTGTGGTCTGTGCCACGCCGCCGGCGAGGCCGGCCACCAGAGTGGCCGCGGCTTCGCCCAGTAAAATGCTGCGCACATCGTAGCCGTCGCCCGCCACGCTCGCGCTCTCCGTGTTGTTGACACCACCAACCACGGTCAACAGCGCGAAGGGAATGATCAGCGGCAAATACTCCGCGACTCCCGTAAAACCGTGCAGAATTCCGGCGTCGCCATGCGGGACCGAGAGACGCAGAGTCGGCAGTGCCGGTCCGGCAATATGCATGCCGGCAACGCCCCAATGACCCAATCCGTAATACGCCAGAGTGCCGACGATGACCGCGAACAGCACGCCGGGCAGCCCTCCCGGGATCGAGCCTTTCGCCACCAAGGCATACAGCACCAGCCCCAAGGTAAGAAATCCCACGATGGGTACTTGCAATAATTCCACCATGGGAAAGAAGCCGATCAGCATCAGCGCGATGCCCGCGAGTGAGCCGAGCAATCCCGCCTGCGGCACCAGCCGCCGCAACGCCCTTCCCCCGAATGCCATGAGAAATTTCAGTACGCCCATGGTCACGGTGGCGGCCATCCCGAGGTACCAAGTCTCGAGCCCCGCGGCCATGGGATTAAAGCCAGCGGCACGAAATTTCAAGAAGGCCGGACCCAGCACCAACAGCACCATGCCGATGGTGGACGGCGTATCCAAGCCGAACGGCATGGCCGTTACGTCGTCGCGGCCGGTGCGGCGCGCCAGGCGCACGGCCAACCAGCTGTAGATCAAGTCTCCGACCATGACCCCAAAGGCGGTCCCTGGAAACATGCGTCCGAAGACCACGTCAGCCGGAACTCCGTAACCACCGATGAGCACGGCGGCGAGCAGGGCCAGCACCGACAGATTATCGACGACTAAGCCTAAGAAGCCATTCACGTCCCCGGATACGAGGCGTAGGTAAGGAACTCTTACCGGCTTAGGCGCCAAGGTTCAGCAGTGCCGCGTTGCCGCCTGTTGCCGTCGTATTGACGGTGAGCGTGCGCTCATTCGCAAACCGTGCGAGATAGTGCGGGCCACCCGCCTTGGGCCCGGTGCCCGAGAGGCCGGTGCCGCCGAAAGGCTGAACGCCGACGACGGCGCCGATCATATTGCGATTGACGTAGGTGTTGCCGACGGAGGTGTGTTCGAATACTTGGCGCCAGAAAGATTCCAAGCGAGTCTGCACTCCCAGGGTCAGGCCGTATTGGCTGTCGCGTATGGACTCGAGCACCTCGACGATATTCGACGCTCGGTAGCGCACCACGTGCAGTATGGGACCGAACTCCTCTCGCGTCAGTTGTGCGGCGCTGTTAAGTTCGATGAGATGCGGCGCGAAGAAACTGCCGTGGGCTTGCCCCGCCCCCAGCGCACACACCTTGACGATGCGCGCCTCGTTGCGCATGCGCTCGACATGCCGCGTCAAACCGTCGACCGCCGTCGGCGTGATGACGGGTCCTAGGTCAGTCTTGAAATCGGCGGGATCGCCGATGACGAGTTCGTCCATCGCGCCGGCAATCATTGCCAGCACTTGGTCTGCAATATCATCCTGTAGGAACAACAGCCGCAGCGCCGAGCAGCGCTGGCCCGCGCTCATGAACGCGGAGCTCACCACGTCATCCACCACTTGCTCGGGTAGCGCGGTCGAATCAACGATCATGGCATTCATGCCGCCGGTCTCGGCTATCAAGGGCACAATGGTGCCGCTGCGCGCGGCCAAGCTGCGGTTGATGGTGAGCGCGGTGGCTGTCGAACCCGTCATCGCCACTCCCGCCAACGCGGCATGCGCAAACGCGACCTCGCCAAACAGTCGTCCGGGCGCCGGTACCAGGTGTACCACCTGCGGCGGCACTCCCGCCTCATGCAGCAATTTCACGAAGCGCGCGGCGACAAGTGGCGTGGGCTCCGCCGGCTTGGCCACCACGCCGTTGCCCGCGGCGAGCGCGGCCGTGACTTGGCCGGCAAAAATCGCCAGCGGAAAATTCCAGGGGCTGATGCAGGCGAACACGCCGCGGCCGTGCAGCGACAATTCGTTCAACTCACCGGTGGGACCCTCCAGGCCCTGCGGCGCAGAGAACTGCCGTCGCGCCTGCAGCGCGTAGTAGCGGCAGAAATCCACCGCCTCACGCACTTCGGCAATGGCGTCCGATATGGTCTTGCCTGCTTCGCGCACCAAGAGCTCATGAAAATCGGCGCGGCTGGCCTCGAGCAGGTCGGACGCCTTGTCGAGACAGGCCGCACGTGCCTCGCCGCCTTTTAAACTCCATGCCGGTTGAGCGGCAGCGGCCGCATCGAAGGCCATGGAGATCTCCGCGGCGGTTGAGTGACGCGAACTGCCGACATGATCGCGTCGATCCGCGGGATTCGTCACCGGATGGGTGTTGCCCGGAAGCAATATCCCATTGATCAGGGGTCCCGCCAGGGGTTTGACGCCGCGGCGGGTCGCCAACTCCTTACGCAATACCTCCACATCGGGCGGATTACCCAAATCGACGCCGCGCGAGTTGCGGCGGTCCGAATACGACGCGAGCGGCAGGGGCAGCCGCGGATGCGCATAGGACTCCAAGCGCTCGAGCTCCGAAATGGGGTCGCGTACGATTTCGGGGACCGGTACCTCCTCATCCATGAAGCGATTCACGAACGATGTGTTGGCGCCATTCTCCAATAGCCGCCGCACCAGGTATGCCAGCAGATCCTTGTGCTCCCCCACGGGTGCGTAGACGCGGACTCGCGGGAATTTACCGATCTGCCGCTGCGCCTCGGCATACAGCAGCCGCCCCATGCCATGCAACCGTTGGAACTCGTAATCCGCACCAT
Organism: Gammaproteobacteria bacterium; assembly: GCA_025355445.1. Lineage (GTDB taxonomy): Bacteria > Pseudomonadota > Gammaproteobacteria > Steroidobacterales > Steroidobacteraceae > Bog-1198. The sequence goes on from JANXZQ010000517.1 coordinate 12,146, forward strand.
CGGGCGCCAACTCCAGCACTGCGGCGATGCTGTGCGCATTATGGGTGGCGAATTGCGGGTAAATGACATCCGTGTGGCTGAACAGCCTGCCGACGCACGCCAGATAAGACACATCCGTGGTGACCTTGCGCGTATACACCGGATAGCCGGCAAGACCGCGCTCCTGGGCGCGTTTAATTTCGGTATCCCAGTAAGCACCTTTCACCAAGCGCACGGTCATACGCCTACCGTGAGTTCGCGCCGTCGCCGCGGCCCAGTCGATGACGTCCAAGGCGCGCTTGCCGTAGGCCTGCACCGCCAATCCCAAGCCAGGCCAGTGACGGGTGGCGGGATCGGCAGCCAGCGCTTCAATCACGTCCAGCGACAGATCCAACCGATCCGCTTCCTCGGCATCAATGGTCAGCTGAATTCCCAAGTCGCATGCGCGCCGGCACAGCGCCGAGACCAAGGGGACCAAGCGCCGCATCACGCGCTCGTGTTGCAGCAAGGAGTAGCGGGATTCCAACGCCGACAGCTTGATGGAAATACTCGAAGCCTGTTCAGCGGGACGGCCCGCAGCCGCCGCGCCGATGACGTCAATGGCGTGTTCATACGACTTCAAGTAGCGCTGCGCATCCTGCTGCGTTCTCGCCCCTTCGCCCAGCATGTCGAACGAACACAAGCCGACATCGGCTTCGCGGGCGCTGCGCGCCAGCGCTTCCTCGATGCTGCGGCCGACCACGAACTCGCCGCCGATGATGCGCATGGCGCGGCGCACCGCGAGGCGCACCACAGGCTCGCCCGCCTTGCGCGTGAACTTCCGCACCCAGCCGGTGGTATCGGTTTTGATGCTCGGATCGAGCTCGAGAATGCCGCCGGTGAGCATCAAGCCCCAGGTCGAGGCGTTGACGAACAGCGATTCCGATTTGCCGGCGTGCGATGACCAATCGCCGGTGGCCAGCTGTTCGGCGATCAGCCGATCCGCGGTTGCATCATCGGGAATGCGCAGCAGCGCTTCGGCAATGCACATGAGCGCAATGCCCTCTTGATTCGACAGCCCGAATTCTTGCAGAAAGGCATCGAGAAAGGGCCGCTCATCGCGCCTCGCCCGCGCCCCTTCGACGAGCGCCATGGCGGTAGCCACGGCCCGATGGCGTGCGCCGCCGGTAAGTTCCAAGGCGTGCAGCAAGTGCGTCACCGCCCGCTCTTCCGGCCATTCACCGTGATCTCTGACCGACTCGCGCAGCTTGCCTGATTCGGGTTGCAACGGGTCGTTCAAGTGGGCAGCCATGACAAGTCCTTGCGGAGAAAGTGTCGTCAAGTAGCGCGGGGAATGTTACCAGTCTGCGGGCACGGCTGCATGCCCGACGGGCTGCGGCGGTTTGCGCATCAGGGTGCTCTTGCCGAACAGCGATTCGACCAGGTCGACGGCCAGCACGGCCGTTTTATTGCGCACGTCCAGCGCGGGATTCAATTCCATGATGTCCAGCGAGGCCATGCGGCCTGTGTCGGCGATCATTTCCATGCACAATTGAGCCTCACGATAGGACAGCCCGCCGGCCACGGTGGTGCCCACTCCCGGCGCGATTTCCGGGTCGAGGAAGTCCACGTCGAAACTCACATGCAGGTGCGTATTGGCATCCAGGTCCTGCAACGCCAGCTCCATGACCCGCCTCACACCCAACTCGTCGATGGATCGCATGTCGAACACTTCGAGAGCCTGCTCTTGCACGAAGCGCCGTTCACCGGCATCGACGCTGCGAATTCCGACCTGGCGTATCCACTGCGGGCGGATGGCCGGGGTCACGCCGCCGATTTGCGTCAGCTCACGCGGGCCAAAGCCGCACAAACAGGAGACCGGCATGCCGTGCAGACTGCCGCTGGGCGACAGTTCCCGCGTGTTGAAATCGGCGTGCGCGTCCAGCCACAGCACGCGCAACGGCTTACGCAGATCGCGGCAATGGCGCGCGATCGCCGAAATCGAGCCGATGCTCAGGGAGTGGTCGCCGCCGAGCAGAATAGGCAGCCGCTGTCCCCGCAGTTCCCGGTACACGGCATCGTGCACCTCGAGGTTCCACGCCGTCACCTGAGCCAGATTGCGATAGCCGTTCACCTTGATCAGGCCGGGATTCGGCGGCCCGCCGACATTGCCGCAATCGATCACATCGAGGCCGCGCTGCACCAGCGCCGCATGCAGGCCGGCAACGCGCAGCGCTTCGGGACCCATGGAGGCGCCGCGGTCACTGGCGCCGATATCGGTGGGTGCGCCGATCAGGCTGGCGATGCGCGTCACGCGAACCTCCGGCGCCGCGCAGGCACGCGATCATGGGCAAGCCCAGCGAACAGATCCTTCGGATCGTCCGGTTCGGGGATGAGATCGATGCGCTGTCCTCCATCGGGATGCTCTGCATTCAAACGATGCAAGTAGCGCAGCGCCGAGAAGTCGTTGAGCGCAAATCCCACTGAATCGAAAATGGTGACCTCGCGGTCGTTCGAGCGAGCCGCTTGCCGCGTCAGCAACATGTCCGCGAGTTCGATGACTTGGCCTGAGCCGCCGAGCTGTTGGATCTCGCCTTCGATTCGCGCCTGCGGTTCGAACTCGACCACGATGCGCACATCCTTCGAGCGCAGAATATCCGCATGTAGCTCGGTCTTGCCTGGGCAATCGCCGCCGACGGCGTTCAAATGCATGCCCGGCTCGATCATGTCCGGCGTGAGGATGGTGGCGTTGCACTTGTCTGCGGTCACGGTGGTCACGATATCGGCGCCACGTACCGCTTCCATCGTGCTGGCGCATCGCGTAACGGCAAGATCGGAAATCTGCAGCCGCGTCAGATTGCGCACCAGCTTAGCCGTGGCATGGGGATCTGCGTCGTACAACCGTAGTTCCCGGACGCCGGCCAAGCGGTGAAAGGCGATGGCCTGAAATTCGCTCTGCGCGCCGTTGCCGATCAGCGCCATGACCCGGCTTGCGGGGCGCGCCATGCGGCCGGCCACGAGTGCGGATATGGCGGCGGTGCGCAGCGCCGTGACGAAGGTCATCTCCGATAACAGCAGAGGATAGCCTGTGGCGACGTCCGCGAGCACACCGAAGGCGGTGACGGTGAGCAGCCCCACGGCCGTATTCTTCGGATGACCGTTGACGTATTTGAAGGAGTACAGTTTGCCGTCGCTGGTCGGCATTAGTTCGATAACGCCGGCCGCAGAGTGGCTCGCGAGTCGCGCCGATTTCTCGAACTCGTGCCAACGCCGATAATCGGCATCGATTTCTCCGGCCAACGCTTCGATGAAACGAGCAGGCCCGATGAGGGACACCAATTCGCGCAGACGCGCCGTCCCGATGTAGTCGACCATGATTTTCCCCACTGCAGCCAACCGCTAGTGTCAGGGGGCGTTGGGCCAAATAAAAGCCAAAGAACTGATCGAAAAGCGCAGCTTTCTGGCAAAATAGTCAGGCCTTTCTGACGTTTTGTACATTTAAAGTACCAAAACGGGTCACTGCCGGAGACACCATGGATTCGACCGACCGCTCCTTATTATCGCTGCTGCGCGATAACGCACGCCTGCCAGTGGCTACTTTGGCCAAAATCCTGCAAGTCGCACGCGGCACGGTGCAAAACCGGCTCGCCCGCATGGAGAAAGACGGCACCATCGTCGGCTA
>JANXZQ010000304.1 GCA_025355445.1 Gammaproteobacteria bacterium
GCGGTGTTGGTCGCGCTGGGTCCGATCGCCCGCACGCTCTTGACCCATGGCAACGAGACATGGAAGGAGGTGTCCTATCTCGGGGGAATGGATGCAATCGCTCTTGGCTGCCTGACGGCGCTCGTTCTTGCGAATCTGCGCATTGCACCTCGAGCATCGTTACCCTTGGTGCTGGCCGGCATCTGCGCGGTGGTCTTCATTCTGGGATTCGCAGCCGATGATGATGTTCTGGCGCGTCTAGGACTCGATATGACCGTACTCGCCGTCGGCACCTGCTTGATAATTGCCGCCACCGCGCAGCCGTCGCGGAAGGGCGCCGTGGTGCTGGAGCCTTTGCGGTGGCTTGGACGGCGCAGCTACGAGGTGTATTTGACGCACATGTTCGTCGTGATGGGGTTCTTCTATTTGTTCGTTGTCGGCGCAAGGCCGAATGCCGCTGTAACCCCGTTGTTCCTCGCAGTAATCGTGTTCAGCGGGATTCTTGGCGAGATAGTCGCGCGCTATTTTTCCGATCCCCTGAATCGCATGTTGAGACATCATTGGGAATGAGCGAAACTGAGGCCGATGCAATACTTTAAGTTGAGGTCGCTCGTTCTAGGGGTCGCCGCAGGGTGGATTTGCGGCGCCGGGGCGGCTACGCCGGATCTGAGGCAGGAACTGGCGCTGCCTGCCAACGTCGCGGCGTCCATGCGCGGTATCGACGCGGAGCGCATTCGCGCGCATGTGCGTTTCCTGGCGGATGATCTGCTGGAAGGGCGCGGCACGGGCAGCCGCGGCGGCGACATTGCCGCCAAGTACATCGCTACGCAATTTGCGTTGGACGGATTGAAACCCGCCGGTGATAACGGCAGCTTCCTGCAAAAGGTCGAGTTTACGGGGGTGCATACCTTGCCGGCGACGAGCTCTTCCTTGCAGCCGGCGCATGGCAGTGCAATGGACTTGAAGCTTGGCGATGACTACGTGACCAGCAATCAGACCCAGACGGACAGCGTCGATGTCGATGCGCCCATCGTGTTCGTCGGCTACGGCATCGAGGCGCCGGAATATCATTGGAACGACTACAAAGGCGCGGATGTGAAGGGCAAGATCGTGCTGGTGATCGTCAACGAGCCGCCTTCCAAGGATCCGAAATTCTTCAATGGCGAGGCGCTGACCTATTACGGGCGCTGGACCTATAAGTTTGAAGAGGCGGCACGCAAGGGCGCAGTCGGTGCCCTGATCATTCACCGCACGGACCTCGCCAGTTACGGCTGGGGCGTGGTGCGCAGTTCCTGGAGCAACGAACAGGTATACCTCGCCAATGACAAGGACCCCAGGCTCAAGGCCGCGTCGTGGATACAGCTGGACGTGGCACGGCAGGTGTTCAAAGCAGCCTCCCTGAATTTGGACGACATGCTGGCGAGCGCCGCCACGCGCGAATTCGCAGCGCGGGAATTGCCGGTGCGTTTCAAAGCCCACATCGTGAGCAAGGTGCGCAAATTCGAGTCGTATAATGTCCTGGGTTTGTTGCCGGGCACGGATACCGGATCGGCAAAACAGGCCGTTGTTTATTCAGCCCACTACGATCACCTCGGTATTGATCCCGCGATGAGCGGCGACAATATTTATAACGGCGCGGTCGACAACGGCACCGGAGTGGGGACTCTGCTGGAATTGGCGCATGCCTTTGCCGCATCATCGGCCCGGCCGCCACATCCGGTGCTGTTCGCTTCGGTGACCGCCGAGGAGAAGGGATTGTTGGGATCCAATTTCCTGGGCAAGCATTTGCCGATTCCGGCCGCGGAGATTGCAATCGGCCTGAATTTCGACGCAATACCGCCGATCGGAGTGCCCGAGTCGGTGAACGTGACGGGCGCGGAACGCACCTCGTTCTATCCCATCGTCGAGAAGACCGCCAAGTCTTTCGGTTTCGCCATTCAAGCAGATGCCGAACCCGGGGCCGGCCACTACTATCGTTCCGATCACTTCAGTTTGGCGCGCGCCGGGGTGCCGGCGTTCTCGATCAACACCGGCGTGAAATTTGCGGGCCACCCGCCGGAATGGGGCAAGGCACAAGCCGAGGACTATACGGCGAAGCGCTATCACAATACCGGCGATGAATATTCGCCGGCCATGGATTTCTCGAGCAACGCAGTGCTCGCCAAATTCGGATTTGCACTGGGTTGGCAGGCGCTGTTGGCGAAGAACACCGTGAATTGGCTGCCGGGCGACGAGTTCGAGGCAACACGGCTGCGTAGCGCAAACGCCACTGGTTTGTGACGAAAATCGCGTGCGAGAAAACGCCAACTCGTCGCGGGGTGGCGACGAGCCGCGTCGCGCGGCACCGGTAAACGGCAATTACGTGCGGCGCATCTCATCGGCGCGGGGCTGGAACTCGGTACGCTTAAGGTGAGTCAGACACCTATCAACGACGGAGTTTCCATGCCGGACAATTCAATGACGGGCACGTTTCAGGTCAATTTGCCCAAGGATTTGCTGTCGGAGGCCAAGCGAGCTCCCAAGCCTAAGGATGAGCAGCTTCGCGTCGAGGGGTGGCACAACTCCTGGCTGTCGCGCCTGGCAGAAAAACTGGTCGGCAGGGACTAAACAGCCTGATTTAAGTTAAATTCGCCGAAAATCTCCTCCGAAAACCCATTACGATAGGGCCAACGGAGGTCATATCCTATGCGCTTGGCTCAGCCTGTCTATGAAAGCCTGCCCTATCTCTATATGGCGATCGGCGGTCTGGCGATATTCCTGTTCTACCTTGACCCCGAGGGACTGCGCGCCCTGATCGCCTTTGTGATCGGATTTGTCGCGGAGACCGCTGCCTTGACGCTGCTACTGCGCCGTCAGAATTATCGGGCGCTCTCCCGCGAATATTCCGGCGAGACCATCGACTTTCCGTCCACGCTGAGGGGCTAGCCGCCCGCGGCTGACCGTCCGTGGTTGACCGCCCGCGGCTGACCGCCCGCGGCCTCAAGGCTTGTCGATTACTTCGGTTTCCGCAACATCCGTACCGCCGCGCATATGCGGTGCGCGCTCGTCGATGTACATGATTTCGTGCTGGCCTACCTGCACCACGTCGCCATCGTTCAAGTTATAACGCCGCACGCGTTTGGACTGCACGTAGATACCGTTGGTGCTGTTGAGGTCTTCGATTACGCAAGAGTCGGTCTGCGTCACGATTTGGCAGTGATGCCGGCTGATGAACTTGCTGTCGATTTGCAAATCGTTGTCCGCGGTTCGTCCGATGACCAATCTTCCCGGCCTCAATTCGCGCTCCACCACCGTCTTGCCTTCACTCGCCAGCAGTATTCGACCAACGGTCGGGCTCGAGCCGCCGGTCGCCGGCAAGGTGTGCTCCATCTGCGGAATTTGCATCGTGTTCGTGCCGCCGGCGAATTCGCCCCACTGCAATTCTTTGATCGCGGCTTCGATGTCGACCAGGGAGACGGTATCCTCATCGCGCCCGAAGGCCGCCATGAGCGAGGTATCGCACAGGGTGTTGATCAGGCGCGGCGTGCCGCCGGTGTATTTGAAAATCACGGGGTAGGTGTCTTCGGCAAAAATCCGCCGCCCTTGGGAGCCGGCTACCTCCAGGCGATGATCGATATACGAAGTGGTATCGGTGCGGCTGAGCACCGACAAATGAAAGCGCAGGCGCACGCGTTGCGCGAGCTGCACCAGCTCCGGCGAATTGAGCTTTTCGTTGAGTTCGGGCTGCCCGGCGAGAATGATGCGCAGGGCCTTTTCCTTGGTGGTTTCGATGCCTGACAGCATGCGGACCTCTTCGAGCACGCGGTGAGTCAGGTTCTGCGCCTCGTCCACGATCAGCAGGACCTTGCGCCCGGCAATGTGCTGTTCCACCAGGAATTGATTCAAGGTGGCGAGGACCTCCGGCTTCTTCATTTGGAAGGGGGAGAAGCCGAATTGCACCAGAACGGTCTGCAGAAACGCCGTCGGCGAGAGTTGAGTCTGGTTGATTTGCGCGACCACCGCGTCGGTCTGCAATTCGCGCAAAAACGTTTCGATCAAAGTGGTTTTGCCGGCGCCTATTTCCCCGGTAATCACCACGAAGCCGTCCGTAAACCAAATCGTCGACTCCATGTACGCTTTGGCGCGTGCATGCTGTTTGCTCAGGTATAGGAATTGCGGGTCCGGGCTCAGTCGGAACGGCAGTTCATGAAGCTTGAAGAGTTCTAAATACATCGCTGCTTAAGTCTACGGGATTGCTCGCCTGTCGGTGAAGTGACCGATTCTTAAGTCCATTCGATCAATTTTAATGCATTCGCCAGCGCCGAATTGCGCTCAATTGCGCGGCTTTTGAGGATGGTGCAGTGGCCCAATTTGCGTCCGGGGCGCGGCTCCTTCCCATAATCGTGAAAAGCCAGGCCGTCGATGGCCAGCAGGCGTTGTGGGTCCGGCATTTTTCCGAGGAAATTGACCATGGCCGTGTGTCCCAAGGCGCGCGTGCTGCCCAAGGGAAGATTGCAAATTGCGCGCAGATGATTTTCGAATTGACTGGTCACGCAGCCCTCGATGGTCCAGTGCCCCGAATTGTGGACTCGGGGCGCCATCTCGTTGGCAATCAAACGGCCCTTGACCACGAAAAATTCAATCGTCAACACGCCTACGTAGGCCAAGGCCTGCATTACTCGCTTCAGATAGAGCCGGGCGGTGCGCTCGAGCTTGCGGTTGACGAACGGCGCGATGCCGTAGTGCAGGATTCCGCCGCCATGCGTATTGGCGGACAGTGGATAGAACACGATTTCGCCCGTCGCAGAGCGCGCACCGACGAGGGAGACTTCACGCGAGAATTGCTGAAATTTCTCATAGATCAGGCCGCGGCCGCCGATGGCCATCCACGCCTGGCCGATATCCTGCGGGCCGCGCAACACGAATTGCCCCTTGCCGTCGTAGCCCAAGCGCCGCGTCTTGAGCACGCCGGGCAGTCCCAGCTTGGCGATGGCTCGCTGCAGTTGTTCCTTATCCTCGACTGCGGCATGCGCGGCAACCGGGATGCGCAACTTGGAGAACAGCGCCTTCTCGGACATGCGATCTTGGGATGCTTCGAGTGCCGCGCGAGGCGGGCGCACCAGCGTCAATTTCTCGAGCGGCGCGAGTGCGCTGCCGGCGATGTTCTCCCAGTCGAAGGTAACCACTTGGTTCGCGGACGCGAGTGCTGCGAGTTGCGCCGCGTCCTCTAGCTCACCGGTAAGCAGGGGTGCCACTTGCGCAGCCGGTGCGCCGGCGCTGCGATCGAGGAACATGCAGCGAATCCCCAGCGGGTAACCGGCGAGCGCAAGCATGCGGCCCAATTGACCGGCGCCGACGACGCCAACGCGCGACAATTTCAAGAGTTGCGGGGATCCGGCCTAGCGAGTACGGCAGCGGTCTGTGCCTGGCGATAGGCATCCAGCGCTGTGCGTACCTGCACCGAATCATTGGCGAGAATGGCGGCTGCGAACAGTGCGGCATTCTTTGCGCCGGCGCTGCCGATGGCGAAGGTGGCGACGGGGATGCCGCTCGGCATTTGGGCAATGGACAGCAATGAATCAATGCCATTCAGCGCTTTGGATTGCACCGGCACGCCCAGCACCGGAACCGAGGTCTTGGCGGCCGTCATGCCGGGCAGGTGCGCGGCGCCGCCGGCGCCCGCAATGATGGCCTTCAGGCCCCTCTCGCGCGCTGACGCGGCATACTCGAACAGCAGATCCGGTGTGCGATGCGCCGATACCACGCGCACCTCGTGGGCAATCCCCAGAGAATCGAGGACGGCGGCGGCGTCCTGCATCGTTTCCCAGTCGGAAGAGGATCCCATAATGATTCCGACCAAGGCTTTCATATCCGGCAGTTTAACAAAGCCTACCCGAGCAACTGACGAAGAAACGCGAAAAGTTCCCGGGCTCCCACCGGAGAGCGCTGCTCGAGGCGCTCTCGCTCGGCTTTTTCCAGCAGTTTGGCGAGCGTAGCCCGGTCGGCCTGCGGATGGTCCTGCAGCAGCTCGTCAATGGCCGTGGTGGGGTCGGACAGCAGGCGATCGCGCCAGCGCTCGATTTCCTGGAAGTGCCGAATCTCCAAGTCATGCCGCTGTTTGCGTTCCGCGAGCTTGGCGAGCACCGGCTCCGGATCGATATCGCGCATCAGCTTGCCGATATACTGCCGCTGCCGCACCTGGGCCCCGTGCGAGGGCAGACGGCGCAAATCGCGCAATGCGACGAACAGGCCATCCGGCAAGTCCAGGGCCTTGATCTCCTGGTCGGGGAGGGCTGACAGTTTCACCCCTAGTTCCTGCAAAGAAGCGGCCTCCCGTTTGCGGGCGCTCTTACTCCGGCGCTGCTCCTCGGATTCACCGGAAGTGTCCGTCTCGTTCTCGCTCGTCATATCGCCCATGCTACACCTGCACCCGGTAGAATCGCCGCTCGTAATCCTCAAAGAGAGTTTTGGAGACGTTTGATGGCTGTGTCCAGCAACCCTGTTCGCCTCGCCCAAGAAGACCTGAAATCGATCATCGAGCGCGCCCTGGAAGAAGCACGCGCCCGTGGCGCCTCGCAAGCCGAGGCGGCAGTCAGCCAGGATACGGGTCTTTCGGTCGGCGTGCGACTGGGAGAGGTCGAAACTTTGGAGCACCAGCGCGACCGCAGCATGGGTATTACGGTGTATTTCGGTCATCGCAAGGGGTCGGCCAGCACCGCGGATTTCTCCCCGGACGCCGTCCGGGCGACGGTGGCCAAGGCATGCAGCATCGCGCGTTTCACGGCGGAAGACGCCTGTTCAGGGCTGGCGGATGCCGCGCGGATGGCTCGGGCGCCCTTGGATCTTGACCTTTCCCACCCCTGGAACGTCACCGCCGACCAGGCGATCGAGATCGCCAAATCCTGTGAAGCCGCGGCGCTGCAGTTCGACGCGCGGATCAATAATTCCGAGGGCGCATCGCTCGGCACTCATCAAGGCCTGCACGTGTACGGTAATACCAACGGTTTCGTGGGCGGCTACCCCACGACCTCGCATAGCTTGAGTTGCGTGGTGCTCGCAGGCACCGGTGAGGACATGCAGCGTGATTACTGGTACAGCAGTTCGCGCGATTGGCAGGAACTGGAAGCGGCGCAGGACATCGGCCGTGAAAGCGCGCGCCGCACCATCGCCCGATTGAACCCGCGCCGTTTGAGCACGCGCCGCGCACCGGTGCTGTTCGTGCCGGAAATCGCCCGCGGTTTGATCGGCCATTTCACGGCGGCGATTCGCGGCAGCAGCCAGTACCGGCAATCTTCCTTCCTGTTGAATTCGGCCGGGCAGCAGGTGTTTCCGGCCGGCTTCTCCATTGCTGAACGGCCGCATATTTTGAAGGCCGCGGGCAGCGCGCCTTTCGATGAAGAGGGGGTGGCAACCCGCGATCGCGAGCTGGTCGCCGACGGAGTTCTCACGGGATATATTTTGTCCAGCTACTCGGCGCGCAAGCTGGGACTGAAAACCACCGGCAATGCCGGCGGCCCTCACAATCTCCTCGTTGCACCGACTCTCGCCGGCGGCATGGATGCGATGCTGTCGCGACTTGGGACCGGGCTGCTGGTGACCGAACTCATGGGGCAGGGTATCAACATGGTGACCGGCGACTACTCGCGCGGCGCGGCGGGCTTCTGGGTCGAGAATGGCGCCGTCCAGTATCCGGTGGCGGAGATCACCATCGCCGGAAATCTACGCGACATGCTGTTAGGTATTGCAGCCGTGGGCGACGACATAGACGCGCGCGGCGGAACGCGCGTGGGATCGATCCTGCTGCAGGATATGACCATCGCCGGCGATTGACGCCGCCGGGGGTCGATATCCCAAGCGTCAAGGTTATGCCGCGATCAAGTCCTTGAGCGTGCGGGCGCCCAATCGTTCGCGCATGGCGCACTCGACCTCCCGCATGACCTGGGCCGCGCTCGCCACGCGGCTGACCTCGACCGGCAGCCTGCCGATTTGCAGACTGCGCACGCTGTCGACGATGTCGGCCAGCAGGATGCCTTCGGGACCGCGGCCGGGAACGAATTGCTCCTTTTCAGTGGCCACGAGCAAGCCGCCCTGTTCCAGGCAGGCGAGCACGGGAGCAAGCGCGATACTCGGAATGTCGAGTTCGGTCGCGAGACGGCCGGCGTTCCAATAGCTCTTGCCTGCGGCGTAGTCGCGTCCGATCAAGTACATGATCGACAGACCCACTTGCTCGCGATCGCTGCCCGTCAGTTCGATGCTTGCCTGGCCGTGCCGCAAGTACTGGGGAAACTGAATGTAGAACGCCAGTTGCGCGCCGATCAGCAAAATGAGCCAACTCAAATACACCCAGATCAAGGTCGTCAGCACGATGGCGAATCCGGTGTAGATCGCCACCATCCGCGACGAATACAGGATGACGGCGGTGAATATCTTGCCGACCAGCGCCCAAATGATGCCGGCGCTCACCCCGCCGATCAGTGCGGCGCGGAACTGCACACCCGTGTTCGGGATGAACGCGTACATGAACGTGAAGACGATCGTGACGATGACGTACGGCACGAGCTCGCCCAACCCTCCCAAGACCGCGGCGAGCGGCGCAACCGCGTGCAACCACTGCGCAAAAGGACTGTTTTCCGCGAACCCGAGCAGCCCGATGGCGAGGGCGAGCAGGATGGGCCCGAGGATCATGACTCCCAGGTACTCGGTGAAACGGCGGCCGAAACTTCGCGGCCGCTGCACCCGCCATACGAAATTGAAACTTGCCTCGACTTTTTGAATCGTCGTGATCACGGTGTACACGAGAAAAGCCAGTCCGATCGTGCCCAGCAAATCGCCGCGCATGTTGGTCACGAACTGCATCACGCTGTCGGTCAACTGCGTCGCAGCGCCGCCCATGGGGCGGAAGAATTCATGCAGAATGAACTTCAAGTCGCCGCGCGCTCCCAAGCCCTTCAATATCGCGAAGCTGAACACCATCAGCGGCACGAGCGACAACAGAGTGGTGTAGGCGAGACTCATCGCCCGGATGTTGATCTCACCTCCCAACCAGTCGCGAATCAACGCAATGGGATAGCGCAGCCAGCGCAAAAGGGCGCCCCACGGCGGGCCCATGTCTCGCGATTTTTGAAACAGCCCGTCTTCGAGGCTTTCCAACCAGCGGCGCATGGCTACGGAGACCTCACGCGGTTAGGAGCCGAAGCGCCTCGCGATAGTTATCGCTGGTGCGCGCCAGAACATCGGGCGGCAGATGTGGAGCAGGCGGCTTCTTGTTCCAGTGCAGAGACTCCAGGTAGTCGCGCACGAATTGCTTGTCGAAACTCGGCGGGCTGATTCCCGCCTGGTACGAGGACATGGGCCAGAAACGCGAGGAATCCGGCGTCAGGGCTTCGTCGATGAGCATCAGCCGCCCCGCTTGGTCGACGCCGAACTCGAATTTGGTATCGGCGATGATGATGTGGCGCGCGCGGGCGTGCTCCGCGGCGAATCGGTAGAGCTCGAGTGCGGCGCGCCGTATGTCGGCGGCGTATTCACCGCCCACCTGCAGCACCATCGCGCTGAAATCGATGTTTTCGTCGTGATGGCCGGCGGGCGCCTTGGAGGCGGGCGTGAACACCGGTTCCGGCAATCGATCCGCCATTTGCAAACCGGCAGGCAATGCGATGCCGCAGATCGACCCATGAAGCTTGTAGTCCTTGTAGCCGGACCCGATCAGATAGCCCCGCACCACCGCTTCGATCGGCAGTGCCTTGAGTTTCTTCACCACCATGGCGCGGCCCGCCAGTTGTGCGCGCTCGTCGTTGTCGGTGACGACGTCCTCGACCTTCAGCGCAGCGAGATGATTGGCGATGATGTGCTGAGTTTTGGCGAACCAGAACAATGAAATCTGGGTGAGCACCTCTCCCTTGAAAGGTATCGGGTCCGGCAGCACCACATCGAAGGCCGACAAGCGATCGGTCGTGACGATCAGCAGATGCTCGGCATCGACGTCGTATAAATCACGCACCTTGCCCTGATGGATTTTCTTCAAGGAGCGCAAGCGCGACTCGAAGAGCGGTGGTGATTGCGAACCCTGTTGCATGCGTGCGCTGCCTGCCGACTGCTACCATTGTAGCGGAAGGTCGGCGATTGTGGCCGGACAAGAGGTATAGGTCAACGCGAATGAGTGGCAAAGGCATAATTTTTGGGAGCCTGATTGGCTTTCTGATCACTCAAAGGGTTTGGGGAGCCATCATCGGCGCCGTCATCGGGTTTTTGCTCTATGAGAGCTTCGGCGCCGCGTCCGGCGGCGGCGCGCGCGGCACCCACGCGCACTCGATGACGATTTCCGATGAATTCTTCCGCACCACGTTTGAACTCATGGGTCATGTCGCCAAATCGGACGGCCGGGTGACTGAGGCGGAAATCGACGCGGCGCGGCAGCTGATGCAGGACCTGAGACTGGGGCCCCGCGAAATCAGCGTTGCGATCGAGTGCTTTCGCAACGGCAAATCCGCCGCGTATGACGCCGAGCCGGCGGTCGAGCGGCTGCGCGAAGCTTGCGGACAGCGCCATGATCTGTTGCGCGCGTTCATGGAATTGCAGCTGCGCGCTGCCCTCGCCGGCAACGGCATGTCGCCGCCCGCACGGGTGATTCTACTGAGAGTGGCCGAGAGACTGGGCATGTCCGGCCTCGAATTTGCCTACGTGGAGGCCGCCCAGCGGGCGCGGCAAAGGCCTCGCGGCGCCGGCGATCGGCCTGCGGCCGGCGGCGGTTCTCTGGCAGAGTTCTACGCGGAGTTGGAAATCGATCCCAAAATCACCGATCAGGAAGTAACAAAGGCGTACCGGCGCCAGATGAGCCGCCACCACCCTGATAAACTCGTGGCCAACGGACTGCCGGAGTCGATGGCGCAAGTGGCCAAAGAAAAGACACAGCGCATCCAGGAGGCCTATGAAGAGATACGGGCCGCGCGCGGTATGCGATGAAGGAGTGACCATGAGCATCATTATTTCCCCCTCCATTTTGTCTGCCGACTTCGCCCGGCTGGGAGAAGAAGTCAATGCGGTTCTCGCCGCCGGCGCCGACTGGATTCACTTCGACGTGATGGACAACCACTACGTTCCGAACCTCACCATCGGTCCGCTGGTATGCGAGGCGCTGCGCAAGGCGGGGGTCAAAGCGCCGATCGACGTGCACTTGATGATTTCGCCGGTGGATCAGCTGGTGCCGGATTTCGCGAAGGCCGGAGCAAGCTATATCAGCTTTCATCCGGAGGCGACCTTGCATGTGGATCGCACGATTCAGCTGATCCGGGATTCGGGATGCAAGCCCGGCCTGGTGTTCAATCCGGCGACGCCGTTGAGTTGGCTGGATTACGTGATGGAGAAAATCGATCTCATTCTGTTGATGTCGGTGAATCCCGGCTTCGGCGGCCAGAAATTCATCCCTCAGGCGCTGCAGAAACTGAGCCTGGTGAGGGCGCGCATCGACGCCAGCGGACGCGATATTCGTCTGGAAATCGACGGTGGTGTGAAAGTCGATAATGCGGCTGAGATTGCCCGGGCAGGCGCGGACACTTTCGTGTCCGGCTCCGCCATATTCGGCAGCGCCGATTACTCAGCAACCATCAAGGCCATGCGTGCGCAAATAGAGATCGGCCGCAAAATGGCCAACGCCTGAAGGCCACGATTTAAGGCCGACGCTCGAGAAGAGGCGCTATTCGTCGTCCTCGTCATCGTCGTCATCATCATCGTGCGATTCGGTACGCGCGGCCTTTGGGGCGGCGACTGCGCTGCCGGCGCCGGCTTTTACCGGCACGATCAGCGGCCGCGTCTTGACCTTCGGTCGGGCATTGAACACCACGATGGTTTTTCCGGTGGCACGCAGCAGTCCCTGTTCTTCCAGCACTTTGAGGACGCGGCCCGCCATTTCGCGCGAGCAGCCCACCAGCCGTGAGAGTTCCTGCCGGCTCACCTTGATCTGCATGCCCTCGGGGTGCGTCATCGCATCCGGCTCGCCGCATAGGTCCATGATGGCGTGCGCGACACGGCCGGTGACATCGACGAAGGCCAGATCGCCCAATTTGCGGTTGGTGCGGTCGAGCCGGGTCGCCAACTGCGTGGCCAACTCGAAGATCAATCCGGGGCTTTCGGCGGCGATTTGCCGAAACCGCGGGTAAGTCATTTCGGCGAGTTCGGACTGCTGCCGGGTGCGTACCCACGCGCTGCGGGTCGGCTGCTCGTAGAACAAGCCCATTTCGCCGAAGAATTGGCCCTTGTTCAAATAGGCCAGCACCATCTCGTTGCCGTCTTCATCCTCGATCATGACTTCGACCGAGCCCGAGATGATGTAGTACAAAATATCCGGTAAATCGCCTGCGTGGATGATCACGGTCTTGGAAGGGACTGTCCGAATCCGGCAGTAGCTCAAGAAACGATTGATCGCTGGGATATCGCTTAAGGCTTTTGCCCCTTCTTCCATGGTCTCTCCCTAGTTCTTGTATCGTCTGTTAAACGCCTATGCTGGCGCACGTTTTATTACATAAGGCCCGGAATCGCAAGGTTCTTAAGGCGCCGCGCGCCGAATTTAACGGGTTCGTGTCGACCCCGCCCCTGCACCGTACTGCCATAAGCTTACAGCCAATAGGAGCTGCCGGTCATGATTCGGGCCGTCAAGCGCATGCCGGCGGCCACGGGCAATGGCAGCTCGGCGGCTCCCAGCGACGCCGCCTGGGCGCCATGTTGCACCTCATCGTTCGTCATCTGTTCGAGTATGGCGCGGCTGCGTAGGTCGGCATCGGCCAAGCGCTGCATATGGCGGCGCAAATGCATCTCCACCTGGCGCTCGGTCTCGGCCACGAACCCCAAGCTGGTGCTGTCGCCCAGTGCGCCCGCCACCGCACCGATCGCGAAAGACCCGGCATACCATAGGGGATTCAAGACGCTGGTGCCGCCGTTGAGTTCCCTCAAGCGCTGCTCGCACCACGCAAGATGGTCGGTTTCCTCCGCGGCGGCCTGACGCATTGCCGCTGCGACGGCGCAATTCCGGGCAGTCAGGGCCTGCCCCTGGTAGAGCGCCTGCGCCGCGATCTCGCCGGAGTGATTGACCCGCATCAGACGTGCGGATTGCGCACGTTCGGTTTCGGTCAGTGCAGCCGCTTGCTGCATCGCAGAAATCTTGCGAGCGGCGTGCGCCGGTGTGCTTAAGACTTTGATTGCCTTGTCTATTTCGCCAATGATGCGATCGATGACGCCAAAACTGCGAGTATCCATGCCGACACTATATTATAGGTGAGTCCGCGTGGGCGTAGGGCTGGCATCTGAGCGCGCCGTTCTGTACACTTTCGCGCCCTTCGTTAACGACCTGAAACAGCTGAGTATTTTCATGTACACCGTATTTTCGAAGCCTGCAGAAACCCGCGGCGACTGGTTTTTAGTCGACGCAGCAGGCAAAACTCTGGGCCGGCTGGCCTCGGAGATCGCGCACCGTCTGAAGGGCAAGCACAAGCCCAATTATGCGCCGCATCAAGACCTTGGCGATCACATCGTGGTCGTCAATGCCGGGGCAGTGCGAGTCACGGGAGCCAAGCTCACCGACAAGTTCTACCACCAGCACACCGGCTACGTGGGTAATCTGAAGAGCATTTCGCTCGGCAAATTATTGCAAGAGCATCCTGAGCGGGCGCTCGAGTTCGCGGTGAAAGGGATGCTGCCGAAGGGCCCGTTGGGCCGCCGCATGTACAGAAAACTGCATGTGTTCGGCGGCAGCGAGCACCCCCATCAAGCGCAGCAGCCCAAAGCGCTGCAATTCTAAGAATTCTGAAGGACAGACGTATGGCATCAATTACAGCCGCCAATTCCTTTTACGGCACGGGCCGTCGCAAGACCTCGAGCGCAAGGGTCTATTTGCGTCAAGGTACGGGCAAGGTTTCGATCAACGGCCGCACACTGGCCGAGTTCTTCGGCCGGGAAACCGGCCGCATGATCGTGGAGCAGCCCTTCGGCGCGGTGCAGCTCGAAGGGAAATTCGACGTGGAGGCCCACGTCATGGGCGGCGGAATCACGGGTCAGGCCGGCGCGATTCGCCACGGCATCACGCGCGCGCTCATGGCTTACGATGAGATGCTTCGATCACCTCTGCGCAAGGCGGGATTCGTCACGCGCGATGCGCGTGAAGTCGAACGCAAGAAGGTCGGTCGCCGCAAAGCACGACGCGGAACGCAGTTCTCCAAGCGCTGATCGCGGGAACGACTTCCGCCGGTCGATCGGTTTTGGGGGATCGTCTAGCGGTAGGACAACGGTCTCTGACACCGTTTACCTAGGTTCGAATCCTAGTCCCCCAGCCAAACAGGGCCCAGCGATGGGCCCTTATTCTTAGAACTGCGCGGGTAATAATGTCGGGCGAACATAAGTCGAGTGGACGGCTCGCGCCATTGGCGCTGGCGGCGCTAGGCGTTGTGTTCGGCGACATCGGCACCAGCCCCCTCTATGCCATGTCGGCCTGTTTCACCGGACCCGGCATCGCCGTGACTCCGGAACATGTGCTCGGCGTACTGTCGCTGATTTTTTGGTCGCTGGTGCTCGTCATCCTGCTCAAGTATGTGAGCGTGGTATTGAACGCAGACAACAAGGGCGAGGGCGGGGTGTTGGCCCTGACCGCGCTGGTGATCAACACCGCACGCGAAAGCCCGCGCCGCAAGGTCTATGGGACGCTCGGCATCCTGGGTGCGTCGTTGTTCTTTGCGGATGGCGCCCTCACGCCGGCGATTTCCGTGTTGAGCGCCGTCGAAGGCTTGCACGTGGCGGCGCCGGATGCGCAAATTCCCGTGCTGCCCATCACCGCGGTGGTGTTGGTGGGCCTATTTCTGATTCAACGGCACGGCACCGGTTCCGTCGGCAAGGTTTTCGGTCCCGTGATGCTGGGCTGGTTCTTGATATTGGCGGTGATGGGTGTCAGCTGGATCGTGCGCGAACCCATGGTGATGTGGGCGCTCGACCCCACGCGAGCTTTGTCCCTGCTCGCGCAGCACCAGATCGGATCACTCGCCGTGCTGGCGGGCGTGTTTCTGACCGTCACGGGCGGGGAGGCCTTGTACGCCGACATGGGTCACTTCGGCAAGGCGCCGATCCGACTCGGCTGGATTTGCATCGTCATGCCGGCGCTGGTCATGAACTATTTCGGACAGGGCGCAATGCTGATCCAGAATCCCGCAGCCATCAGCAATCCCTTCTACTTGATGGCGCCCGCATGGTCGCTGTGGCCGCTGGTCATCCTCGCGACGGCCGCCACCGTCATCGCATCGCAGGCGGTGATCTCGGGCGTCTTCTCGGTGGCCACCCAAGCGGTGAGCTTGGGGCTGCTGCCCCGGCTGCGGGTGGAGCATTCGTCGGCGGTGCATGCCGGACAAATCTACGTCCCTACCATGAATTGGATCCTCATGTTCGCGGCGCTTGCGCTGGTCCTGAGCTTCGGCAGTTCAGCGGCGTTGGCCGGTGCCTATGGCGTGGCGGTATCGGGCGCAATGACTATCGTGACGCCGTTAACGTTGAGCCTGATCAAATCGCGGACCGGCCGCGAGAGCCGCGCACTGCGTACCGGCATTTCTCTGCTGTTCATCGTCGACATCGCCTTTCTGCTGGCAAACCTGACCAAGCTCGAGGATGGCGGCTGGCTGCCGCTGGTGTCAGGCTTCATCATCTACTGGCTGATGCAGACCTGGCAGCGCGGGCGCGCTTCCGTCATGGCGCGCCTGCTGCGCGAGCAGAAACCGGTGCGCGACTTCGTGGAAGAACTCAAGAGCGATCCCCCGGTGCGTGTGACGGGAACCGCCATTTTCCTGGATGCCAAGGCCTCGGGCATTCCGCGCGCCCTGCTCAACAACATCAAGTTCAACCGGGTAATGCATGAGCGGGTGGTGCTGCTGACGATGGTGACCCGTGAACTGCCGAGAATCTCGATGTCCAAGCGCTTGACGGTGACTCCGGTATGCGAGGGCATCGTGCGGGTAGTGGCTCAAGTGGGCTTCATGGAGAAGCCGAACATCACGGAGATCCTGCGGGACGCCGAGACTCACGGCGTGCCCTACGATCCCGAGAGCACGACTTATTTTCTGAGCCGCGAGGAATTGATTCCCGGCCGGCGTTCCGATCTGCCGCCGCTGCGGCGCAGAGCATTCATGCAGATGGCGCGCAGCGCGCAGGTGATCGCGGACTACTATGGCCTGCCGCCCAGCCGCGTGATTGAGATCGGTACCCGGCTCGAGATCTAACGACTGGGGGCGGTCAAGGTCTTCACGCCGTCCTCGCCCGCCACGATGAGGACATCGGCGCGGCGCCGGGCGAACAAACCCACGGTCACCACGCCGGCGATTTGATTGGCGGCGGCTTCGAAGGCTGGCGGGTCGATCAAGCGCAGGTTATGGACGTCCAGGATGACATTGCCGTTATCCGTGACCACACCATCGCGCCAAACGGGCTGCCCCCCCAACTTGACGAGTTCTCGCGCCACGTACGAGCGAGCCATGGGTATCACCTCCACCGGCAGAGGGAACTTGCCCAGCACCTCGACCAGCTTGCTGTCGTCGATGATGCAGACGAACCGCGCCGAGGCGGCGGCGATGACTTTCTCGCGAGTGAGCGCCGCCCCGCCGCCCTTGATCAGGGTGCCGTCGGCCGTGGCTTCATCGGCGCCGTCGATATAAAGATCCAGGGGTCCGTCGGAGTTCAGATCGAGTTCCGGAATGCGCGCTTTCGCCAACAACTCTGAAGTTTGGCGAGAACTCGATACTGCGCCGGAAAGCTGTATTTTACGGTCTTTTAACGCTTCGATGAGTTCGGCTACCGTAGAGCCGGTGCCGACACCCAACACCATGCCGTCCTCTATGTATGCAAGAGCAGCTTCGGCGGCGCGGCGTTTCTTATTCATGGACGTCGACAGACGATAAATTTCCTACCCTCAAAAACAACTGTGCCCGCTTACGCGGGCACAGTTGATTACTTTCGAAGGCTTACTTTTTCTTAGCGGCCTTTTTCTTTGCTACCTTCTTCTTCGCCTTCTTTGCTTTCGCTGCCATGATAGAAACTCCGTTATCGGGTTAGT
>JANXZQ010000310.1 GCA_025355445.1 Gammaproteobacteria bacterium
AGGCGCTGATACCGCGCTGCCGGGCGCTGGGGCTGGTCTTGGCATATACCACCAGCACATCGGCCTCCGGGCCGTTGGTGATCCACATCTTGCGGCCATCGAGTACATAGCGGTCGCCGTGCTTGATGGCCTTGAGTTGCATGGAGACCACATCGGAGCCGGCGCCGGGCTCGGACATGGCGAGCGCGCCCACATGCTCGCCGCTGATGAGTTTGGGCAAGTACTTGCGCTTCTGTGCATCCGAGGCATTGAGCGCGAGCTGGTTCACGCATAAATTGGAATGGGCCCCGTAGCTTAAGCCCACGGCCCCCGAGGCACGCGAGATTTCCTCCATCGCGATGGTGTGGGCGAGGTAGCCTAAGCCGGCGCCGCCGTAGTCGGGGCTCACCGTCATGCCGAGCAGACCCAGATCGCCCAATTGGCGCCATAGGTCGCGAGGGAACTCATTGCTGCGATCGATTTCGTTGGCGCGCGGCGCGACGCGTTCCTGGGCGAAGCGCCGCACCTGATCGCGCACGGCGTTGATATCTTCGCCAAGGCCGAAGTTGAATTCTCGGTAAGCGGAATTGGCCATGCGGCGGACCCCTTGTCATCGGACCACAAATCGTTGGATAATCGGACTGTCGGACAATTTTGCCACTCCCGGTGTAATAAAGCCAATGGCCCAGATCGTCTCGAAAATCGACATACGCTCACAGGAGTTCGCTGATAACCGCGCGGCCATGCAGCCGCTGGTGGATGACTTGCGGGCGACGCTGCAGCGCAGTGCCGCCGGCGGCACTGCCGCGGCCCGCGACAAACACAGCAAGGCCGGCAAGCTGCTGGCACGAGAGCGCATTGCCACCCTGCTCGATGCCGGTTCACCATTCCTGGAACTGTCGCCCCTGGCAGCGCACGGGGTGTACGGCGAGGAACTGCCCGGCGCGGGGCTGATCACGGGCATCGGCCGGGTCTCAGGGCGTGAATGCATGGTGGTGGCGAATGATCCCACGGTGAAGGGGGGCACTTATTATCCGCTCACGGTCAAAAAGCATTTGCGCGCCCAGGAGATAGCCGGCGACAACGAATTGCCGTGCATTTACCTGGTGGAAAGCGGCGGCGCATTTCTGCCCAAGCAGGATGAGGTATTCCCCGACCGCGAGCACTTCGGCCGCATTTTTTTCAACCAGGCACGGCTCTCGGCGGCGGGCATCGCGCAGATTGCGGTGGTGCATGGGTCTTGCACCGCAGGCGGCGCCTACGTGCCCGCCATGTCGGACCACGCCGTGATCGTGCGCAATCAGGGCCGGGTGTTCTTGGGCGGGCCGCCGCTGGTGCGCGCGGCGACCGGCGAAGAAATCGACGCCGAATCCTTGGGCGGTGCGGATGTGCATTGCCGGCGTTCCGGCGTGACTGATTACTATGCGGAGAACGACACGCATGCGCTGGCCTTCGCGCGCCGTGCCGTGGCGCGGCTGCGCCCGGGCGTGCTGCGTTCCGTCGGCGGCGGCGCGGGCGGTGAGCCCTTGTACGATCCGGGCGAGCTGTACGGCGTCATCCCGCCGAGCTCGCGCAAGCCCTACGATGTGCGTGAGCTCATCGCGCGTTTGGCGGACCGCTCCTGGTTCGACGAGTTCAAGGCGCTGTACGGCAGCACCTTGGTGTGCGGCTTCGCCGAGATTCACGGCTCGACCGTCGGCATCCTGGCCAACAACGGCATCCTGTTTTCCGAGAGCGCGCTGAAGGGCACGCACTTCATCGAGTTGTGTTGCCGCGAGGGCATACCGCTGGTGTTTCTACAGAATATCTCCGGCTTCATGGTGGGCCAGGCGGCCGAGGCGGGCGGCATCGCCAAGGATGGCGCGAAGCTGGTCACGGCCGTAGCCTGCGCGGCGGTGCCGAAATTCACGGTGGTCATCGGCGGCAGCTTCGGGGCCGGCAATTACGCCATGTGCGGCCGCGCCTATAGCCCGCGCTTCCTATTTCAATGGCCGAACGCGCGCACTTCGGTGATGGGCGGCGAGCAGGCGGCCGCCGTACTGGCGACCATCAAGCGCGAAGCGCTGGAGCGAAGCGGCGGCTCCTTGAGCGAGGCCGACGAAGAGCATCTGAAAGCGCCGATTCGCGAGCAATTCGAGCGCCAGGGTCATCCTTACTATGCCTCCGCACGGCTGTGGGACGACGGCGTCATCGATCCGCTCGACACCCGTCGGGTCCTCGGCCTGGCGCTGGCTCTGACCAATACGCAGGAACCGCGGGCCACGCGCTTCGGCGTGTTCCGCATGTGAGGCAGCCGATGCGGCGACTACTCATTGCCAATCGCGGCGAAATAGTGTGCCGCATCGCGCGCACTGCGCTGCGACTAGGGATAACCAGCATTGCGGTGTACTCCGAGGCTGACCGTAGCGCGCGCCATGTGCGAGTCGCCGACGAGGCGTACTACCTGGGCCCCGCGCCGGCGGCCGAGAGTTATCTCGATATCGGAAAGATTCTGGCGCTGGCCAAGCGGGTCGTCGCCGACGCCGTGCATCCGGGATACGGATTCCTATCGGAGAATGCGGATTTTGCGCAGGCCTGCGTCGACGCCGGATTGATATTTGTCGGTCCGCCCGCATCCGCCATCCGGGCGATGGGCTCGAAGAGCGCCTCGAAGGCCGCCATGGCGGCCGTGGGCGTGCCGGTGGCCCCTGGGTATCATGGAGAGGATCAGACGCCGCAGCGGCTCATGGCTGAAGCGCAGCGTGTCGGCTTTCCGCTCATCATCAAGGCCAGCGCCGGTGGCGGCGGCAAGGGCATGCAGGTGGTCAGCGGCGCCGGCGAGGTCGCGGCAGCGGTCGAATCGGCGCAGCGCCTGGCGCGTGCCGCGTTCGGCGACGACCGGCTGCTGCTCGAGCGCTACTTTCCCCTGGCGCGCCATGTGGAGGTACAGGTATTCGCCGACTCGCATGGCGGCATCGTCAGCCTGTTCGATCGCGACTGCTCGGTGCAGCGCCGACATCAGAAAATCATCGAGGAGGCGCCGGCGCCGGGGCTGCGCGATGAGGTGCGCTCGAACATGTCGCGGGCTGCCATTCAGGCGGCGCGGTCGGTGGCGTATGTGGGCGCGGGCACGGTCGAGTTTCTGGTCGATGAGGCGCAGCACTTTTATTTCATGGAGATGAACACCCGCTTGCAGGTGGAGCATCCGGTCACCGAGCTCATCACCGGTGTTGATCTGGTGGAGTGGCAACTGCGCATCGCGCAGGGCGCGCCGCTGCCGAAGCAGCAGCACGACATAGTGCAGCAGGGAGCCGCGGTGGAGGCGCGGCTGTACGCCGAGGATCCTGCCAACGGATATCTGCCCAGCGTCGGCCGGATCACGCACCTGCGCCTGCCGCAGGCCGTCCCGAGCCTGCGCCTCGACATGGGGGTTGATGCCGGCGACGAGGTCTCGACATTTTACGATCCCATGCTGGGCAAAGTGATTGCGTGGGGCGAGTCGCGCGATGAGGCGATCGGTCGACTGCGCCGGGCGCTCGACGACATGGAGATCGTCGGTGTGACCACCAACCGCGCACTGCTGAGCAGCGCGCTTGCCGACGAGGAATTTCGCAGCGGCGGCATTGCGACGAATTTTCTGCAGGTGCGCCATGCGCAATTGTCATTCGGCGAGCCGCAGCCGGGGTCCGTCGACGCCGCGCTGGCGGCGTTGTGGTATGCGACTCGCGAGACCTCGGGCGATGCGCTGTGGGGCGATACGCGCGGCTGGCGCCTGGCCGCAGCGCCGCGCAGCGTCTGGAGATTCGCCGACCGAACCGTAGTCATCGAAAGCGGTGCGGTGCGAGATACGTACATGGCGCGCGGCGGGGCGCAGGAATATGCGCTGCGGGTGGTGCTGAGGGGCGCGGGCTCGATGGACGTGGAAGTGGCGGGAGAGCTCGAGCATCTACATGTGGTAGAGGCCGATCAGGACCTGCATTTGTTCCGCGGCGGCCGGCATGTGGAGCTGCGTTTGTCGCACACGGAAGACTCCTTGCAGGTCAGTGCAGACGCCGAGGAGGGCTCGCTGCTGACGCCGCTGCCGGGAACCGTGGTGGCCGTGCATGTCGAGGCGGGCCGGCAAGTCGCCCGCGGCGTGCCGCTGGTGACCGTGGAGGCGATGAAAATGGAACACACGCTGACGGCGCCCTACGATGGGACGGTGACATGCGTGGCCTTCGGCGTGGGCGACAGAGTGGCGGCGGGCGCCATATTGGTCGAACTGGCGCCGCTGGGCGCGGACGAGAAAGTCTAGTAGCGCTAGGCCACCTGGGCGCTGGCAGACTCTTTGGCGTCGGCGCCGGCCGTCGCAGGCAGGGAGACTTTGAATCGAGTCTCGTGACCCAACAGCGAGGCGAGTGCAATCTTGCCGCCGGCCTCGTGGACGTAACGCCGCACCAGGGACATGCCGCTGCCGTGCGGCGCCTCCCCGGGCGCCGAGACCAGAGTCGTGTAGCCTGACTTGAATATCAATTTGATTGCCTGGCGATCGCGCAGCCGCGCCGCCGCTTCATCGGTGAGCAAGCCTCTGGAAACTGCGGTGGCTCGAACCTGCTCTGGGTCGAGTCCGGCGCCGTCGTCCTGAAAGTGCAATTCGAAGCTTTGATCGGGATTCGCCTTGAACTCGAGGCGCAGGGATCCGTGCGCCGCCTTGCCCGCGCGGCTGCGAGTGGCGGGAGTCTCGATACCGTGCATTACCGCATTGCGAATCAGCTGAATGGCCACGTTTTTGATCGTCGCCTGATAGCGCTGCGGCACCAGCTGCAGCCCGGCGCATTCGAGCATCACGGTCTTCTTGTGCTCGCTTGCCACGAGCTCGGTCAGCGCCGTGAGCGTGCTGTCGAGGCTGCCTGCCTGCGCCATGCGGTGCGCCTTGGGTGCGGCGGATGTTTGCGCCATCTCCGCCAAAAATTTCGGTGCTTCGATGATCTGGGTGCCGTTCTCGGTCATACCGATGGGACCCGCCTGTGCGGAGAGCGAGCGCAACAGTGAGAATTGGCCGTAGAGTTGATCGAGCTTGACGGCCAGCGGCAGGAAATCGCTGCCGCTCACCCTGCCGCGGGTGCGCAATTCCTGCAGTGAATCCTCCAACAGCCGGGCCGCGGCCTCGAATCCGGTCAGCTTGAGCGCGGCGGCATCGCGCCGGACTCTATCGACCTCGCCCACCGTCTCCTCGATCTTGTTGCGAAACGCGTCGGTCTCGCGCGCCGGCTTTTTCAAGACCCCGTTAATGGTCTTCATCGCGGCGTCGGTGCGCCGCAGAAATGCGCCAAAGCGCGCGGCTCCGGCCGAGAGGACACTGCGCAATATCTCGCCCTGAACCTGCATCTGCGCGCGCAGGTCTTCGAGTTCGCGATGTTGCTGAACCCGAGCGGTGATATCAGTGACCCGCACCAGCCATGCACGAGGCTCACCGGCAAAATCGACGGCGTTGAATTCGAAGGAGTAATGCGCGGATTCGGACGTGCCGTCCGAATTGACCAGGCGTACCTCGACGTCTTGCAGCGGATTCGGCAGCTCGGCCGCGTCCGGTGCGGCGGCATCGGCCGCCGCGGCATGGGCCGCCCCGGCATCGAGCAGCCGCGTGAGGAAGGCTCGGGCGACGGCCAGAGTCTTGGCGGTGACGAGCGGTCCGATCATTTTTTCGAAGCTGACGTTCGTGAAATCCTGGCGCCGGAACAGAGTGGTCAACGACTGCGACACCTGCGGCAGGATCTTATCCTTGGCGTCGAGTAAAAATAGTCCCTGCGGGCTTCCCTTGAGGATGGCATCGGTGAGCCGGTTGCTGCCTGAGACGAGTTCTTGTTTCTCGCGCTCATGACGTTTGACGCTAATGAACATCTTAACAGCGTGCCAAACGCTGCTCCGGGCAGGCTTGATGGGTGTCACAGCCTCAGTTTGACCACCGAGACGCGCATCACACTCAGGCGACGGCAGCCACCACGGGGCCCAAATCCGCCAGTAGTTCGTCCGCCGACGCGTATCGGGCGTTTTGCCTTTTTGCCATGAGCCGGTCGAGCAAGGGCTGTTGTGCCGCCGTGGTGGGCGGCAATATCGGCACCGCGGCCGTGGAGTGCTGTTGCATGATTTCCAAGGCGGTGCGGCCGGCATAGGGTCTCTGGCCGGTGAGCATTTCGTAGAATATGACGCCGAGACTGTACAAATCGGTGCGAGCGTCGACGCGCTGGCCCTGGGATTGTTCCGGGCTGATGTAGTACGGCGAGCCCAAGACCTGGCCTATGGCGGTGGTGCCTGCGTCATCCAGCGAGCGTCGCGCCAGGCCGAAGTCGATGAGCACGGGAGAATTGTCTTCGCGCAGCATGACGTTCGCGGGCTTGAGATCGCGATGCAGAATCCCGAACACGTGGATGACCCGCAACGCCTCGGCGATGGCGCGTAGGTAGTACAGGCTCTCATCGACGCTCAAGGGATTGCGCAGTCGGTCGCGCAAGTCGCCGCACGGGAAGTATTCCATCGCCAGATACAAATGACGGGTCCGGGAGCCAAAATCGTAAATCTCAGCGATGGCGCGGTGCGTGATGCTGGAGATGATTTCATATTCGCGCTGGAAGCGTTCGGCGTCGTCGAGTTCGCGCTGCGATTCCCCTCGGTTCATGACCTTGAGCACCACGTTGCGCCGCAGCCGCTCGCTGCGCGCCAGAAAAACCTCGGAGAAATTGCTGGCGGCAATGTCCTTGAGAATGGTGTAACCGGGCACTTCGACGCCGGATCCTTCGGCTTCGGCCGGCGGCATGCCGCTGGTGGCGTGAGCTGCCGCGCGACGTTTTTCGACAGCTTCGGTAATCGCCGTCAACAGCAAATCCCGCGTGACGCGCGCCAGCGGCAGGTAGTCCCTGGCGCCGCTCTTGAGAGCCTGGACCGCCGCCATCTCGCTGCCATTTTCGGCCAGCACGATGCAGTGCAAGGTCGGCTGGGTGAGCAGCATGTGCGCTATGTGGCGCAGCGCCGCGCCGGCGGCCGGCTCATCGGCGAAGTCAGCCTGCAGCAGTACAGCGTCCGGGACGCGCTCGGAGATCAACCGGGTCAATGCTTCGGACTCTGCGGTGGGCGCGGTGATCACCTGGGCATTCGGCCAGTGACTGGTGACATGGTGGGTCAACCATTGCAGGCGCTTGGTGTCGCCTCCCATCATCAATAAACTTGGACCGGTCGTGTCTGCCATAGAATAAGTCTGCTACTGGGACGGCCAGCCTAACGCGTGAGGGCGGCGTTTGGCCCGTTGGGATTTCACATTTCCCGGCATATTTCCCGGAACCAATGCGCCATCCCGGGGTCTTAACGCGTATCCGGAAACATCGTGAAGAGAGGTCTTATCCCAATGGGAAGTGTCAGAACTTGGTCGCTCGCGGCCGTCGCGGGTATCTTCGTTGTGGTTGTGGCGCATCAACGGTCGAATGCCGATGTGTGGGACGCGTCACCTGGCCTGTCGCGTGCGGCAGTCCCGCCGGCGGCGAGCCCGGCATCCGCTGCCGGTCGCGTCACAGGACTTCCCGACTTTTCAGGCTTGGTTGCCGAAAACGGCGCCGCGGTCGTCAATATCAGCGTAGTGGAGAAAGGGCAGAAGCAGGGTGGTCCGGGCGGGGAGAGCGATGCCGACGATCCGCTATCGCAGTTCTTCCGCCGCTACCAGGCACCCGGTCAGGGACCCGGTCAGGGACCTGAGCGCGCGCCGCCCAGCAAGGGCGTGGGGTCAGGATTCATCGTCAGCGCCGATGGCTACGTGCTCACCAATGCGCACGTGGTGGCCGATGCCTCGGAAGTGACGGTCAAGCTCACAGATCGCCGGGAATTCATCGCCAAGGTGATTGGTGTCGACAAACGCAGCGATGTGGCGCTGATCAAGATTGCGGCGACCGGCCTGCCCACCGTTCGCTTCGGCGATTCGGAGCGCTTGCGCCCGGGTCAGTGGGTGATCGCCATCGGTTCACCGTTCGGCTTCGAGAACAGCGTGACCGCAGGCGTGGTGAGCGCCACCGCGCGGCCGCTGGATGAAACCTACGTGCCCTTCATTCAGACCGATGCGGCCGTGAATCCGGGCAACTCCGGAGGCCCCCTGTTCAATGTCGACGGCGAGGTGATCGGCATCAATGCGCAGATCTACAGCCGCACCGGCGGATACATGGGCATGTCCTTTGCCATCCCCATCGACCTGGCATTGAACGTCAAGAATCAACTGCTCACCAAGGGCAAAGTGTCGCGCAGCCGCATCGGCGTGGCGGTGCAGGATATCAATCAGAAGCTCGCGACCTCATTTGGCTTGGCCGCGCCGCATGGTGCGCTGATCAGCAGCGTGGACCCGAAGGGGCCGAGCGAGCGCGCGGGGTTGAAGCCCGGCGACGTCATCACCAGCGTCAACGGCAAACCGATCGATCATTCATTCGATTTGCCCACTATCATCGCCGACATCGCCCCCGGCACGGAGACGCACATCGGCGTCTGGCACGAGCACAAGGCCGGCATGGTGGATGTCAAGACGGTGCTGTTGGACGACGAGCCGTCGCAGACGGCCCGCAACGAGGGCGGCGAGAACGGCGGCAAGTTAGGCCTTGCGCTGCGGCCGCTTGAGCCCAAGGAGCAACAGGAACTGCACACCCGCGGCAAGCTGCTGGTGGAGGACGTGTCAGGCCCGGCGCTGGCGGCCGGCCTGCAGCCCGGCGATGTGGTGCTGGGCGTGAATGGATCGGGCGTCACCTCGGTGGCGGACTTGAAGCGGGAGGTCGCACGGGGCGGCCACAGCGTCGCTTTGCTGATTCAGCGGGATGAGCAGCAGCTGTATTTGCCGGTCGACATCGGATAGTGCGGTGCGGCGGCGGTTTTATTGTACTTAGCCTGAGGAATCGGGCCTAATCGCGGGCGTGCAAACCGCCAGTCCCTTGTTTTCCAACGCGAAAGAGAGAGTCGCCGGCGTGAAGCCGGCGACTTTCCTGCCGACCAGCCGTGCCGAAATGACGGCGCTCGGCTGGACGCAGTGCGACATCATCATCGTCACCGGCGACGCCTATGTGGATCATCCCAGCTTCGGGATGGCCATCGTTGGGCGATTGCTGGAGGCCAAGGGTTTCAAGGTGGGCATCATTGCCCAGCCGGATTGGCATGGCATCGCGGATTTCGCGTCCTTGGGCGAGCCGCGACTATTCTTCGGCGTCACCGGCGGCAACATGGATTCGATGGTGAACCGGTACACCTCAGATCGCAGGGTACGCAGCGATGACGCGTATACGCCGGGCGGGCAGGGCGGCAAGCGCCCGGACCGTTGCGTGATCGTCTATTCACAACGGATTCGCGAAGCCTTCAAAACCATCCCCATCGTGATCGGCGGCATCGAGGCGAGCTTGCGGCGTATTGCGCATTACGACTATTGGTCGGAGCACGTGCGCCGTTCGGTGCTGGTGGACGCGAAAGCGGACCTTCTCGTGTACGGCAATGCGGAGCGCCAAATCGGCGCGATCGCGCAGCGCCTGGATGCGGGCGAAGCGTTGAGTGATATCACCGACCTGCGTGGCACGGCGTATATGCGCCGCGGTATGCCGCCGGGCTGGGTGGAAATCGACTCGAGCGAGCTTGATACACCGGGGCCGCTGAACCCCGCCATCGACCCGTACGCCAGCGAGGAGGACCGCCGCTCAGGGCAGCCGCCGGCCTCAGTCACGAATGCGGCACTGGCCGCGCCCGCCGAGAAGGTGGTCAAGTTCCACCGCAAGGTGCCAAACGCGCAGCGCGAGCGCAGCGTCATTCGTCTGCCGTCTTTCGAACAGGTGAGCGGCGATGCCGTCCTGTATGCGCATGCCTCGCGCATATTGCATCTGGAGGCGAATCCCGGAAATGCGCGTGCTCTGGTGCAGCGTCATGGCACGCAGGAGTTGTGGCTGAATCCGCCGCCGATTCCTCTGGCCACCGCTGACATGGATGCGATCTACGAGCTGCCGTACGCACGCCGGCCGCATCCCGCCTACGGCGACGCGAAAATCCCCGCGTACCACATGATAAGATTTTCGATCGCGATCCAACGCGGCTGTTTCGGCGGCTGCACCTTCTGCTCCATCACCGAACATGAGGGGCGGATCATCCAGAGCCGCTCCGAAGACTCCGTCATCCGCGAAATCGAAACCATTCGCGACAAAGTCGCAGGCTTCACGGGCGTGATTTCCGATCTCGGCGGCCCGACCGCAAACATGTACCGCCTGCATTGCAAGAGCACCGCGATCGAGTCCGCCTGCCGCCGGCCATCCTGCGTGTTTCCCGCCGTATGTCCGAATCTCAACACCGATCACGCACCGCTCATCAACCTGTATCGCCGCGCACGCAGCGTAAAAGGCATTAAAAAAGTGTTGATCGCCTCCGGCGTGCGCTACGACCTGGCGATCGAATCACCCGAATACGTCAAGGAACTCGCCACTCATCATACCGGCGGGTACTTGAAGATAGCGCCGGAGGCCATCGGCGAAGGTCCGCTGTCGAAGATGATGAAGCCCGGCGTCGGCGCGTACTACCGCTTCAAGGAGTTGTTCGACAAGTATTCGAAGGAAGCCGGCAAGGAACAATACCTCATTCCCTATTTTATCGCGGCGCATCCCGGCACCCGCGACCAGGACATGCTCGAGCTGGCGCTGTGGCTGAAGAAAAACGGCTTTCGCGCCGATCAAGTGCAGGCATTCCTGCCATCGCCGATGGCCACCGCCACCGCCATGTACCACTCGGGCAAGAATCCGCTGAAGCGCGTTTCTCGCAGCAGCGAAGAAGTCGTGGTTCCCAAAGGGATCAAGGTGCGCCGGCTGCACAAGGCGTTCCTTCGATATCACGACTCGAATAATTGGCCCGTGCTGCGCGAGGCGTTGAAGCGCATGGGCCGCGCGGATTTGATCGGCAACGGCAGGCAGCATCTGGTGCCGGCGTACCAGCCCGTGGCGCCGGCGGGCGCCGGCGGCTTGCGGCGGGGCGCCGCTCGCGGCGAGCTCAATCGCCCGTCATCGGCGTTGCCGTTTCGCACGCAGCACACCGGGTTGCCCACAACGGGCCGGCCCACCACGGGCCGGCCTAAGCGCCGCGGCCGGCCCTGAGGTGTCGACCCCAAGGGCGACCGGCTCGTAGGCGGCGCGGCTAGCGGAATTGCTTGCTAGGCTCCCCGCCGTGCGATTAAAGTTCCGGGCTGTCTAGCGGTTTCGCGCCGCAATTCATCAACTTAACCGTTTGGGAGCGCTAAAAACGCCCGATGCAAGGGGCGCGTGTGAAGCATGGACAATTGGATCGTACATAAATTTGGGGGATCGAGCGTCGCCGACGCGGGGTGTTTTCGTCGGGTGGCCGACATCATCGAGGCATCGCCCCATCCGCGTGAAGCCGTGGTGTTGTCCGCCTGCCGCGGTGTGACGGACGGCTTGCTCGGCCTGGTGCAACTCGCGGAACGTCCGGGCGGGGATTTCGCCGGCGCCATCGACGCGATCAAGACGCGGCACATCGAGCTCGCGGCAGCCCTCATATCCAAGGAGGCGTGCGCGCGCTACTTCTCGCAACTCGAGCGCGACTGCCGCGATATCGCAGGCATATTGCAAACGGTGCGTCTCATCCGCTCCTCGACCAGTTCGATGCGGGATGTGATTTCGGGTTACGGCGAAATCTGGTCGACGCGGCTGTTCGCTCCCTTCCTGCGCGAACGCGCACGCATCAAGGGCGATGTGCTTTGGGTCGATGCGCGCGAAATCATCATCGTCGAACAGGGGCCGCTCGGGCCCGCGGTGCAATGGGTGGCGAGCGAGGCAAACATCCAGCGTATCGTACCGCCGGGCTTCACCGGTCGCCTGGTCGTCACCGGATTCATCGCGACCTCGGTGAAAGGGAATCAAACCACCCTCGGGCGCAACGGCAGCGATTTTTCCGGATCGATTTTCGGTGCATTGCTGCGGGCCGCAGAGATAATCATCTGGACCGATGTCGACGGCGTGTTGTCGGCCGATCCGCGGCTGGTGCCGAATGCGCAGGTCATCGATCAGCTGTCGTACAACGAGGCCATGGAGCTTGCCTACTTAGGCGCCAAGGTAATACACCCGCAGACCATGGAGCCGGCGGTCGCACGCGACATTCCCATCTACATCCGCAACACCTTTGCGCCGCACAAGCGCGGCACGTTGATCTGCGCTCACCCCGAGTCGGCGCTCAAGGTCAAAGGTATCACCACTATCGATCCGATCGCGCTCGTGAACCTCGAGGGGGCCGGCATGATCGGCGTCCCCGGAACCGCGCATCGCCTGTTCGGTGCGCTGCGCGATTCGGGTATTTCCGTCATCCTGATTTCCCAGGGCAGTTCCGAACACTCCATTTGCTTCGCCATCCCTGCGGCGCAGGCAGTGCGCGCCGAGGATGCCGTGCGGCGCGCTTTCGACGCAGAATTGCGCGACGGCCAGATTCAACATGTGGAAGTCGCATTGGGGATGAGCATTCTGGCGGTGGTCGGCGACGGCATGGCGGGCGCGCACGGCGTGGCGGCGAAAGTGTTCAATTCACTGGGCGACGCTTCCATCAGCGTGCGCGCGATTGCGCAGGGCGCATCCGAACGCAATATTTCCGTGGTGGTCGACGGCAAGGTCGGCGCCAAGGCGCTGCGTGCCGTGCACGCCGCCTTCTACTTGTCGCCGAACACGCTGTCGATCGGCTTGATCGGACCGGGAACCGTGGGCCGCGCGCTGCTGGCGCAAATCGAGACGCAAATCGAGCGATTGCGCGGGCTGAATCTGGATCTGCGGGTGCGCGGCATCGCCAGTTCCAAACGCATGCTGTTGGAAGAGACGGCGGTGGACATGAATCGCTGGGCGGAGCGGTTGGCAGAGGCGGGCGAACCGCTCGATCTTAAGAAGTTCGCCGATCACCTGCAGGCGGATTACATCCCGCACACCGTCATCGTGGATTGCACCGCAAGCGCCGAGGTAGGCAAGAACTACGCTGCATGGCTGAGCCGCGGAATTCACATCGTGACTCCCAACAAGAAGGCCAACAGCGGCACGCTGACGTACTACCGCGAACTGCAGAGCGCCGGACGAGCCTCGGGCACGCATTATCTGTACGAGGCCACGGTGGGGGCGGGCCTGCCCGTCATTCAGACGCTACGCGATCTGCGCCAAACCGGCGATGAGATCACGCGCATAGAGGGGATTTTCTCCGGCACTCTCGCCTATCTTTTCAATGTATTCGACGGCCGTGAGTCCTTTTCCTCGATCGTGCGCACCGCCAAGGCCAAGGGATATACCGAACCGGATCCGCGCGATGATCTGTCGGGCATGGATGTGGCGCGCAAGCTCATCATCCTGGCGCGCGAAATGGGGCTGACCCCGGAGATGGCGGATGTGCGGGTGGAAGGCTTGGTGCCGAAGGCGCTGCAGGAGTGCAGCGTCGATGAATTCATGGCGCGCCTGCCGGAATTCGATGCCGACATGGCGGCCATGCTGGATGCTGCGCGCAGCAAGAATGAAGTGCTGCGCTATGTCGGCCGGATCGACACTGACGGCACCGCCACCGTGGGATTGATACGCCTGGACGCCAAGCACGCCTTCGCCAATATCGCGCTCACCGACAACGTGGTGCGGTTCGCCACGCGCCGTTATTGCGACAATCCGCTGATAGTGCAAGGTCCCGGTGCGGGTCCCGAGGTGACGGCAGGCGGCGTGTTCTCCGATTTGCTGCGTTTGTCCGCCTACCTGGGAGCTCATCTGTAATGCTCACCGACGTCACCGCGTTCGCACCCGCCACGGTTGCCAACGTTGCGATTGGTTTCGATATTCTGGGACACACCGTGGAGGCGCTCGGCGACCGCGTGCGGCTGCGGCGCATTGACGAGCCGGTGGTACGCATCCGCGAGATCTCAGGCGTGGCCGGCGATTTGCCGGTGGAGCCTGCGATTAACACGGCGGGCCGCGCGGTCCAGGCCCTGCAAGCGGCCTTGGGTTTGAATTTCGGCTTTGAAATGGATATCGAAAAGGGCATACCGTTGGGTTCCGGATTGGGCGGATCGGCGGCCTCCGCGGTGGCGGCAGTGGTGGCCGCCAACGCGCTGCTGCAGGAGCCGCTGCCGCGGCTGCAGCTGCTCAAGTTTGCGATGCAGGGCGAAATTGTCGCCAGCGGTTCGGCGCACATCGACAATATCGCACCCTGTCTGTTCGGCGGACTGACCTTGACGGTGGGCATCGATCACCCTCGGGTGAAGCAGATTCCGGTGCCGCCCTCACTGCGTTGTGTTCTTGCCCATCCGCACATGTATCTCGGCACCCGTGAAGCGCGCGCCATTCTCAAAACCGACATCAGCCGGTCGGATTTCGTCTGGGCCAGCGCCAATCTGGCGGGATTCATCAGCGGCTGCTACTCCAATGACCTGGATATGATTCGCGATTCCTTCAACGATGTGATCATCGAGCCGCAGCGGCACTCGTTGATTCCCGGATTCAAGGATGTGCAGCGCGGCGCCATGTCGGCCGGCGCCTTGGGGTGTTCCATCTCCGGAGCCGGCCCGACGGTGTTCGCGTGGGCCGAATTCCAATATGCCGAAGCGGTTCGCGGCGCCATGGTGGCGGCGTTCGCCGCCCATGGACTGCAATCGGATCACTGGATTTGCGGCATGGAAAACTACGGTGCACGCGTGGTGAAGGCCTGATGCCGGACCTTCAGTTCGTGAGCACGCGCGGCGGCGCGCCGCCGGTGTCGTTGAGTGAAGCGATTGCGCAGGGCTTGGCGCCGGACGGCGGCTTGTACATCCCGACCCGGCTGCCGACGGTCGATGCGGCGGGAGCGGCCGCGGCTCGCACTCTGCCGGCTGTGGCGCGCGCGGCGCTGGCGGGGTTTTTCAGCGGCGACCGGCTGCAATCGGCCGTCGGCGAAATTGCGGACGCCGCGCTGGATCTTTCCGCCCCGACCACCGCCGTCGCGGCTGCCGAGCATCCGCTGTATGCGCTCGAGCTGTTTCATGGGCCCACCGCCGCATTCAAGGATTTCGGCGCGCGCTTCCTGGCCGAGAGTCTGCAGAGACTGGAAAGCCAGGCGCCGACGCCGATGACCATTTTGGTGGCAACCTCCGGCGACACCGGAGGGGCGGTGGCGGCCGCTTTCCACCGGCGGCCATGGGTGCGCGTGGTGATCCTTTACCCCGCCGGGCTGGTGAGTCCGCGCCAGGAGCAGCAACTGTGCTGCTGGGGGGAGAATGTGTCCTCGCTACGCATCGCCGGCACCTTCGACGATTGCCAGCGGCTGGTCAAGGCAGCCTTCGGCGATTCGGCGTTGGCCGCGAGGCACCGCTTCAGTTCCGCCAACAGCATCAATATCGGCCGGCTGTTGCCGCAGATGGTTTACTACGTGGCGTCAAGTCTCGATATCGGGCGCCGTACCGGCGCCAAGCCGTCGTATATCATTCCGGCCGGCAATCTCGGCAATGCCTTCGCCGCAGTCTGGGCACGGGCGCTGGGCTTTCCCATCGGGCGCATCATCCTGGCGCACAACGTCAATCGCACCGTGCCGGATTTCCTGAAATCGGGAATCTGGCAGCCGCGTCCCAGCATCGCAACGCTGGCATCGGCCATGGATGTCGGAAATCCCAGCAACATGGAGCGCGTGCGGGCGCTGTATCCGACAGTCAGCGGGATACGCGAACAATTGAGCGCGGACAGCGTCGATGACGCTACAATCCGCGCTCGTATCGGAGAGGACTTCATGCGCTATGGTCGCGAATGGTGCCCGCACACGGCAACCGCCGCGGAAGTCTATGCCCGCTTGAGCGCTACGGAGCGCCGCGCGCATCCGTGGGTGGTGGTGGCCACGGCGCACCCCGCAAAATTCAATGAAATCGTGGAACCCATCATCGGCAGGCCGGTGGCGGTTCCCGAGAGTCTCGATCGCTTGCTGCGATTGCCGCAGCGGGCGCTGGATTTGCCTCCGACTCTCGAGGCCCTGGCCGCGGCACTCGCATGATTGATTTCGGAATAGACCCGGAGTGGATCGGCGCCGCGGCGCTCGTGCTGCTGCTGGGCGCGGCTGCCTATTGGGGATTTCGCGCCTACCAGCGCAGCGCACGCCGCCGCGCATTGCTGGCGCGCTTGGGAACGGTTGCGTTCGAAGCCGTGCACCAGGTTCTCGTCCCAGACGGTATGGGCGGGTTCATCCACATCGACCATCTGCTGCTCACCCCACGCGGCGTGCTGGTGCTCGATACGCGCCGCGTCGCCGGGCTGATTTTCGGCGGCGACCAAATGAGCGATTGGACCGTCTTGGGGCGCGGCCGCCGCTACACCTTCGATAATCCGCAGCCGGCGTTGTACGACCGGATCGCGGCGGTGAAAGCGTTGTCGGGGGACGTGCCCGTGGAGGGACGCCTGCTGTTCTCCAACGTCGGAAAATTCACCAAGGGCAAGCCGAAATGGGTGTTGATGCTGGACGGCATCGAAGTGGAGTTTCCGGTCGTGGATCGCGGTATGAAATCGTCCCCGGGATTCGCTCCGTATTTGGACGCCTGGAGCCGCTTGGTGTCGCAGCTGCGGCCCAGCCCGCACCTATTCACGAGTCTTTAGGCCGAATCTTAAGGCCGAAGAATCGAACGGCATTGCGGGTCGTGGTCTCAGCCACGTCAGCCGCGGATTCGCCCCGCAAATTCGCGACGGCGGCTGCGATATGCGGCAGAAAACTCGGCTCGTTGCGCCGCGATTTCGGAACAGGCTTCAGATCGCGCGGCAGCAAGTAGGGCGCGTCCGTTTCCACCATCAGGCGATCCGACGGGATGTGGGGCACGGCCTCGCGCAAACTTTGGCCGCGCCGTTCATCGTTGACCCAGCCGGTGACGCCGATGTGCAGATCGAGCGCCAGGTAATCTTCGAGTTCGGTTCGGCCGCCGGTGAAGCAATGCGCGACGCCTCCGACCAACGCACGGCGGAAGTCCTTCAAGATCGCAACAAAGTCGCCATGGGCGTCGCGCTGATGCAGGAACACGGGCTTGCGGGCTGCCGCCGCCGTTTCCAGCTGCGCCGCAAAGGCGGCACGCTGCACGTCGCGAGGGGAAAAGTCACGGTAGTAGTCCAGGCCGCATTCCCCGCCGGCCACTACCTGCGGCAGGCGTAGAAGCGCAGCCAACTCTGCGCGCGCGGCGTCGAAGCTTTGAGCGTGATGCGGGTGAGTCCCGGCCGTGCTCCATAGCACGCCGGGATGCACGGCCGCCAGTGCGGCAGCCTGGACCGAGCCTGCCAGGTCGGCTCCGGTAATGATTTGCGCGCGCACGCCGGCATCCAATGCGCGTGCCATGACCGCGTCACGATCGCCGGCGAAGCTGTCGTGGGTGAGGTTCGAGCCGATATCAATTAGTGTTAAGTTCATGCCGTCACTGTAATCGCGGTGATTATAATCGGTCGCCGCACCCAGGCGAGGAGTTGACCTAAGATGCAGGCCGCCAGAATTCTTTTGTTATCCGCCTTGCTGCTGTCTTCAGCCGCGCAAGCTGAATTGGGCGGCGACTTCCAGGCGCAAATTCTCTACGCCTACCAGACCGAGGATACCAACAGCCTGACGAACTTGATTCAAGACCTGGGCACACAGGTCAAGGCCGATGGAAGCGATATGTCGTTGCGGTATCACCTGGCGCATGCGCAGTATCGCCGCGGTCTGCTCGACGGCACGCGTGATGCGCAACAGGCCGAAGCTTCGTTTTCGGACTGTATCGACGAGCTCAAGCCGGCGCTGTCGCAAGATGTCAAGTCGGCGGAATTCCTGGTGCTGCAGTCGGCCTGCTATGACGCCCTGGCCGAGCATAGAAAACTCGAATCGGTGGTGTTGCGTTCGCGGTCGCGGGAGCGGCTGAAGGCGGCGCTCACCCTGGCGCCGCGCAATCCACGTGCCGTGTTCCTGTCCGGAATGGAAGCCTCGAGAGAGGCGAAGCGCGGCTCTGCCGAGCAGCAGAATGCCTTTGCGCAGCTGCAGCTGGCCGCACAATTGTTCGATGCCGCCTCGGCCACGAGCGCCGACGCGCCCGGCTGGGGTCACGCCGAGGCGTACTTGGCTCTCGGCCGGGAGCTGCAGTCGCGCGGCGATCAATTGGGAGCCCGCAACTGGATTGAGAAGTCCCTGATCGCCGCTCCCAACTACAAGGCGGCGCAGCGCCAGCTGGCGCTGCTGGTGCGGCGGTAGCTGCGCGGCCCGCTGCCGCCGCGGCGTGGTTAACCTGGTATCATCCGGCGCGATGAAGCCACAAGGCACGCAGTTATCGCTGTTCGAGACTCGCACCTCCAGCGACGCGTTCGCCGTTCGAGTCAGCCCGCGGGCGCGGCGGCTCACTGCGCGCGTGCACGTCGGGGGCCGCGTCGAAATCGTGGTGCCGGTCGGCGTCAATGCGCGCGCCGTGCGCGATTTCGTGCAACGCTTTACGCCGTGGATCGACCGCAAGGTCGCCGCCATGCAGTGCTATGTCACGCCGAGCGCTCCGGTGCCGGAGACAATCGAGTTTGCCATGACGGGCGAGAGGTTTACGGTGCAATGGCGCCGCGGAGCGGCGCGCAGCACCCGATTGACCGGCGGCATGGTAACGGTGCAGGCGCCGGATGAGCGCGGCGCGCGGCTGCAGCTGCGCGGCTGGCTCAAGCGCGCGGCCTATGAGCGGCTGGCGCCGCGACTGCTGCAACTGGCAGACGAATTGAATTATTCCGTCTCGCGCGTGTCCATTCGCTGCCAGCGCACGCGCTGGGGCAGCTGCTCGACTCGCGGCACGGTGAGCTTGAACTGTTCTCTGGCATTCCTGAATTGGGAAATCGTGCGCTATTTATTCGTCCATGAACTGGCACACACCAAGCATATGAATCATTCGGCCAACTTTTGGCGACTAGTGGAGAAGATCGAACCGGACTACCGGCGGCTGGACCGCGAGTTGCTGGCGGGCTGGCGGACCGTGCCCGGCTGGGTATTCAAGACCTAGAAATGACAGAAACCGCGCCTCCGGCCAAGCCGTTCGTCGATTTGAGCGACGAGCAGGTGCACTGGGACTTGAGCGAGTCCTTGAGCTACTCGCAGTATCTCAACCTCGACAAGCTGTTGAACGCGCAGCATCCCTTGTCCTACCAGCACGATGAAATGCTGTTCATCATCATTCACCAGGTTTCCGAGCTGTGGATGAAGCTGTGCCTGCACGAGCTCGGCGCGACCGTGGATTGCGTGCGGCGCGATGATCTGGGTCCGACGTTCAAGATGCTGGCGCGAGTGTCGACGATTCAGCAGCAGCTGCTGCAATCCTGGGATGTGCTGGCGACGATCACGCCGTACGACTATTCGGCCTTCCGCAATACCTTGGGCAAATCCTCGGGGTTTCAATCGCCGCAATATCGAATGCTGGAATTTCTCATCGGCAATAAAAACGCCGATACCATCAAGGTGTTTCGCGGCGATCCGGAGGTCTACGAGATGCTCGATCGGGCGTTGCGGGCGCCGAGTCTGTACGACGAGGTATTGCGCCTCCTCAGCCGGCGCGGGCTCGACGTGCCGCCGCAG
>JANXZQ010000323.1 GCA_025355445.1 Gammaproteobacteria bacterium
TGGTGGGCCGTGTAGGGATCGAACCTACGACCAATTGATTAAGAGTCAACTGCTCTACCAGCTGAGCTAACGGCCCAATAAACCTTTCCCAACAGCAAACATCAACTCGCACCCATCCAAAAATTGGGGTGGACGACGGGACTCGAACCCGCGACGGCCGGAATCACAATCCGGGGCTCTACCAGCTGAGCTACGTCCACCATCGTCTTACTCCCGATGAGGTGGCGCGCCCGGCAGGAATCGAACCTGCAACCGCCGGCTTAGAAGGCCGGTGCTCTATCCGGTTGAGCTACGGGCGCTTTATAAATCAATAAGTTACAGCGCCAATCGTAATTTTCAGGCCGATACTCGGGTCCCAGGCAAACCGAATCGGGAGTGCGCGCGGATTATATAGGACTTTCCCAGTATTTGAAGCGCCGATTGGCCCCTCGCCCATTCCTTAGGTTTGGGCACGCGCAAACCTGCGGCGATGGCCTCATTCGTGACTTGATTCTTTGATCCGGCGCTGGATTGATCGTGTGCGGGTAGGACCTGTGTGAGGTGGTCGGGGTGACAGGATTCGAACCTGCGACATCTACGTCCCAAACGTAGCGCTCTACCAGTCTGAGCTACACCCCGGGCGTCCATCGACTCCCTTCGCCCGGATTCATCCATAAATTGGGGCGCCAGTGTACGGGTTTGACGTACGCTCGGGCAATAATCGCTAGCCCGATGGCCATAGCCGCCGCCAGCAGCATGCGGCTGCCGGCGGCGCGCATCGAGGCACTTTTCAGCGGAAGGTATTGTTGGAGGTGTGGTCCCCGGCCAGCCATCGCTTCAGTTCCGCCCGCGCTTTCGCCTGACGGTCGCCCGCGCCTTTGTCCGCCTCGGGATTGTCCAGCGTGAACTCCAGAATCATGTCGTTAGGATCGGTCACGTATACCGAACGGCAATAACCATGCTCCAGTACGAAAGTCTGCGGTTCCTTGTATCCGGCGGCAGCCAGACGCTGCTCAATGCTCTTCTGCGTCGCCTGATCCACGTTGACCGCGATGTGACGGAACGGCGAACTCGGCAACTTGGGACCGAACAGCGCCTGATCCTCGGGCTTGGCGAATTGGAAAAACGCCAGGGCGCTGCCGTCGCCGAGTCCGAAGAACAAATGGCAGTAGACGCGCTCGGCGCCGAACAACTCGTCCACCTCGCACCAGGTCGCCGTCAACGGCAGCCCGATGATGTCCTCGTAGAAGTGACGCGTTGCTTCCAAGTCCCGCGCGACGTAAGCCGTGTGATGCAGGCGGGAGGGTAAGTTTGCTGCGGTAGCCATCTCTATCTCCGTGTCAAAAGCGATAGGTGTAATCAAGACCGTAGGTGCGGGGCTGAGCCTTCCACAGAAAGCCTCCGGTGGAAAACTCCGCGTTGTAGATTTTGTTGGTCAGGTTCTTTGACCACGCGGTGAGCGACCACTTCTGTGCATCGAGTCCCGTGCGCAGGTCGACCAGCGATACCGGATCGCGCGAAGTGACATTGTATGGGTCCCACCAGGTGCGGCCGAGATATTGATAGTCGACGCGAAGTATCCCGTTGACATTATCCATGACCGGCCGATGGTACTGAAAGCCGGCGTGAAAGGTGTCTTTCGTGACCAGCGGCGCCTGATTCCCGATAACCGACGGATCCTCCATGTGGGTGATATTACTGTCCGTATAGCCGAAGTTTGCATAAAGATCGAGCCAATCTGTCGCCTTGGCGCTGACTTCCAGTTCGACTCCCTTGTAATTGGCATCCAGATTACCGAGATTTTGCGTGGAATTGGCGGCAAGGAACACGAAGAAGTAGCCGTTGTGCGAGCGGGTGCTGAACAGGCTCAAGCCGACGTTTACCCGCCGGTCCAGAAACTGCTCTTTCGCGCCGATCTCGTAGGTATCGGCGACTTCCGCATTGAACAGGTCATGCACGCCCGCAATGGCGCTCGACTGCGCCACCGCGCCCACCCCTGTCTGATTGAAGCCGCCGCTGCGGAAGCCGCGGCTCCATCCGCCGTACAGGGTCAAGTCCTCGAACGGCTTGTAGCGCAACGTGCCCTTCGGCTGCGTCTCGCTGAAGGTGTGCTTGCGGACCTCGCCCGTGGTGGCCGACGGATCCGGCAGAAATGCCGTCGGCGTATCGGTGGTGTTCCTGCGCGAATCGCTGTCGTAGCGAATCGCGGTGTCGAGTTCCAACTGACTGGTCAATTCGAACGTGGCATCGCCGAACACCGCCCAGGCATTGTTGTTCTGTGAGTCCGCGAGAAAGGTGGCGCTCGGATTGTTGCCGGTAAGCCGCGGTGTCTGGTACACGGGGAACACGCCGGCGCCCGTGTCGACCATGTTGCCCGTCGATATGAAGCGTTCGGTATGCACGAAGTAGGCGCCCGCAAGCCAATTGAATTTATCATTGC
Source organism: Gammaproteobacteria bacterium (assembly GCA_025355445.1). Classification (GTDB taxonomy): domain Bacteria; phylum Pseudomonadota; class Gammaproteobacteria; order Steroidobacterales; family Steroidobacteraceae; genus Bog-1198. The sequence continues at coordinate 2,420 of JANXZQ010000323.1, forward strand.
TGGGCGACGTGAATCGCAGCTCCTGACTGTAGGATTCCACGTTCAGGAATTGGCTCTGATTCAAGTCGGTGCCGATGAGCGCCTGAAATATCGAGTCCGCACGCGGCCGGAAATCGTAGGCATCGCCGGTCGCGATCTCCTTGGTCTTGTCGTAGGCCGAAATGGAAGTAATCGTGCCGTAGCCCGGCTTTACGTCTATCTTGACGGAGGTGTTGTACAGATTGCGATTATCCACGCCCTCATTGTTGACCGTGATCGGCGTGCTGATGTTGTTGGCATTTGGCGGGGTCGAGAACGTACTGAAGGGGTTCGATTCGTCGTCGCGTGGTATGACGAAGTAGAACGCTCGGGTTTGCAGCAGCGATGCCGACGCGCGCCAATCCGCGCTGAACATGTCATTCGGCTCCCACAACAGCCGCAGGCGTGCGGCGTAGTCTCTGGCCGGGTCGGCCTTCTCGTGGAGATAGGCGTTATTCAGATAACCGTCGGTGTTGTAGAAACTGACCGACGCCCGGAATTTGAGCGTCTTCGAGTCATTGAGCGGACCGCTCAATGCCAGTTGCGCCCGCTCGGACGGGCCGTTGCCGAACCCGATCCGCGTCGATCCGCTCAATTCGTCCGAAGGCGGCTTGGTGGTGATGATGATGGCGCCGCCGATGGCGTTGCGGCCATAGAGCGCGCCTTGGGGTCCTTTGAGCACTTCAATCTGGGAGACATCGAACAGCTCTTGATTGAATTCGGCGGGGTTGGTTTCGAGCACGCCATCAACCAGCACGGCCACGGACGGTTCGCTGTTGCGGGCTTGGGAGATGCCTCGCACTACCACGAACGCATTGCCGGCGTTCTGAGTCTCGACCAACGTCATATTGGGGACCATTGCGATGAAATCGCCGGGTTTCTGAATGCCGGCCGACTGTATCAACTGCTCGGTAAAGACGCTTACCGTGATCGGCACGTCACGGAACGACTCGTCACGCTTACGCGCCGTGACCACGATCTCGTCCAGATCGGTGCTTTGCGCCGGCGCCGGCAGCGACGCAAGCCCCGCAGCCACGCCCGCAAGCAGTGCAAGCCATTTTCCCTTGCTAGTAATCATATCGATTCCTCCCCCCAATGAGCGTTTTTCAAACAAATGCCGTCTAGGCGGCGTCGGCCGGCGGCCAGCGTTCCCCGCGTGCCAATCCTTTGCGAATAGCCGCGCCGTGCTGGTTCAGTAGCGGAGCGGCGCGAACCGACGGCTCGCGCACTCCTGCGAACTGCACCGGCGGCCTGACAGCCCGCGCGCCGCCGTGCGCGGATTCCACCGGAACGATGAGACCTAAGTGTTCGACTTGCGGATCGTGTACGACCTCGTCGATGGCATTGATCGGCGCATAGGGAACGTCATTACGCCCCAGCCGTTCGACCCAATGACTCAAATCGTGCCGCGAAAAGCGCTTGTCGAGCTCTGCGTTCAGTGACTCGTAGTTCGCGATTCGCGCCAGACGATTCTGGAAGCGCACATCGGCGGCGAGGTCAGGCGCATCGAGCGCGGACACCAGGCCCTCCCAGAACTTCTCCAGCGAGGACAGATGCAGGGCGAGCAGCCGGCCGTCGGCGGTCCTCAAGATGTAGGCTTGTGCGAGGCGCGGCCGGTCGCTCGAGGTGGGCGTGCTGCCCAAGGCGAAGTATGCGGCGAACGGCTCCACGGCAAAATGCGCCATGGCTTCGAGCATCGAGACCTCGACCAGACATCCCTCTGCGGTGCGGCCCCTTTGCACGAGCGCGCCCAACACGCCGTACGCCGCATAGATCCCGGTAATCGCATCGGCCAGGGCGGGCCCTAAGAACCGGGGCCGGCTGGAGTCGACGACTACGCTCAAGAAGCCGCTGAGGGCCTGCGCGACCGAATCGTAGCTCGGCCGTTGCGCATACGGACCACTTGATCCAAAGCCGCTGATGGATGCGTAGATCAAGCGCGGGTTGATTTCCAGCAGTCGTTCAGGCCCCGCGCCAAGACGCGCTGCGGTGCCGGGCCGGAAATTCTGAATGAATACGTCGGCTTCGCCGAGCAATCCGTCGAATAGGTTTCGCTCCGCAGGATCTTTCAAATCGAGGGCTATGCTGCGCTTGTTGCGGTTATAGGCCTGAAAATGCGGCGAGTAATGATCCCCTTGATAACTACGATAGGGATCGCCTTCGGGACTCTCGACCTTGATGACGTCGGCGCCCAAGTCCGCAAGCATCATGCCGGCGCAGGGGCCCGTGATGAACGTACCCTGCTCGACGACGCGGATACCGCTCAATACGCCGCGCATCTGCCATGGAGTTCGCGGGCTATTCATCGCTTGCCTGAAAACCCGGCGGAGCATCGCCGTCGTAATCGATTGCCTTCGCCGCCGCGTGGGATAGCACGAATCCAATGGGCCGCAGTTGTTCCTCCAGCAGGTGCGCAATCAGGCCGGCGGTGCGCGCGAGAATGGGCACCCCCTTGAGCGCCGCCAGAGGGTAGCCGGCATCCAGCAGCACCGCCGGAATGGCACCGGACACGTTGAGCGCCAACGGCTTGCCGAGCAGTTCGGGGAGCAGCTGCTCCACCTGATGCGCGATTCCGCCGTAAAGGCCTGCGCTGCCCGCTTCCGCCGCCACTTCGAACAGCCGCCGCGCACGCGGATCGTAGCCCTTGTGCAGAGGATGGCCGTAGCCGGGAATGGCACGGCGCGAGGCTCGATAATCGAGCACGATGTCTTTTGCGGCTTGCTCGAGCGATGCACCGCCCTCGATGCGCGCGGCAATCGCAGAGAAGAAATATCCCGCCGTTTCGGATGACCCCAGTACCACGGAGCCGCAACCGAGAATGCCGGCGGCCACTGCGCCCTGCAGCGCTTCGGGCGCGGCGGCCAGAGTCATGCGCCCGACTTGCACGCTGGGAACCAGACCGTGTTCCGCGATCGCAACCAGCGTCGCATCGAGAATGCGCCGCTGCGGTTCACTCGGCAGCGCCCCGGTGAGCAGCAGCCAGAAGTGTTCCGTGAACCCGATACGGCCGATCAACTCCTGGGTGAGATCGTGCCCCCGAACCAGTATCGTGGTTTCGTTGGAGGTCGAAATTGCAGTGCTGCGATGCGCTTGTGACCCGATCTTCAACGGTTGGATATCCTAATAGCTCAGCCAATATTTCGCATAGCGAAATCTTATTCGTATAACGAACATCCTGGACGCGAACTGTCTGCCCGTCAAGCGGCTGCGAAAAGGATTCCCTGTTTTCGCATATCGAAATAGACTCAATCCCATGCCGAAGACCAAGCCAGTGCAGCGGCGCCGCGAGGCAATGGGGGGGCTCGCCAAGGGCCTGGGCGTGATCCGTGCCTTTACGCGCGAGCGCGCGGCGCTCAGCTTGAGCGACATAGCGGGCATCACGGAGATGCCGGCGGCGACCGCACGGCGTTGTCTGCTGACCCTCGAGGAACTGGGCTATGTCACACGCAGCGGCCGCCAGTTTCTTCTGCGGCCGAAGGTGTTGGAGCTCGGCGCCGCCTACCTGGAATCGATGAACATCGAAGTGCTGACCAAAACGCACTTGGAGGAATTGGCGCGCAACACCGGCGACTCCGCGGCACTATGCGTTCTCGATGGAACCGAGACCGTGTATGTCGCCCGCGCCTCGATCCGCACGCTGCTCAGGCTCGAAGCGCACGTCGGCAGCCGCTTTCCCGCGCATGCGACTTCCACGGGCCGCGCGTTGCTTGCCGGCCTCAGCGCCGATCGCCTGCAGCGATATTTCGATACGGCGACCCTCGAGGCGTTGACGGATCGCACGGTGACGGATCCCGTCAAGTTGCGGCAGCTCATCGAGGACTGCCGGCGCACCGGCTACTCAGCGGTCGAAGACGAGTTGGCTTACGGCGTGGTGGCTCTCGCCGTGCCGGTGTTCGATCAATATGGGAGGGTGGTCGCCGCTCTCAACAGTTCCGGTCATTCGCGGCGAGTCGCGAAAACTAAACTGATCCGCGAGCGCTTCACCATGCTGCAAGAGGTCAGCCGGCGGATCTCCGCAGATCTTGCCGGCGTGCCTGGCTTGTCGCTCAGCGCCGCGACCTAAGCGCAGGTTGTCCGCCGCTCGCTTGACGAAGCCGCATTCGCGCGCGTAGCCTCATTGCGAAATATTCTTCGCTATACGAAATAAATCGCACAAGAGAAACAGCATGTCGAAGATCCTGGTTCTTTACTACAGCAGCTACGGCCACATTGAAGTCATGGCGCGGGCACAGGCCGAGGGTGCCGCCCGGGTGCACGGGACTCGGGTGTCGGTCAAACAAGTGCCGGAACTGACGCCCCCGGACATTTGCGCAGCCTCCGGTTATCGTCTCGATCAACCGGCGCCAATTGCGGAGCCGGACGAACTCGCCGATTACGATGCCATTGTATTTGGAACTCCCACCCGCTTCGGCAACATGGCATCGCAGATGCGCAACTTCTTGGATCGAACCGGACCGCTGTGGTTCAGCAACGCCTTGGTCGGCAAGATCGGCAGTGTTTTTTGCAGCACCGCGAGTCAACATGGCGGACAAGAAACGACCATCACTTCCTTTCACACCACCCTGCTCCATCACGGCATGATCATCGTCGGCTTGCCCTACTCTTTCAAGGGTCTCTCGACCATGAAGGAGGTGACGGGCGGCACGCCATACGGCGCTTCCTGCGTTACCGGCGCCGGCGAGGAGTCACGCATGCCCACGGATTTGGAACTTGAAATGTGCCGCTTTCAGGGCGAGCACGTGGCACGGATCACGGGCCGTTACACCGCCGGCGCACTCGAGTCCGCGCGATGAAGCTGCTTCCAACCACGATCGTTGGCATCTACCCGCAGCCCGAGTGGCTGATCGATCGCGCCAAATTAGCGGGCCGCTTTCCACCGCGCGTACGGGCCCGGGAACTATGGCGCATTGCGCCTGAATTTCTCCAGGAGGCGCAGGACGACGCCACAATCATGGCCATCAAGGCGCAGGAGGACGCCGGAATCGACATCATCACCGACGGCGAGATGCGGCGCGAGAGCTACTCGAATCGATTTGCGACGGCCCTGGAGGGCGTGGATATCGATAATCCTGGCACTGCACTCGACCGCAGCGGCCATCCGAATCCCGTTCCGCGCGTGACCGGCGTGATTCGGCGCCGGCACGCGGTGGAAACGGAAGACGTCGCCTTCTTGCGGCGTCACACGACGCGCAAAATCAAGATCTCGGTGCCAGGTCCCTTCACGATGGCCCAGCAGGCGCAAATCGATTACTACGGCGGCAGCCGGGAATTGGCTGCCATGGACTACGCAAGCGCGGTGAACGCGGAGATTCGCGACCTATTCAGCGCCGGTGCCGACGTGGTGCAAGTCGACGAGCCCTACATGCAGGCCCGTCCCGATGAGGCGCGCGCCTGGGGACAAAAAGCGCTGAACCGGGCGCTCGACGGCGTCGGCGGTGTCACGGCTGTGCATATTTGCTTTGGTTACGCCGCGATTATCCACACGCGCCCCAGCGGCTATTCTTTCTTGCCGGAATTGCAAGACTGTTTTTGCAATCAGATCTCCGTCGAGACCGCACAATCGAATCTCGATTGTGCGGCGCTCACCGCATTGGCGGGCAAAACCATCATGCTCGGCGTCATCGACTTGTCCGATATGCGCGTGGAAACGCCCGACATGGTCGCCGCCCGCATCCGCCGCGCTCTTCCGTTCGTGCAGGCCAAAGACCTGATCGTGTGCACGGACTGCGGCATGAAGTACCTGCCGCGTGACGTGGCCTTCGCCAAAATGGAGGCCATGGTCCAAGGTGCGGCCATTGTTCGCGGCGAGTTGACCAAGGTCAACCCCGGCCGATGAACGGCATTTCTTGGGGGATTGCGCGGCCATGCGCCGAAAAGCCTCGCGCGCGCAAAGAAAGCTGCCCGTCACGTTGACCGCGATCACCGATGACCAGTCGTCCAAGCTGACATCCGGCAACGCGGCGGGGGACGCGGGGGTGCCTGCGTTGTTGAACAACAGATCGACCCGTGCGTGCTTTGCCGCCGCCCGTTACGATCGCCACGCTGCTCATTGAACTCTCCTCACGTGCACCTGCTCACGTCGGTTTACGGTGCGACAATCGATGCATCGCGAACGCGAGGGCGACTCCGATGAACGGCAGCAGCACTACTAGGTCCATCTTGCGCACGATCAAGGCGCCCGACAACAGAGCGCCAAACAAATAGGAAACCACCACCGCACTTTGAATTTTTATGTCCTTCAGCCCACACATATCGCCATTCGCAATGGAATCAGCAATCGTCCCCACCAGCTTCGTCAAGGTTTGCGTAAAGACAATCGTGGTCAGGCTGATGGATTGGCCGACGACGGCCTGCAAGCCCATGGCAATGGCCAGCAATAGAATCTGCAGATGATCCGAGAGCGCATGGGCCGCGTGCGGGTTCTCCAGCGCATACAGTGCGAACTACAACAGCAATCCCGCTTCGGCGGCCAGCAAGATACTGAGAGCCTGTTCCTGCGCCCGGCCGCGGCGCAAAAAAACTCCGCTGGCGCAACCCGCGGTGAACCCGATCAGCGCCACCACCGAACCTATGGCCGCCTGCGATTCACTTTGCGCCACATAGTAGGCAAGCAGCGCGAAATTTCCGGTCATTGCCGACGCAAATGCGGTGAGAATCAGCATCCATTCGACATAGGTGACTGTGGCTTTTTCCGGCATACGTGTGCCAGGCCCATGCTACCAAGCTGCGGATCGCGAGACTCTAGAATCGAATGCCGGCGGCAAATCGCCACGCATTCTGCAGCGAGAAATTCTGATAGGGATCGTATGCCACCCGTAGGAACCACCTCGGCCAATCCCAGTTCGCGCTGTACCCCCAGCCGGTGATCCGCCCGGCATCGCTGAGTCCGCTCTTACGCAATAAGTCCAAGGTGGCGTGCGAGTCGCCGAACGGAATCTGCGCATTCGCGTGCCAATCGCGCTGGCCGGTGTGAAAGCGGTCGTCGGCGACGACAAACACCATATAGCTCGTACCGTCCGCCGCATGATGGCCGGCGCCGAACGTCAACGCGTCGTTCGGATCGAAATTGAGATTGAAGTACGGCCTCGCATCGGTGCGGCCGATCCCGGCGATTCCGTACCAGGCGCCGCCGACCTGCACGTTCAGACTGCCGCCGACGAATCCGCGCGACGCCACTTGCAACGAGGGCTGCACCTGCAGGTATTTGCCGACGTCGATGGAAGTGTCGGCGCCCGCTCGCGCCTGAGTGCCGTAGTTCCGGTCGGTGTAAGTCCCCACCCAAGCGCTCGTGTCATCGGCGCGCCACCGTAAATTGACGTCCGAACCGATGTAGCCATCGTAGACATACTCACCCACGGTGAGCTTCCAAGGTGGGCTATTGCCGGCCGCGGCGCCTGCCGGGACCGCGGCTGCATACGTCAAGAACACCGCAGCGATACGCCCCGCCTTAGGGCGCATCGACTGCGTATCCTTTGGCGCGAAGTTCGTCGAGCAGTCCGCCGGGTTCGAGCAACATATCTATGTTCACCACAGCCAAGGTCTCTCCTGCGCTCTGCAGGTACTTCTCGATGGCGGTCAGCCAGGTACGGCGCATCCGGCCGATGAGTTCGGCTGCCCCCATTCCTTTATCGAGCGCCTCCCTGCAGGCGTCGACCTCATCAGGCTCGCGCAATTTCGCAATGCGCTCGACATTGCCATTGGCCCACGCCTGAGCACGCTCGAGCAGGCGCGGCAGATCGCGCTCCACGGTGACGAGCGAGGCGGCCACGCAGGCATTTTCGGTCGCCGGCGGCAGCGTCTTCAGTGCGTCCATCACGTCGCTGACGCCTGCAATTTTCAACTCCTCGACTCGGACCTTGTGCTCCTTCGCGAGCGTGCGCACGGCCGCCCCGATGTCCAGGCGCGTCGATAGTCCTACTTGATGAAACGCTTCCCGTTGCAGGAATGCCGCTGCAATCAGAGGCCGAAAGCGCTCCCACTTGTTAGGATCGTCGGTATATTTGGCGCGTTGCACGGCAAATCGCGCGTGTAGATCCGGCGGCAGTACATCCTTGAGCCGCTTGCCGCCGCGCACCAGCAAGGCGCTACGCTCCGTGAGCAGCAACCACAGAATACGAGCGATGCCTATCTCGAAGGGTTTTTGCACCAGGACCTGACTCGTGCCGTCAAGCACCTGTTCGACCTGCTTCGAGCGCCAGGTAATGCCTTTAGGGAGAGGCGACATGCTGCCGAGAATCCACACCTGCGCGGCGCCGCGATGCACACGCCACATGCCGGGCCCGGTGCGCTCGCCCGTTACCACTACGTCGTCCATGACAGCCGGCGCCTGCTGCGCGCGGCAGGC
>JANXZQ010000328.1 GCA_025355445.1 Gammaproteobacteria bacterium
GGCGCCGCGCGGTGACAGCAGCGGTCGTCGAGCGCCACCACCGTGCCGCCGGCGTCGCGCCAGAACAGCAGCGGCACGCTGGTGATGGTGCGCGCGACCATGCCGTCCGCGGCAATCTCGTGCGACCACGCTGCGACGTACCAGGTGTTTTTGAGAAAGGCGGTGCCAGTGTTCATTGCGGAAACTTCCTCCCACTATTGTATTCGCCGGGCCGAGGGCCGGCCATCTTTACTCATTTGCAGCCGCGGCAGGTTCATGGGCCGCCAAGGCGCCGATCAGCTCATCGAGCGCCCGGTAGAAGCGGCTGGAGAACTCCGCCCCGATCAGCGTTTCGATGTCGCGGTAGGTCGCCTCGATTTGCGGGGCCATGCGGGCGCTCAACGCCCGGCTGCGTTGTGTGAGCGAAATATGCAGGCGGCGTTGATCGTGATCGAACCGCTTGCGCTTGATCAGTCTCAGTTCCTCCATACGCGCCAGCACGCCGGCGAGGCTGGGACTGGAAATGCGGCACAGCAGGCTGAGCTCACGCGGCTCCAAGGGTCCGGTGTCGAGCAGGGCGCGCACGATGCGCCATTGCTGCTCGGTGATGCCATGCGCATTGAGAATCGGCCGGAAGCGGGCGATCACCTGTTCGCGCGCCTGCAGCAGCAGCAGCGGCAAATTGCGGTGTTTGAATTTGCCTGATCCGGAACTCATGCCACCCCCGTTTGCCTGCCTTGACACGGCAATTCACATGCTACTATATTACTAATATATTAGTGAATATCGCAAAGTGATTTTTACCGTAAGAATTACGCGGGTGTGAACATGAGGGGCGGCGCTGGTTTTGCCTCGATACCGTTTGACGTTGCCCCTTACGCCTTGAGCGGTATGGTGTACGGCGCATTGCTCAATCACCGCTCGGCACTGGCAGCGCTTGGGGCGGCGGCGAGCCGGCCGCCTTACAAGGCGCCGCCGGTGGCGCCCGTGCTGTACATCAAGCCCCGCAATACACTGGCCCTGTCGGGCGACGTCGTTAGAATTCCGGTGGGAACTCTCGAACTCGAGGTCGGCGCATGCTTGGGAATGGTGATCGGGCGCACTGCGTGCAGGGTTTCCGAGGCGCAGGCCTTGGACTATGTCGCGGGCTATCTCATCGTTGCCGATGTGAGTGTTCCACATGACAGCTATCATCGGCCGTCCATTCGGTACAAGGCGCGGGACGGCTACTGCCCGCTCGGCCCGGCCGTGATCGAACGCGCCGCGGCCGGCAATCCCGATGCACTGGCCATTCGTACCTACCTTGACGGTGCATTGCGCCAAACGGCGAGTACTTCTGAATTGATACGGCCGGCGGCGAGATTACTGGCCGACGTCACCGAATTCATGACCTTGCTCCCCGGCGACGTGCTCACGCTGGGGGCCGCTGCGCCCGCACCACGGGTGCGCTCGGGGCAGACCTTGACGATTGAAATCGACGGCTTGGGCAGTCTCAGCAATCCATACCTGGCCGCCGACGTATGATGCGTGCCCGAGTCGCCTATGCCGGCGCGATTCATGAGGCTACGCCGGCGCACTCATTGCCCGGACGGGAGGCCCTGCTATTGGAGGACGGCCGGGTGGTTGCCGCCGAGGAAGTCGTCTGGTTGCCGCCGTTCGCCCCCGGCACCATCGTTGCGCTGGGTTTGAATTACGCCGATCACGCCAAGGAGTTGGCCTTCAACGCGCAGGACGAGCCGCTGGTGTTTCTCAAAGGTCCCGGCACGTTACTGGGCCACCGCGGAGTGACTCGCCGGCCGGCTGACGTACAGTTCATGCATTATGAATGCGAATTGGCCGTGGTCATTGGGAGGACGGCCCGCCAGGTCCCTCGCGCCGATGCGCTGCAGCATGTGGCCGGTTACTGCATCGCCAACGACTACGCCATTCGCGACTATCTGGAGAACTGGTACCGCCCGAATCTGCGCGTCAAGAATCGCGACGGTGCCACGGTCTTGGGCCCCTGGTTGGTCGATACCGCCGATGTCACGGACCCCGGAAGTTTGGGACTGAGAACTTTCGTCAACGGTAAACTAACTCAGCAAGGCAATACCCGGGATTTGATCTATGACATTCCCTATTTGATCGAATACCTAAGCGAGTTCATGACTCTCGTCCCCGGCGACGTCATTCTCACGGGAACTCCCGAGGGAGTGATCAACGTGACGCCCGGCGATGTCGTGGCCTGCGAAATCGACGGCTTGGGCCGGCTGGTCAATACCATCGCGGCGGATGTTCAATTCGGGCGTTGAGGGACGAGATGAAGATCCAACATTTAATCGACGGTGCCCAGGTCGCGAGCAAGGAATATTTCCAGACGATCAATCCTGCCACCCAGGACGTGCTCGCCGAAGTGGCGCGCGGCGGCAAGCGTGAAATCGACGCCGCGGTCGCTGCCGCGAAAGCGGCATTTCCCAGCTGGGCCGGCAAGCCCGCGCCCGAGAGAGCGGCGCTATTGCGCCGGCTCGGGGACTTGATCGCGAAACATGTACCGGAGATTGCAAGGACCGAGACGCAGGACACCGGCCAGGTCATTACGCAAACCGCCAAGCAATTGGTGCCGCGCTCGGCCGATAATTTCTACTACTTTGCGGAGATGTGCGTGCGGGTGGACGGTCACACCTATCCCACGGCGACGCACCTTAACTACACGCTGTTTCACCCCGTCGGCGTGTGCGCGCTGATCTCCCCCTGGAACGTGCCCTTCATGACGTCGACATGGAAAGTCGCGCCCGCACTCGCCTTCGGCAACACGGCCGTCCTCAAGATGAGCGAACTGTCG
>JANXZQ010000369.1 GCA_025355445.1 Gammaproteobacteria bacterium
CGAGGATTTGCGCGAAGCCAGTGAGCGCGGTCTGTTCGACGGCGATGCGCTGGTCATGCTCGAGGGCGTGCTGGCGGTGGCGGACATGCAAGTCCGCGACATCATGGTGCCGCGCTCTCAAATGGTGTTCGTCGAGCGCGACGAGCCCCCCGGCAAGCTGGTCGAGCTGGTGGTTGAATCCGGACATTCGCGCTTTCCGGTGATCGGTGAGGATCGCGATCAAATTCTCGGCATCCTGCTGGCGAAGGATCTACTGCGACTGCAGGCGGCGGGCGATCAGAGTTTCGAAATTCGCGAGTACATGCGTCCGGTGGTGTTCGTGCCCGAGAGCAAGCGGCTCAACGTCCTGCTCAAGGAATTTCGCCGCAGCCACAATCACATCGCCATGGTCGTCGATGAATACGGCGGCGTGTGCGGACTGGTCACCATCGAGGATGTCATCGAGCAAATCGTCGGCGAGATCGACGACGAGCATGACGTCGAGGATGACCAGGCCATTCGCAAGGAAGGCGCCAAGGAATTTACGGTGCGCGCGCTCACCCCCATCGCCGATTTCAATCACTACTTCGGCACCGCATTCTCCGACGAAGAATACGACACGATCGGCGGATTACTGATGCAAGAGTTCGGACGGCTGCCGCGCCGCGGTGAGACCATTCAAGTCGGCGAATTGGAGTTCAGAGTCCTGCGCGCCGATCGCCGACGCATCGATCTGCTGCGCGTCATCACGCCAACCGAAGTTGAGCCGCCCGTCCCCGACGAGTCCACGCCTTGAGCCTCGATACGCGCGGCCCTTCCGCCGCGCAGCAGAAGCAGGCGCTGTGGCGGCTGCTGGCGGCGTTCGCCGCCGGAGCGGTGCTCAATCTTGCCTTTGCGCCATTCGGCTGGTGGCCCGTCGCCATACTAGCGCCGGCTGCGCTGCTTGCGTTGATCCGCGGCCTGCCGCCACGGCGCGCGGGCTGGACGGGAGCCGCATTCGGAATCGGGCTATTCGCCTTTGGTACTTACTGGCTGTACACCTGCCTGCATGTGATCGGCTTGGTACCGATCTGGCTGACCATGGTTTTGCAGGCAGGATTGATCGCGTTAATGGCGTCTTATTCGGCGGCGCTGTGCTACCTGGCGAACCGCTACTGGCTCAAAGTTGGTGCGACACGGGCGTGGCTGGTGCTGCCGGTTCTGTGGGTGCTGCTCGAATGGCTGCGCGGCTGGGCGTTGAGCGGTTTCCCGTGGCTGTCGTTGGGCTATGCAATGATCGATTCGCCGCTCAAGGGTTGGGCGCCGCTGTTCGGCGTGTATGGCGTGACCTGGGCCGCCGCCACCATCGCGGTCGCGGTCAATGTGATGGTATTGCCGGCGGTCACCATACCGCGGCGGCTCTTTGCCTTAAGTATAGCCGCCATGCTATTCGCCATTCCTGCGCTGCTTGGGCACCACGCTTGGACGCGAGCGGTGGGACCCTCGGTGTCGATTGCGGCCGTGCAAGGCGCCGTGCCGCAGGATCAGAAGTGGCAGGCGAAGAACCGCGACGAAACCATGGAGCGGTATTCGCAACTCACGGCAGATGCCTGGGGCGCGCAGCTCATCGTCTGGCCGGAGTCGGCGCTACCCATACTCGCCAGCGAGATTCCCGACTATTTGCGGCGGCTCAAGGAGCTGGGACACGCTCACGGCTCCGATCTCGCCATTGGGCTGGTGAACTACGAGCCGGCAACCAACAAGTATTACAACGGGCTGCTGGTGTTGAGCGATTCCGGCGGCGGCTGGTATTACAAGCGACACTTGGTGCCGTTCGGCGAATATTTTCCGGTGCCTGGGTTCGTGCGCTCCTGGATGCGGCTGATGAGTTTGCCGTATACCGATATAACGGCGGGAGCTCGGCAACAGCCCACCTTGAGTGCCGCGGGGCAGAAGCTGGCGTTGACGATTTGTTACGAGGATGCGTTCGGCGACCAGCAGCTGCGGGTGTTGCGCGAGGCGACACTGTTGATCAACGTCACCAATAACGCGTGGTTCGGTGACTCCACCGCGACACCTCAACACTTGCAGATCGGCCGCATGCGCGCGCTCGAGGCCGGGCGCTTCATGGTGGTTGCCGCGAACGACGGCATCACGGCGGTCATCGGCCCGCAAGGAGAAGTCGTCGCGCGCCTGCCGCAGTTCCAAAAGGCCGTGCTGCGCGCCGACGTGCAGCCCATGACAGGTCTTACGCCCTACGCGCGGCTCGGTAATTATCCCGTGGTGATCGGCGCGGGCCTGTTGCTGGCCGTGGCCGTGTGGCGCAGGCGGCGCTGCGATGGAGCGAGGTGAGGCCGGGTCAATCTTCGTTTCCAGGGAGCAGCAGATAAATAGCGGTGAAGGCCACGGTGAGTCCGAGGGCGCTGGACATTGGATTTTGCCTCGCGAAACTAGCGGCGGTCCTGGTCACGCCGCGAAGGGTATCTTCACCCATCTTTAGCCTGTCTCGAAATACTCCTCTCATTTCCCCAATCGATGACTTTACCCGTGAACTCAGTTCCCGGATCTCGGGGCTGGCTGATCGTCCTAATTTTGAAAGGAGTTCTTCTGCGTCGGCGACCAAATCACTCATGGCTTTGAAATTGTTCATTTGAACTATCCTTTGGGCAACAGAGGCGCGACCGCTCAGGTGACTTCGCGTGGAATGCAGAACCCGTACTTCCTGCAAGGGCGGCTAAGCGTTCGAGTATGACCCGATTGCCGTGCACAGCAAGCAGTCCGGTACCACACTCCGTGTCAGTGATTAGCGGACACGATTCCTCAGGTTCGAGGCTGCTTTTGCAGACATCGGCCAAAGCGCTCGTTCACGCGGCGCGCGTACCAATCCGTTGACAGATCTCTGCTGAGCTTAGGCCCGCGTAGAACGATGCGAGGTACGGCCGCGCGCGGTGCCGGCGATGCTTGCAGCTTGTCGGCAAGGGCGAAAACGCCTTTATAGAGAGTAGCGTGTTCGAAACTCGATTTCTTGGACTGCGCGAGCGCATCGTGAATGGCGTCGTCGTCCAGGTCGAGCCGCAGTTTCATGGCGCGCGCGGCCAGTTCCGTCTCGCCGGGGGCTTTTTCATCCACGTGCGAGAGAAGCGCACCGTCAGGCACCACGCGCAAGCCCGAGACCCGGCTGAGCGCTCGTTGGAAGGCAGCGTTGCGGCTTGCAAACTGACCGGCGTTGAAGTCTGCAAAACGGTACAGGTATTGATCGTAGTGCGGTTCGTAGGCAAGCAAGTGACCGATGCCGAAGTACAGGCTGCCGCGGCGCGAAAAGACTTCATCCGGAATGCTGACTTTCACGGGATAGGGATACGCCCTCGCTGCAGCATATTGCTCCGCGAATGCAACGTTGACCTGCATAGGCCCGCGCGTCCGCACCGGATCACGCTCAGCGAACAGGCTGCGTCCCATAGGCACCGCGCCGATGAAGTCCTCGAATATATTGCTCAGGTCCCTCTCGGTCTTGGCAGCATCGATGCGTTCGCTGTAGGTTTTGCCGGTGGGTGAGCGTAACTGCAGCGCGCCGTGCACGATGAGCCGCGGAACCCCCGCGTGCTCCGCCCGCGAATCTATTTCGCGCCACGCGATCACCGCAAGCCCGGGGACCACAGGATCGACTTGGAAATTCGACTCTTGTTCGATGACGGCAACTGCCGCGCAAATATTTTCTCGCGTGGGCTCGATCGACTGCAGAGTAAATGCGGAGTATATGTCGTCAGTCCATCCCGCGCGATCATGCACCGAGCGGGGCAGAGCGGCACCGATCGTGGCCCGTGCTTGGTCCGGCCTCACCGCCGGCGGCGCGGGCGACGGTGTGTTTGCGCATCCCGCGAGCCATGCCAGCAGCCCGGCGAGGAATACCGGACGATGCAGCCGTAAGAATGTCCTTACGTCGAGTAAGCCGTGGGGTGAATGAAAATTAACAATCAATGCGAGCAAAGTTTTCTCTCAGCGTGGCGCCGGCCTCGGTCTGACTATACACAGCCGAGTCGGAGTAAGATCGACGCTTGTATCAATTAGGATGCTTGGGGTGTGCATGCGGCTGGCGATCTTGGCTTTTCTACTGTGCTCAGCGACGGCGCATGCGGGAGATGCACCGCTCAACCTCAAACAACAAGCGCTGTGGGATCACCTCCGGCTGGCCGTTGCCGGGGAGGAACAACGGCTCGACGGGGTTCTTGGCGTCGCGATCCTGGATCTGAACTCTGGGCAAACTCTTCTCGTCCGTCCCGATGAGGTATTTCCGCAGGCTAGTTCGATCAAGATCGCTGTGCTCGCGGAGCTCTATCATCAGGCCCAACAGGCTGCGCACGGCGTGAGCGGCAAGGCAACCTTGAAGGACCGGTACGTGGTACGGGCGGCGGATATCGTTCCCGATAGCGCCATCCTCGGCGGCTTGACAGCGGGAGTTTCGTCTCTCACCAACCATGATCTCGCGACGATCATGGTGGCTGTCAGTGATAACTCCGCCACGAACGTGCTGATCGATCGCGTCGGCATGGGCAATGTGGTGCGCTTCACGGAATCACTGGGTCTTTCGCACACCCTACTGCGCCGTAGGATGATGGACCTTCAGGCAGCGGCTCAGGGCAGGGAGAATATCTCCACGCCGCGCGAGATGATGACCTTGCTGGAACAGATCTATCGCGGCAAGGTAATCGAAGCGCCGCTGCTTGACGATTTCTTTAACGTATTGGCAACTCACAAGGACAGTTGGATACCGCGCGATCTGCCGGCGGACTTAAAAATTGCAAATAAGCCGGGCGAACTCGAGGGGGTGCGCAACGACTCCGGCATCGTGTTTGTAAAGAATCGGCCTTACGTGATCTGCGTCATGACCACGTATCTTGCAAGAGAGCGCGCGGGTGAGGAGACAATCACGCGAATTTCTCGTTTAGCCTATGATCTATTCGACCGCATAGGCAGTGCCTCCGATTTAGGCAGGGTGATTTCCCCAGGTAACGGCAGCGCGCGCTAAATCGCTGCGGCCAGTTCCTCGAGATACCAATCCACGAAACGCGCTGCGTAGGTTTCCTGCAAAGAATAAGGGCCGGGCACGAAGAAGCGGGAATTCACGCCGGCCTGGTTCATCTCGACAATTTTCTTATCCTCCGCGCTGGTGGTTTTCCACAGCCAGGTCAGGCGCCCCACATCGTAGTCCACGCCTTCGACGGCGTCCTGATGCACCAACCAGAGTACTTCCATTTCGGTGTGGTCGGCGGCCCGGGGAATAAAGCGGTAAATGACACCGTGATCCGGATAGGCGAGGAAGTCGCTAATGGGGCCGATGTCGAAATACGTCGAGTTGCCGTCGGACGCCGAGAACACGCCCATGAGCCGCGCCACCGTGCGGCCGTCGTCCGTCGCGCTCGCCATGCCGTCGTGCAGCGCGCTGCGCATCACGGCCACGGATTCGCGGCCTGCGCCCGCCGCGCAACCATACTGATCGATATCCGGCACGACGATGCCGAGCGCTGCGGCTCGCGTGCGCCCTTCGCGCTCCTGGTCCGCGGCCTGCTCAGCCGGTCGCGCATACACGTGGCGCCTGGCGAATTCCGGGTGCGCAGGAGTGCAGTGATAGCACTCCATGTAGTTCTCAACCGCCAGTTTCCAATTTGCCTTGATCGAATACAATTCTCGATGCGCTACTTTGGCGGTTGCCCAGCCGTGCACGCCGGCCGAAAGGGCCAACGCCGCCGCGGCGCCACCCAAGTCCAGCGGTTCCCTTGCAAATGTCGTAAAGATCAAACCTTCCATGATGCGCACCGCAAGCGGCTTCAAGGCCATATCGGCGCGCCGGAACGAATCCGGCATCTGCCGTGCGGCCATCAGATTGCCGTCCAGGTCGTAGCTCCAGGCATGATAGGGGCAGGTCAGGCGTGCCGATTGAGCCTTGCCGGAGCGCCCGGTGACGAGCCGTGAACCGCGGTGGCGGCAAACGTTGAGCAGCGCCCGCACTTCGCCGGCCGCTGTCCGCACGATGATGACGGATTCGGAACCCATATCCACCACCAGGAAGTCACCGGCGCGCGGGATGCTACTGACATGGCCTGCACAGAACCAGTGCCCCAGCAGCATGTATTGCATGTCGTGTTCGAAGATGCCGGGGTCAGTGTAGAACTCCCGCGCCAGCGCATGGCCTGGCTGGTGATTACGGATGCGGGCGGCTAAAGCGATGGATTCCACCGCTCGAATTGTATGCGCGGTGCCTCATCGGCACTAGCTTGATCGAAGCTCGCGGGATGGAGACTAGCGCGTACCGGCCTCGAGGCCGCCAAACCGCCTTTGCCGTCCGCCGTAGTCCTCGAGCGCACAGTGCAGGCGCTGCTCGTCGAAATCCGGCCACAGGCATTCGCTGAAGTGCAGTTCGGCAAACGCGGATTCCCAGAGCAGGAAATCGCTGAGGCGCCGCTCATTGCCGGTGCGAATCAGCAAATCGACTTCGCCCGCCGGGTAGGCGCAATGATCGACTTCGTGCAGCAGGCGATGAAACTCGGCCCCGGTGAGCTGGGCTTCCGACGTTGCACGCCGCGCC
>JANXZQ010000387.1 GCA_025355445.1 Gammaproteobacteria bacterium
CCTAAATCTAACCCCTCAAGCAAAAGGCATAGTTAGCTACCATCCGCTGCCAGTGAAATTATGGCAGTATGACTTTGCACAACAATGAGGAGAAAAAACATGCGTGTCGAGATTCAGGCCCTGCCTGGGGGCGGATTCAAAGCAATCGGTTTTGGATGGGCAGGCGCCGGTCGCGACTTTCCGATGCGCGAGGTTGTCGACGTGGAACTTCATGTGCTGCCCCGGAAAGGTGGCGGCTCAAAGTTTGTCATGACAGGCCACTTGTCCACAGGCGGAAAAAATAACAAAGGGACTGCCGATATGAGTCCAAAGGACCTCGTTGAGTCCTACAAAAAATGGTTTGACCGGAAGTAACTGTTCGACGCTGGTGGAGCTCATTAATGGGTGCCGCCGGTGCTGGGTGCCTTGCAAATCCTACGGTAGAATTGGGACGGTAGTCCCAGAAAATAGGGTCGGCCAATAGCCTCTCAAAGCCCGTCACATGACTGGTGCCTCGTTCAAAGTATCCATTCCTCATGCCCCAACGGTCCTTGGTTCAGTTCCTCCCTGATCCTCTGCCAGGAGGGCAAATGGCAGTTCATCAGATCGACGAACTCGCGGTCGTGATGGCGGACACTCAGGTGCAGCAGTTCGTGCACGACGATGTATTCAAGGCAGCGCCGGGATTTCTTGATCAATTCCAGGTTTAACCAGATGCGCCGTGAGCTGGCGTTGCAGCTGCCCCATTTGGTTTTCATCTTTTTGATGCCCCAAGCGGCGGCCTGCACGCGAAGGCGTTCCTGCCACTTGTCGAGCAAGGGCGGAATCAATTGCCGCAACTGCGCGCGCTGCCAGCGCATCAACACGCGTTCGCGCTGTTCGCGACTGGAACCGCTGCGCACGTAGATGTCCACGCCCCGAACGCCATTCAGGGCAACGGTCGCGGGGCCGTCGTGCTCGCGTACGCGCAGTCGATAGCGGCGGCCTAGGAAGTAGTGGGCTTCCCCACTGACCATCTCGCGCGCTGACTGCCGCGGCTGACGCAGAAACTTTTCCCGCTGCCGCTTGATCCATGCCAGTTTGGCGACCACGGCCAGCCGCACGGTCTCGTCTTTAACCAACAGCGGTGCAGCGATGCGGACGCGCCCGTGCGGCGGATAAACGCCAAGATGCAGGTTCTTGATGTTCTTGCGGACGATCTCGACGCCGACGCCGCCGACCGTCAGCTTGCGCGACTTAGTACTCATGCTGCCGCTTCGCCAACTCCAGGATGCGGTCGGTCTCGGCCTCGATGTCGAAATCTTTTGCCGCACCTTCGGCGCGCACCTGCAGCGCCGGCTTCAACGCAGATTCAAGTACCTCGCGAATCGCATTTCTCACGCGCCGGGTCTTGATGGCGTTGTCGCGCCAGCCATCCTGGCGGGCATACACTACGGCTGCATCGACTCGCAGAGCGAGGTTGGCATCCTTTCCAAGATTGTCGAACAGTGCGCGCTTCGCCGCGCTGCTCAGCTCGGACGGATAATCCCTGCTCACGCCACCGGGCTGGGTCGCGTCGCGCGTCAGCGCCACAACCTTGTCCAGGTATGCCTTGTAACTCAACGCACCTCTGCGCCGCTGCTCGATCAACTCATCGAGCAGCTTGGACATTTTTTCGTAGTACGCCGGATTGACCGGCGATTCGTCGATGATCAGCTTGCGCACATTGTTTTCGATGACTTCGGCGGCGGCCGATTCGCCCTGCATCGATTTCGGCAGCGCTTTCACCGCATCGGCGCCGCGCTCGACAATGAGCTGGATCAGGCTCATATCGTCGAAGGCCGAAATCTTCTCGCTGTCCTCGGCACGGATGTAGGTGTCGATCAGGTGCCGCATCGCCGGCTCGTACGCCTTCAGATCGATGTAGTCGCCGCTCGCCAGCATCACCGCATCGCGAATCTTCGTCGCCGACTCCACTTCCGCCTTGATCTTCGCGACCGTGGCGGCAGCGTAGCCGGCTTGCGGCAACTCGTTGGCAAGATTGGCGTAGGCGCGGATCAGCGCACTGCCGAGCTTGTAGAGCAGCACACGCTTGGGCTCGTTCTCCTTGAGCTGCGCGGCGTTGCCGGA
>JANXZQ010000528.1 GCA_025355445.1 Gammaproteobacteria bacterium
TGTTTAACGCAGCGCGCTGTTCGCGCGAGCTGCACGATAACAGATGCTGTATTTCATCGATGATAAGCAGCTTTGGGTGCGCATGCGTTAAAAGGGTAATGGCCTCGTGCTCGAGCTCATAAAATCGGGCGGTCGGTCGTACGTTGCTACCCAAAGTTCGGACGATCTCCCCGTATAGGCTTCGAACGACGGGCACTGGCGGCATCTGGGTGGCAATGATAGGCCGATGGCCATCTGATTTGATTCGCTTTGGTGCATTATCGCGCTTAAATTTCTCGAGCAGCATCGATTTGCCGGCGCCACTGACGCCGTACACTAGCAAACATGGCATACGTACACGGGGCCGCATCAAGAACAGCTCATTCAGGCGTGATAGGCTCGCATCGCCCGCGGGGTATCCGATCCAGCGATCGCGCTCTATTGCCTTGCACTAGGAGTGTGTCCGGGTAACTGTTCGTGAAGGCAGCCGATCGTCATCGTGGAAGATTTTCACGGGATATTTCTCACCAAGATGTTGGGAACGAGACGGCCGATGGCTTCGGCGGCGAAGTATTCATGGGTTTTTCGTCGCTTTGGCCAGCTTCAGCAGGTTGTGAACCGTGCAGATCAAGCTCCATTCGCCTTGCGCCTTCTCAAGACCACGCAACATGAACTGCCGGAAGCCTCGAGCGTGTTTGATTTGGCCGAAGACTGGCTCAACTACCGACTTGCGCAACCGGTACCGGCTGCGCCGGCCCGCTCGTGCCAACTTGGTTCGCATCGCTGCCACCCGGGTACCCTGGGTGCGGCGTCGGCCGATGGCGCTCGCCTCGTGATGGCGCTGGCGCCCGGTGGCGATGTAACTATCGACATGATGCCGGGCAAGCACGGCGAGGTTGCCTTCGGAGCAGTATCCGGCGTCGGCCGAGAACTCCTGCGCTTGCCGTCCCGTGTTCTGTTTGATTTGCTTCATGGTCGGGACGAGCTGCTGCACGTCGGTGGCGTTATTGCTCAGGCTCTGCGCCACGATGACCTGGGCGGTGGAGTCCACCGCGGCTTGCGCGTTGTAGGCCTGCACGTATTCTTTGCCGCTCTTGTGCATGATGCGGCTCTCGGGGTCGGTAAAGTTGCGCTGTGCTTTGGGATCCACGGCCGCCTTACCCGCAGCGCGCGCCTCAGCTTCCAGCGCCTCGCGCGCTTCACGGATCTTGATGATTCGCTGCTGTTTGTCGGCGACCCAACCGGGCATCTCGTCGCCGCGTCTCGCAGCCCCGTGCAGCCGATCTTCCGCCTCATCGGCCGACTTCGCCTCGCGGAACCACTCCCGCACCTCTTGCTTCAAACGCTTCTCCGTCTGATGCATCCGCTCATAGCTCATCGCTTTGTGCCTGCTCGCGTTCGCCTTGACCTTCGTGCCGTCCAGGGACACGTGGCCGAGCTTGACCAGTCCGGCGTGCTGACACAGCGTCAAAACCTGCTCGAACAGGCCCTGCAGGGCTGCCAGATGGCGCTTGCGAAAATCACTCACGGTGCGAAAGTCCGGTCGGTTCAGTCCCGTCACCGCCATGAAGTCCAACCGCTCCTCGCATCCCCGGGCAATGCGCCGGGAGGAATACACCCCCTGGCAATACGCGTACAGCAGCAACGCCGTCATCATCACTGGGTTGTACGGCGGGTAACCCCGCTCCTCCTTCTCGTACGGGGCGAGAATCTCGGAAAGATCCATCTGCTCGCGCACCGTGTCCCGCACAAAATGCGAGATATGATCAGCCGGTACGAAATCCATCACCGAAGGCGGCAGCAGCCAATGCTGCTCGACATTCCACTCACGAAAGCTCTTCGACATGCCCCCTAACCCTCGACTATTTCCCTTCCAGAAGCTTAGCGGATCTATTACTCGGACACACTCCTAGGTGAAAATCACTTACGGCAACAAAGGGTGGGGTACGCGGCGGCCGGCAACAAACACAGTATGTGTCCGGACGATTAGCAAGCCTTAACGCCGCACAGGACGCTGTTCCACTGCGCGCGGCCACGATCGGTACGTAAACGTAGAACGCCCTTGAGGTGCGTCGCCCTGAGATCCCAACTCCCACGAATTTTGCAACTCACTGATATCGCATTGGTAATCGATCCTGGCACAACAGGTGCTTTCATAGATTCCCGGTACGCGGGCCTTG
>JANXZQ010000472.1 GCA_025355445.1 Gammaproteobacteria bacterium
GTTATGTGACCACCAGCGATCCGCACGAGGATGGCACGCGCACCGTGTTCTTCGAACTGAACGGCCAGCCGCGACCGATCCGCGTCGCCGACGGCAGCCAGGTGGCGAAGCGCCCGCCGCGCCGCAAAGCGGAGGCCGGTAATGCGGGCCACGTGGGTGCGCCGATGCCCGGCACCATCGCCACGGTGCCGGTACATGTCGGCCAAAAGCTCGCCAAAGGAGAAGTGCTGTTGACGCTCGAGGCGATGAAAATGGAGACCACCGTGCGCGCCGAGCGCGACGGCGGCATCAAAGAGATCCTGGCCCGTCCCGGTCAGCAGGTCGACACCAAGGATTTATTGATCGTCTTCGAGTAGCGATTGGTCAGCGTTGGCGTTGCGGCACGGTCACTTGCATGCCGTCCATGTCCGCCGTGATGTGGATTTGGCAGCTCAAGCGGCTGTTGGCGCGCGGCTCCCAGGCGTTTTCCAACATGCCTTCCTCCATGTCTTCCCGCGGCTCGAGCTTGGCGGCCCAGGCCGGATCCACGTAGACGTGGCAGGTCGCGCAGGCGCAGGCGCCGCCGCATTGAGCGACCACGCCCTCGACGCCATGCTGACGAGCCGCCTCCATCAGCGTGATGCCGGCCGGCGCGTCGATCTCGCGCCGGGCACCGCCCGGCTCGATGAACACGATCCTCGGCATTACGCTGCCACTCCTAGGTGCCCGCGAAGAGCGCTTCTTTGAGCGCAACCCCGCCGTCGCCGAGTCTTTCCGGATTCATGAGCGCACGCTCGGCGATGAGCCTGCGCGCGGCCATATAGTCCTTTGAGTGGTTGACGGCTTCCACAGCGAGCAATTCCCGGCCCTTGAGATAGCAGACACTGAAACTGCGCGCAGCCGGATCGCCGCGCAGCACCTGGCTGTCGTAATCCTGCGAGAGACCGACGATCAAAAGCTTACTGTCGAATTGATCCGACCAGAACCACGGCACGCGGTCGTGGGTGACCTGCCGGTCGAGCAGATTGAGCGCAGCCGTCTTTGCCTGCTCGAAGGCGTTGTCCACCGATTCGAGGCGCACGCGCCTGCCGAAACGCAACGAAGGATGATTGGTGCAATCGCCCGCGGCAAAAATCGCGGCGTCGCTGGTGCGGCAGTATTCGTCGACCACGATGCCGTTGTCACAGGTCAAGCCTGCGGCGCTCGCAAGTTCCGTGGTCGCGACGGCTCCGACCCCGACGACGACCATGTCCGCCGCATGGCTGCTGCCGTCGGCGCAGACCACCCGCTCGACCCCAGCGGTGCCTTCGAGCAGGCAAAGACGGCCGCGCTCAATCTGCTCGATCGGCAGGTCACTCACGATCGGGTGCCGTGGTTCTGGTCGGATCAATTCGACAGCAAACTCCTGATCGTCGGTCTCTCGCAGGATTACGACAGCCAGGTGCTGCGTGGCGATCCGGCTGCCCGCAGCTTCAGTGTCTGTTACCTAAAAGGCCGGGAATTGCTTGCGGTGGAAGCCGTCAATCACTCGAAGGACTACATGGCGGCGCGCAAGCTCATCGCCGAGCGTGCGCTCATGAATCCGGAAAGACTCGGCGACGGCGAGGTTGCGCTCAAAGAAGCGGTCTTCGCGGGCACCTAGGCAGGCGTGGCAGCGAAATGCCGAGGATCGTGTTCATCGAGCCGGGCGGTGCCCGGCGTGAGATCGACGCACCGGTCGGCATCACGCTGATGGAGGCGGCTCGTCAGCATGGCGTCGAGGGCGTGGTGGCTCAATGCGGCGGCGCCTGCGCGTGCGCGACCTGCCACGTCTACGTGGATCCTGCCTGGGCTGCCAAGCTCGAACCGCGCGAAGACATGGAGGAAGGAATGCTGGAAAACGCCTGGGAGCCGCGCGCCAATAGCCGCTTGAGCTGCCAAATCCACATCACGGCGGACATGGACGGCATGCAAGTGATCGTGCCGCAACGACAACGCTAGCGTTGCCCCCGGCCGCGCCGCGGGCCATGTGCGCAAGCCGATCGCTACTCGAAGACGATCAATAAATCCTTGGTGTCGACCTGCTGGCCGGGACGGGCCAGGATCTCTTTGATACCACCGTCGCGCTCGGCGCGCACCGTGGTCTCCATTTTCATGGCCTCGAGCGTCAGCAGTACTTCGCCTTTGACGAGCTTTTGGCCGACATGTACCGGCACCGTGGCGATGGTGCCGGGCATCGGCGCACCCACGTGACCTGCATTACCGGCTTCCGCTTTGCGGCGCGGCGGCCGCTTTGCCACCTGGCTGCGGTCGGCGACCCGGATCGGGCGCGGCTGGCCGTTCAGTTCAAAGAATACGGTGCGCGTGCCATCCTCGTGCGGATCGCTGGTAGTCACATAGCGCACGATCAAGGTTTTACCGCGCTCGAGATCGATATTGATCTCCTGGCCCGAGTCCATTCCATAAAAGAATACCGACGTCGGCAGCGCGGCCACATAGCCGAATGAGCTGCGAGTGGCCGCGTAGTCGACGAACACCTTGGGATACATCAGGTAGGAAGCGAACTCATGGTCGGTGATCGCCCGCCCGACCTTGCCTTGCGCAAGTTCACGTTCCGCCGCAAGATCCGCCGGCGGCAGCAATTCGCCTGGGCGCACGTTGAGCGGCGCTCTGCCGCCCAATATTTTTCTCTGCAGGGCGGCGGGAAATCCGCCGACCGGCTGACCCAAATCGCCGTGAAACAAGCGCACGACGGAGTCGGGAAACGCGATTTCCACGGCTGGGTCGAGCACGGCCTCTCGCGTCAGTCCGCTGGTGACCATGGTGATGGCCATGTCCCCGACCACTTTAGACGTCGGTGTGACCTTGATGATGTCGCCGAACATCTCATTCACCTGCGCATAGGCGTGTGCGACTTCCGGCCAGCGGTAATCGTCGATCCCCAGCGAGCGTGCCTGCTCGCGCAAATTTGTGTACTGCCCGCCGGGCATGCCGTGGACATACACCTCCGAGGCGCCCGCTCGAATATCGCTTTCGAATGCGATGTAGCCGCGGCGCACCTGCTCCCAATAAGTGGAAATCATCCGCACGTTGTCGGAATCGAGTCCCGTATCACGCGGGCCGTAACGCAACGCTTCGACGATGGACCCGAGATTGGGCTGCGAGGTCAGGCCTGACAGGGCATCGATCGCGCCATCCACCGCATCGGCGCCGGCCTCGATGGCGGCGAGCACGCTGGCCGCGGCGATGCCGCTCGTGTCATGCGTATGGAAATGTACCGGCAGGCCCACTTCCTCCTTGAGCGCCTTGACGAGCAGCGACGCGGCGCGCGGCTGGCACAAGCCTCCCATATCCTTGACGGCAAGCACATGGGCGCCCATGGCCCGCAATTCCTTGGCGAACTTGACGTAGTACTTCAGGTCGTACTTGGTCTCGCGCGGGTTCGTGAGGTTCCCGGAGTAGCAAATCGCCGCCTCGCACAGCCGGCCCGTGTCCCGCACGGCCTCGATGGCCACCTGCATATTGTCGGCCCAATTCAAGCAATCGAACACGCGAAACACATCGATGCCGGCATCGGCCGCTTGCTTGACGAAATGCCGCACGACATTGTCGGGATAATTCGTATAGCCGACGGCATTGGCCGATCGAAACAGCATTTGCAGCAGCAAATTGGGCATCGCTTCGCGAAATGCCGCGAGGCGCGCCCAAGGATCCTCGTGCAAAAACCGCATGGCGACGTCGAACGTGGCGCCGCCCCAGCATTCCACGGAAAAAAGCTGCGGCAGCAATGCGGCGTAGTACGGTGCAATGAGCGCCAAATCGTGGCTGCGGATGCGTGTTGCCAGCAAGGACTGATGCGCATCGCGCATGCTGGTATCGGTCACGAGGACACGCGGCTGCTGCAGCATCCAAGCGGCGAACTTTTCGGCGCCGAGCTCATCCAGCTTCTGTTTGGTCCCGGCCGGCGGCGGATTCAATACGGCGCGCGGCAGCCGTGGAAATACCGGCTGCTTTGGCCGGGCACGCCCCTTGACTTCGGGATTGCCGTTGACGATCACATCACCGATGAAAGAGAGCAGCCTCGTCGCCCGATCGCGTTTGCGGGGACTGCGGAATAGTTCCGGTGTTTGATCGATGAACTTGGTGGTGTAGTCGGCGGACGCGAAGCGCGGATGCATGATCAGCTGATCGAGGAACCGCAAGTTGGTCACCACGCCGCGAATTCGAAACTCCCACAGCGCCCGGTGCATGCGCGCAATGGTCTCTTCCGGGG
>JANXZQ010000510.1 GCA_025355445.1 Gammaproteobacteria bacterium
GGTGCAGGTCCGAATCGGCGAACCCTGCCGCTTTCAGACGCGCCGCCATGCGTTGCGCGGCGAGAGTGCAACTGCCGTTGGACAGCGCCGTGTTGGTTTCGACGAGCTCCTTGTACAGCTCGCGAAAATTGGCCTCGCCGGCGGCGCTCTGCGCCCTTACGTGCAGACTGGTGCAGAACAGTGCAATGACGCACGCGGCCTTCAGAGCCTTGGGCATGGCGGAATCCTTGAGGTTATTCGAAACAATGAATTGGAGCCTTGGGGCTATATGGGAGCCTTGCGGCTATGGTAGTTGAATAGTGTCCGCCAGGCGATCGGGACAACTTTGCTTAAGGCGCAAATTTGTTCCATGCAAGTTAAAACTATGGTAAATGAATTGCTGGGATATTTGCTGTCACGGAGTCGGCAACCGGTGCCGCGGTCGAAAGAAATACCGCGACGGCGCTCAGGGGGGAGTGTGTTTTTGATGGTTGTAAAGTCATATAGGGATACCTCATGCACTCGCGTTCTAAGCTTTCTTGTGCGATCGCGGCCGTCCTCGGCAGCGGCGCTCTGGGTCACGTAGCTGCCGCCAATGCGGCGGATGAGAATTCGTCCGCTGATCAAATTCAAGAAATAACGGTGACCGCGCAGCGCCGCACCGAGAATGTGCAGAATGTACCGATTGCGATCCAGGCATTCACCGGCGAGGCGCTTGGGCAGCTGAATGTCACGACCTTCGACAATCTCATCAAATATTTGCCCAACGTAACCGCGGCTTCCTCGGGCCCGGGCCTATCGCAGATCTTCATGAGGGGCTTGAGCGTCGGCAGCGACGGCACCCAATCAGGCGGTTCAATCAGCGGCTTTCCCAACGTGGCCGTGTATCTGGACGACCAGTCGGGTCAACTGCCCGGCCGCAACCTGGACGTGTATGCAGCGGACTTGGAGCGGGTCGAAGTCCTCGAAGGTCCGCAAGGGACCTTGTTCGGAGCAGGAGCCCAGGCCGGCGTGATTCGCTACATCACCAACAAGCCGAAGATCAACGTCACGGAGGGCAGTGTTTCCGCGGGCTACGGCATTACGGCGGGCGGCGACCCGAATAGCGACTTGACCGCCGTCATCAATTTGCCGCTGATCGCGGACACTTTGGCGATCCGCGGCGTCATTTACAATGATAGGCACGGCGGCTAAATCAACAACGTGCCGGCGACTTTCACCCGCAAATCGACGGATCTCGGCATCGGCTATGCGCAGTATCCGACCGGCTGCGGCGGTGGTGGCCCGGCCTGTCAGGTGCCGCCGAGCGCTGCCGCCATCAACAACTACAGCATTGCGGGACGGGCGATCAATCCGGTGACCTATCAGGGCATCCGAGTTTCGGCGCTGTGGGATATCAATTCGGACTGGAATGCCTTGCTGACCCAGAGTTACCAGAACCTCGACGCGGAAGGGGTTTTTTACCAGATGCCGAATGGATCGGACGGCGAAGCGCTACCCAAACAGTCGGTCACGCTGTTCAATGATTCCTACAACAAAGACAAGTTCGAAAATACGGCCTTTACCCTCAACGGGCGATTTGGTCCCATCAAGGCGGTATACACAGGCTCGTATCTGGTACGCAACATCAGTTCCGTCCAGGACTACACGAATTATGCGCGCGGCGTCTATGCCGATTACTACCAGTGCCACGGCGCCGAGCCGGCAAACGGCCTGGCCTCCACCTGCTTTTCGCCGAGCAGCACGTGGAACGAAACTGAGCGCAACACCCATCAGAGCCACGAGCTGCGATTCAGCACCCCGGATGATTGGCGCCTGCGCGGCATCGTTGGCGCGTTCTGGGAGCAATTGCAGATCCAGGATCAGCTGAACTGGCTGTACAAAACCATGCCGGCGTGCACCGACACCGTCACGGTGGGATGTTTGACGGATCCAGGGCCCGCGCCCAGCGCGACCGTCGTCAACCCGGCGACGCGCAATGACAATATTGCGTTTTTCAACGACGTTACGCGCGGCTACCGGCAGACGGCGTTCTTCACATCGCTGGATTTCGATCTCATTCCCAAAGTACTGACCGTGACCGGCGGAACGCGCTACTACCGATTCGTCAATGACGAAAAGGGCGCAGTCACCGGCAGCTTCGGCTGCTACGAGCACGGCGCCGCGCCCTGTCTGGCGTCCGCTACGAATATCGACGCGGAGAACCTGCACACGGTCTATAAAGGCTTCAAGAGCCGCGCCAATATCACCTGGCACTTTTTGCCCGACGCGCTGCTGTACTACACCTGGTCACAGGGCTTCCGTCCAGGCGCGTTCAACCGGCAGTCCGGCTGCTATGTGCCTGGCGTCGCGAACGCGAACGGCGTGCCTGTTCCACAATACTGCTCGCCGCTGGCGTTCACCTCCGACAATCTGACCAACAAGGAGATCGGCTGGAAAACCGAGTTCCTCGAGCATCGCCTGCAGTGGAACGGTGCCGTCTACCAGGAAGACTGGAAAAACGTTCAGGTCAACCTGTTCGATCCCGGCGTCCTCGGCAATGTGGGCTTTGGTACGAACGGCCCGGACTACCGGATTCGGGGAGTGGAGACGTCGTTAGTCGCCGTTGTTCTCCAAGGCCTGACGGCGCAGGGTGCGGCTTCGTGGAACAGCAGTAAGCAGACCAACTCGCCTTTAGTGATCGCGAACAATCCCGCCTTGTTGAATGATCCGGCGACCGCACCCGAGTTCGGCAAGCCGATCTTGAGCGTGCAGAACCCGTACGGCCGCGTCGGCAGCCCTAGCGCCAATTCGCCGCCGATACAATTCAATCTGCGCCTGCGGTACCAGTGGGCGATGAATGATTACAACGCCTTCGTCCAGGCGGGCGGCACTCACACCGGGCATTCGTACACGCAATCCGGCAACAACCCGACTCTTTCCGCGGGCGCGAACGTCAGCACCACGCTGCTGCGCTTTGAAAACCCGGCGTATTCGCAGTACGACGCCTCGGTCGGTGTCGCTAAGGACGCTTGGTCGACGGAGCTGTATGCTCAAAATCTGACCAATGTGAACGCCAGCGTGTTCACGTCGACGACGCAGTTCGTGCCGGCGGAGACCATCACCCGGCCGCGCGTGCTGGGCATCAAATTCGGCTATCGATTCTAGAGCGCCGACACCCCCGCCAATTCGGTAAGGCTCTGCGCGCGGGTGAGGGCGATGAACTCTCTTATATAGGAAGCATCGGCGCCGGCGCTGCTGGTGGCGGCGTACAGCTCGCAGCGCAGGCCCTGCGGACCGATCGGGCGCGACACCACGTAGCCGCGCTCGATGTAGTTGCCCACCGTCCAGGAGGGCAGCGCCGCGATGCCACGGCCGCTGGCAACCAACTGCAGGATGGCCACCGTCAACTCGGCCGTGCGGCGCTTCGGGTTAATGCCCGCCGGCGTCAGGCAATGCTTCATGAGGTCCAGCATTTCATCAGGCACGGGATAGGTAATGAGCGTCTCGTCGGCGAAATCAGCCGCCTCGAGGCATGCCTTGGCCGCCAATCGATGCCGCGGACTCATGAGCGCCACGCTCTCGTAGCGAAACAGGGGACTGAACACCACGTTTGGCCGGGCTTCTTGCGGGTCGTGAATGATGGCGAGTTCTGCCTCGCTGCGGTCGAGCAGCGGCAGCGGATCGACAACGAAGCCGGAAATGATGTCGAGTTCGACTTCCGGCCATAGCGACCGGTAGGCGTCCATGGCCGGCATCAGCCAGTCAAAGCAATTGTGGCATTGCACGGCAATACGCAGCGGACCCGCCCGGCCCTGCGCCAGGCGAGCGACGTCGCGCCCGGCCTCAGCCACTTGTGGCAGTACAGCACGAGCCAAAGTGAGCAAGCGTTGCCCAATGGCCGTAAAGCGCAACGGCCGCAGGTTTTTCTCCACCAGCGCCGAACCATAGTGACTTTCCAGAGCCTTGAGCTGGTGCGATAGCGCGGATTGGGTCAGAAACAGACGCGCGGCTGCCTTTGACAGGCTGCCGCACTCGGCCAACGCCAAAAGCGTCTCCAGGTGCCTGAGTTCCAGTGCCGTAGACGACATGAGCTAGATTCATCCCTTCCATGAGAATAATGAGCTTTTATCATAGCTTAGGCTCTTGCATGCTGTCACTCCAGAACACTGGGTGAGGAGATTGCGATGGCGAATCCGGTGACAGTGTCGTTCGAGTTCTTCCCGCCCAGCGATGAGGGCATGGGTCGCCAGCTATGGGAGTCCGTGCTCAGGCTGGCTCCCTTGCAGCCGAATTTCGTGTCCGTGACCTACGGAGCCGACGGCTCGACACGCTCGCGAACGCACGAGTGCGTGCTGCGAATTCTGCGTGAGACCAATCTTACCGTGGCGCCGCACCTGACCTGCGTGGGTGCCTCGCGCGGTGAGGTGTTGCGAATCGCGCAAGATTACTGGCAGCAGGGTGTGCGGCATATGGTGGCGTTGCGCGGCGACGCACCCGCCTCGCAGCAGTCGCCGGATGGTCGCTACCGCCCAAAGGACGGCGGCTTCGCCTACGCCTCCGATCTGGTGGCGGGGCTTTCGGCCGTCGGAAATTTCGAGGTGTCGGTGGCGGCGTATCCGGAAGGACATCCGGAATCCGGCGGAATCGACGCCGACCTCGAGAACCTGAAGCGCAAAGTCGATGCGGGCGCGGGACGCGCCATCACTCAGTTCTTCTTCGAGACTGACGTTTTTCTTCGCTACCGGGATCGCTGCGCGGCCGCGGGCATTCGCGTGCCCCTGGTGCCGGGCATTCTGCCAATCACGCGCTTTCCGCAGTTGCTGCGTTTTGCCGGGCGCTGCGGCGCATCCGTGCCGCTGTGGCTGCGGCAGCGCTTCGACGGACTGGACGACGATCCGGAGACGCGCCGCATGATCGCCGCGAACGTGGCCATCGAACAGGTGCAGCGGCTGCGCATGCAGGGTGTCGATGAGTTTCATTTCTACACTTTGAATCGTGCCGAACTCACCTATGCCATCTGCCACGCGCTGGGATTGCGGCCGCGCGTGCTCGAAGCGCAGGTGGCCTGATGCAAGCCCCGCGCGGTCAAGCCTTCTTGGAGTTGTTGAGGGAGCGCCTCGTCATCCTCGACGGCGCGATGGGCACGATGATTCAAGGTCATGCTCTGAACGAGCGGCAGTTTCGCGGCGAGCGGTTCACGGCGTGGACCAGCGATCTGCGCGGCAACAACGACTTGCTGTCGATCACCCAGCCGGAAATCATCGCCGGCATCCACCGTGAGTACCTGCTCGCGGGTGCGGACGTGATATCCACCAATACCTTCAATTCCACTGCGGTCTCGCAGGCGGATTACGGCATGCAATCCTTGGTCGGGGAGCTCAATCTAAGCGCCGCCCGCCTGGCGCGCCGGGTGGCCGATGAGGTCGGCGAGACGACCGGCAGGCAGCGCTTCGTCGCCGGTGCGCTCGGCCCCACCAGCCGTACCGCATCGCTGTCCCCTGACGTCAATGACCCGGGCTTTCGCAACATCAGTTTCGATGAATTGGTTTTGGGGTACGCCGAAGCGGCGCGTGCGCTCATCGACGGCGGCGTCGATGTCTTGCTGATCGAGACGGTGTTCGACACGCTGAATGCCAAGGCAGCGCTGTTCGCAGTGCGAGCCGTGCTGGATGAGGTGGGTGTGGACCTGCCCATTGTGGTCTCCGGCACCATCAGCGACGCCTCCGGCCGCACCTTGTCGGGCCAAACCACCGAAGCGTTTTGGAATTCCATACGGCATGCGCGCCCGGCCGTGGTCGGGCTCAACTGCGCGCTCGGCGGCAAGCAATTGCGGCCCTACATCGAGGAACTGGCACGGATCGCCGACACCTACGTGTGCGCTTATCCGAACGCGGGCCTGCCGAACGCCTTCGGTGAATACGACGAATCGCCCGAGCACACTGCTGCAATCCTCGGCGAATTTGCGTCCAGCGGGTTTATCAATATGGTGGGCGGCTGCTGCGGCACCACGCCTGCGCATATTCGCGCGGTGGTACGCGCGGTTGCCGGGGTGCCCACGCGCATAGTGCCGCGCATCCCGTCGGCCTGCCGCCTGAGCGGTCTCGAACCTTTGACCATCGACGCCGCCAGCTTGTTCGTCAACGTCGGCGAACGCACCAACGTGACCGGCTCGGCCAAATTCCGCAAGCTCATCGAGGCCGGTGACTATGCCGCGGCAGTCGACATTGCCCGGCAGCAAGTGGCCAACGGCGCGCAGATCATCGACGTAAACATGGACGAAGGCATGCTGGACTCGCCCGCGGCCATGGCGAAGTTCTTGAGTCTCATTGCCGGCGAACCCGACATCGCGCGCGTTCCCTTCATGATCGATTCCTCCAAATGGTCGGTGATCGAGGCGGGGCTCAAGTGCGTGCAGGGCAAGCCCATCGTCAATTCCATCAGCTTGAAGGAGGGCGAGGAGACATTCCTGGCGCAGGCGCGTCTGTGCATGCGTTATGGCGCGGCCGTGGTCGTCATGGCCTTCGATGAGCAGGGACAGGCGGACAGCATCCGGCGCAAGGTGGCAATTTGCGAGCGCGCCTTCGCGCTGTTGACGACGCGTATCGGTTTCTCACCCGAGGACATCATTTTCGACCCGAACATATTCGCGGTCGCCACCGGCATCGATGAACACAATCGCTATGGCTTGGACTTCATTGAAGCCACTGCGGCAATCAAGCAATCCATGCCCGCCGTGCACGTCAGTGGCGGCGTCAGCAATGTGTCGTTTTCGTTTCGCGGCAATGATCCTGTGCGCGAGGCCATGCATTCGGTGTTTCTGTATCACGCAATTCGCGCCGGCTTGAGCATGGGCATAGTCAATGCCGGTCAATTGGCGATTTATGAGGACATACCGGCCGACCTGCGCGAACGCTGCGAGGATGTCATTCTTGCGCGGCGCGCCGATGCGACAGAACGGTTACTGGATATTGCACAAAACTTCAAAGGCGGCAGCGGCCCCAAGCGCGGCGATGATTTAGAATGGCGCAAGCTGCCAGTGGAGGAGCGGCTGCAGCATGCTCTGATCAAGGGCTTGGATGAGTTCGTGCTCGCCGACACGGAGGAAGCGCGGCTCAAGTCCAAGCGGCCCCTCGATGTGATCGAAGGACCGCTGATGGACGGCATGAACGTGGTGGGCGATCTGTTCGGCGCCGGCAAGATGTTCTTACCCCAGGTGGTCAAATCGGCGCGGGTCATGAAGAAAGCAGTGTCGGTGCTGGTTCCCTATATCGAGCAGGAGAAAGACGGAACGAGCCGGTCAAACGGCAAAGTGGTGATCGCCACCGTCAAGGGCGACGTGCACGACATCGGCAAGAACATCGTCGGCGTGGTACTGCAGTGTAATAACTTTGAAGTCGTGGACTTGGGGGTCATGGCCTCCTGCGAGAAGATTTTGGCGGCGGCGACTCGGGAAGGCGCCAACCTGATCGGCCTGTCCGGATTGATTACGCCGTCGCTCGATGAGATGGTGCACGTCGCCAAGGAAATGCAGCGCCTCGGCTATACGCAACCGTTGTTGATCGGCGGCGCGACCACCTCGCCGGCGCACACGGCGGTAAAAATAGATCCGCAGTATCAGGGCGCGGTCATTTACGTGAAAGATGCGTCTCGCTCCGTGGGGGTGTGTCAGCAATTGGCCACGAAGAGCACGCGCGACGCGTACATTGCCGGCACCAAAGCGGATCATGAGCGGCGCCGCGAGCAGCACCGCAACAAGAGCGTCAAGACGCCGCAGTTGTCGCTGGTTCAGGCGCGCGCGAAGAAGCTGCCAATAGACTGGGCAGCGTACCAGCCGCCGAAGCCTACTTTTCTAGGGACCCGCTGTTTCGATAACTATCCGCTCGCCGAGTTGCTGCCCTATATCGACTGGATGCCGTTCTTCAATGCATGGGAGTTTTCGGGGAAATTTCCCGACATCCTGCACGATCCGGTCGTGGGCGAGGCGACCTCCGCCCTGTACGCCGATGCCACGCGCATGCTTGAACAACTGGTCGCTGAGAAATGGCTTCGGGCGAGGGCGGTGG
>JANXZQ010000548.1 GCA_025355445.1 Gammaproteobacteria bacterium
CGCCATTGCCGCGGAGGCCGGCTCCAACAAGATGAGCTTCTATCGCAGCTTCGAGTCGAAAGACGCGCTCGTGACCGAATATCTCCGCGAGCAGGAGCGTGAATACTGGGCTTGGTGGGACGCGGCAGTGGCACGCTTTCCCGGTGATCCCCGCCGCCAGGTCGAGGCGTTATTCGAGGCTCAGTTGGAAATTGCCGCTGCCAATAGTTGCCGCGGCTGCGCGCTCGGCAATGCGGCAGTGGAAATCTCGGACGATGAGGATGTATTGAGCAGTCTGGTACGCGCCTACAAGGAACAGGTACGCAAGCGTTTGCACACCATGGCGCACGCCATGGGAGCACACGACCCCGCGAACCTGGGTGACGCCCTCATGCTGCTGCTGGACGGCGGCCATTTTACCCGCTTGATCTTCCCGCGGGGCAGCGGGCCGATTTCCGCGGCGCTGCCCGCCGTGCGCGCACTCATAGAGGCCTACCTGACAACGGACATCAATCGAAGCAAATGATCAGGCGCGCCCGGGGAGTGTGGCGATTCGCGCGGGATTAACTGATCTTAACATTCCGACCACTGGCGTTTAATCGCCGCGCGCCCAGGGTAACTGCCATGAAATGGCAACCTTCGGGGGTGGCGCTTATTGCTTTGGTATGGGGCGCCCTGGGCGGGTGCAGCGTCGGTCCCGCCTACAAACGTCCGGATATTGCGGCACCCGCGCACTGGCAGGAGCCGGCCGCAGCCGATGCCTCGGACTCAGTCTCGGACTCCGTGTGGCCGGCGGCGGATTGGTGGCGCAGCTTTGGCTCGGCGCAGCTCGACGCATTGATTGCCGAAGCCGAACGCAGCAATGATGATCTCGCAGGCGCAGTAGCGCGTGTTCAGGAAGCGGACGCGCAGGTGCGCATTTGCATCGATCACCTGTCATGGATTTACACGGACCCCGATTATTCCATGTTGCGGGCGACCAACGTAAGATTCGGCCATGCTCATCAGCTGCGCGGCCTATCAGGACGGGGAAAAAATCGGCGACATCGAAATCGGCCAGATTGCCGATTATTTGCAGCGCCCGAACTGCTTCGTGTGGGTGGCGCTGCGCGATCCCAACGCCGCGGAACTTACCGACCTGCAACAGGCGTTCGGCCTGCATCCGCTGGCGGTGGAGGATGCGCAGGGCGGGCATGAGCGCCCGAAAATCGAGGAATACGGGGAATCCTTGTTCGCGGTGCTGCATATGGTCGAGCCGGACGGCGGCGAATTCCGCGTCGGCGAGTTGGCGGTGTTCGCGGGGCGCAACTACGTGCTGTCCGTGCGCAGTCACGCCGATAAGGGCTTTCAAGACGTGCGGACCCGGTCTGAGCGCGAGCCGGACCTGATGCGGCAGGGGCCGGGATACATTCTCTACGCGTTGATGGATGCGGTAGTGGACCGCTATTTCCCGCTGTTGGATGTACTGGAAGACGATCTGGATTTGATCGAGCGGCGCATTTTCAATCCGGAAGGGGTGCCGCGGCAGAACATCGAGGCTCTGTATTCACTCAAGCAGCGATTGATGATCATGAAGCACGCGGTCGCGCCGCTGCTGGAAGGTGTGTCGAATCTATCCGGCGCGCACGTGCCCACCTTGTGCGCCGGCATTGGTGTGTACTTCCGCGACGTCTACGATCACCTACTGCGGTTGAATCAAACGGCGGACTCGATCCGCGATACCGTGGCCACCGCCATCTCGGTGAATCTCTCCCTGGTGACGCTGCAGGAGAATGAAACGATGAAGCGCCTG
This sequence comes from Gammaproteobacteria bacterium, assembly GCA_025355445.1. Taxonomy (GTDB): domain Bacteria; phylum Pseudomonadota; class Gammaproteobacteria; order Steroidobacterales; family Steroidobacteraceae; genus Bog-1198. The sequence goes on from JANXZQ010000548.1 coordinate 1,772, forward strand.
GCGGCCTACGCCGCGCTGCTGGCCATACCCACGATGATAGCCGGCATTTACGGCATGAACTTCGAACACATGCCCGAACTCAAGTGGCGCTACGGCTATCTATTCTCCCTGCTGTTGATGGCCGGACTCGACCTGTACTTGTATTTTCGCTTCAAACGCGCCCGCTGGTTGTAGGCACGCCGCCCCGCCTCACTTACGCGGGCGGCCCCAGGTGGTCATCATCGTTACGGCGTAATTCCAAACCGCTCCGACAAGGATGCCCGCGATCGCCGCGAGCAGCCATCCCCGGCCTTGTGCAAAGATCGTCGACGCCACGCCAAGATTGGCAAAGCCGCCTATGCTGCAGGCCAGTACAAATGATGCCCAGCCGCGCAGCCATTGCACGCCGCGCAAGCGCATGTCGCGGTACGTCAGCACATTGTTGACCGCGTAATTGAAGGACATGGCGCCGAAGGTCGCGACCGCCTGGCCGGTGGCGAAGCTGTAGTGCAGGCTCTGAAAGACCAATGTCAACACTGCGAAATGCACCGCGACACCGGCGGCGCCGACGATCGAGAAGCCGATGAAGCGAACCGGGATCCAACGGCCTACCAGCTTGTCGAGCAGCAGCATGGCGTAGTCCCACACCGTCACGGAATCGAGCTTGCTCTCACCCGCGTGGCGCACCCTGAACCGATACGCAAGCTCCTTGAAGCGCAACGGCGGACGATGGGATGCGAATATATCGGCCAGGATCTTGAAACCGATCGCGGAGAGCTTGTATACCGAGTCGTCCAACACCGCTCGGCGCATCATGAAAAACCCGCTCATGGGATCGGTCAATTCCCCCGGCACCACCAGCCGGCTCAGGCGTACTGCGAGTCGGCTCATGAGCGCGCGGCGTTCGTCCCAATCGCCGACGCCGCCGCCCGGCGCGTAGCGGCTGGCGACGACGATATCGGTGCCGTCCTGCTTCAGGGCATCGAGCATTTGCGGCAGCAACGTTTCGTCGTGCTGTAGATCAGCATCGATAACGGCAATATAGGGTGCCGAGGTCGCGAGCATTCCCTCCACGCAGGCGGAGGAGAGTCCACGCCGCCCGATTCTCTTGAGGCAGCGGACGCGGCTATCGAGCGCCGCATGCTCGCGCACCGCATGCGCGGTGCCGTCGGGAGAATCATCATCGACGAAGATCACTTCCCAAGAACGATTCCCCAGACAGGACGCCAGACGGCCGATCAGCACCGCGACATTGTCGCGTTCGTTGAACGTGGGCACTACGATCGATAGTTCCGGTCCCGGCCGTACCTCGGTAGTGGCTCGCGCGGCCACCGCCTCATCGACGGATGGCTGCTGCGGTCCACGGTGTTCAGCTGCGCTCGTCTCTATTGGTGTCTCCCTAACAAGTCCTGATTCTGCAAGCGCGTGGTAGTGATGAGAACTATAATGGCCAAGCGGCGCTGACGCACGAATTGATAATTCACGTTCGCGCTCCAAGGGTAACAGGGATTGCAAAAAATGCGCGACTTTGCCGGAGAGAGTGAACCTTGAATCGCCACATTACGACGGCGCTGATTCCCCTCGTCGACATAGCTTTGTTCTGTACCTTGATCGCCGACGGCCAGTCGTTGCGAAGCAGCCATATGGCAAGCTTCTGCGTCGCCATGACGTTGAATTATTTACTGAAAATTCGTTCAACACTCGCCGCAGAGAGACTTAAGGGGGAGTGGCGCGGCCAGCAGTGGCGCGGCCAGCAGTGGCCGCTGTATGGGCGCCTCTTGGCAGTAGCCTGCATGGCATTGTTTCTGCGCGGCGGCGTGCTCGGCCTATTGTCGGTTGCCTGGGGCTGGCCTGCGCAATTATCCATATTATTTGCTGCGCTGGCAGGGCTCTTAGTGACGGGCGCCGGGTTTCCGCTTGCTCTGTCATCAGCTCGCGGCGATGCACGGCCGCAGGCATTGGCGATAGGCCTCGTCCTCTATGCCGTGGTGCTGCGCCTGGTGTATTTGGGCTCTGTGGAACTGCTGCCTGAAGAAACCTACTACTGGAATTACGCGCGTCATCTCGACATAGGGTATCTCGATCACCCGCCGCTGGTCGCGTGGCTGATCCGGCTCGGCACCGCCGCATTCGGACAGACCGCGTTCGGCATCCGCATTGGCGCTTTCAGTTGCGCACTCATTGCGTCCGCATTCATCTATCGTCTGACGCGTAATCTCTATGGCGCGACCGTTGCTCCGGCAGCTCTGGTATTGGCACAGGTGCTGCCCTTCTTTTTTCTCTCCGGGTTGCTGATGACCCCCGACGCTGCGCTGACTGCGGCGTGGGCGGCCTCCATGTACTACCTCGAACGCGCCCTGATCGCGGGCCGGCCGGCCGCGTGGTGGGGTGTGGGAATTGCGCTGGGAATAGGCATGATTTCGAAGTACTCGATCGGCCTGCTGGTTCCGGTGACGCTCGTCTTCATGCTGTGGGATAGCCAATCACGGCGCTGGTGGCGGCGTTGGGAGCCCTATGGCGGCGCGCTGCTGGCGCTTGCGATTTTCTCTCCCGTGATCCTCTGGAACGCACAGCACGATTGGGCTTCTTTCGTATTCCAAACCTCCCGCCGCCTGGCAGAGGCACCGCGATTCGCACTCCATAAATTGCTCGCCTCCATCCTGGTGCTCATCACCCCGACCGGCGTTCTGGCGGTCGTGCTGGCCTTTCGGCGCAGGAGCCCGGCGGACGGCCGCGCAGGCGCCGCCGGTGTTGGCGATGATGCCGCGCGGCGGCAGCTATTCACCGCCGTGTCGGTATTCCTGCCCTTGTCGGTATTCACCATCTTCAGTCTGCGGCACGAAGTGAAGCTTGACTGGACTGGTGCGCCCTGGACCGCTGCGCTGCCCGTCATGGCGGTGGGAATGATCGCGAGCCCTGCCAATGCCGCCGGCATTCGCGCGTGGCTGCGCAAGGCTTGGATTCCGACACTCATGACCCTGCTACTGCTGTACGGCGCGGGCCTGCACTATCTGGTGTTGGGACTGCCCGGTCTGGGCTACGGCAAGCACATCGAATTGTTTCCGGTCGGTTGGCGCGAGTTCAGCCGCCGCGTCGAGGTGATCGCCGAGAATGCGCGCGCTGCAACCGGCCGCGAGCCGCTCATCGTCGGCATGGATCGCTATGCCATTGCCAGCGAACTGGCGTTTTACACGACCAAGCGCCCCGACACCGTAGTAGAGACGTCGAGCGCCCATCTGTTCGGGGGGGTTGGGCTCATGTACGAGCGCTGGACGCCGGCCGAACAGCAGGAGGGCCGGACTCTGCTGCTGATCGCGTGGGATCCTCAAGACCTCGCCGGCGCGGCCATCGAGTCCCGGGCCGAGCGCCTTGGGCCGATCGAAGATGAGATATTGACCCGAGACGGCCAGGTTGTGCGTCACTATTACCATCGCCTCGCCTACAATTACCGCGCCCGACCGCGCTCATGATCGAGGCGCCTGAGCAATCTGGAGAAACGCGATGAGTGGCACGACTTCTCGGACGCTCGCGGCGATGGCGCTCGCCGCAATTTGCCTCGTGCGAGGGTCAGCGACATTCGGTCAGACCCCCGAACAGGAAAAGATGTGGGCCGAACAGCGCGCGCAGCTACAAGCCGAAGATAAAATCAAGGCGGAGCATCTGGCCAAGGAGCGCGAGGCACGCAGGGCGGATCCGATGGCGTGGGTGCGCACGCTCGATCCATTAGCCTCCGGCGGCTGGCTTTTTCAGTCGGTCGCTGCCGACGGCTCCTGGACAATCTACAGCACAGAGCATCAAATGAAGCGCTCGGGTCATCTCGTGACGGCGTGGTTGCGCCGCGAATTCCCGGAGCCGCAGCGAAGCGGCGACGGCGGCGGCGATGTGTACTTAAGCGACGTCGAGAAAGTTCAATACGACTGCGGCAAGGAACGGGCAAGAGTGCTGCTGGTTATCTACTACACCGAGAACAATCTTGCCGGCAGCCAGCAAACCGAGGAAGCGGACCCGAAGCAAGCCCGCTGGGATCCCATCGTGCCGGGCACGCAGAGTGAGCTCATGTTTCACTGGGCCTGCGGCGTCGTCTCAGCAGGGACGCGACCAAGATAGATCAATGGTTGCGGCAAGCAGCTGCGCGCGATCCGCACAGGGACCCACCAAGATCTCGACCTCGCCGGGCTCGAACACGGCCGCAAGATCGACCCCGAGGAATCGCAGTTCTGCGGCGCGCAACGACAACGTGACGGTTCCCGACTCGCCCGGCCGTAAATCGATTTTCGCGAAGCCTTTGAGCTCCAGCAGCGGCCGCGCCACGCTCGCAAGCTTGTCGTGTGTAAAAAGAAACACGGTCTCTTGCGCCGCCCTGGTGCCCTCGTTGCGCACGTCGACGCGAATCGTCATGGTGTCGATGTCTTCGACGCTGCTCGGGGTCACGCGCAGATGGGAGAGCGTGAAACTCCCGTAGGTCAGCCCGTGGCCGAAGGCGAACAGCGGCTCGTTCGGCACGTCGAGATACTTGCTGGTGTAGTGGTCCTTGGGATTCGCCGGGCGGCCGCTCGGCCGCTCGCCGAAAAAGATCGGGATCTGACCTGCGGCGCGCGCCCACGTTACCGGGGTTCGGCCGCTGGGAGAGACACGCCCGCTCACGACGTCGCCGATGGCGTTGCCGGCCTCGCTGCCGAGGAACCACGCCGCGAGCACGGCGTCGGCCTGCTCCACCAGCCTCCCGCCAACGTCCTTGTTGGAGCGCTGAACCGCGTCCATCACCT
>JANXZQ010000061.1 GCA_025355445.1 Gammaproteobacteria bacterium
CCGCGGGCGTGTGATCGGCTTACCGCCCGTGGCTAACCGCCTGTGGCTAACCGCCTGTGGCTAACCGCCTGTGGCTAACCGCCTGTGGCTAACCGCTGATCAAGCGTTCCAGCTCAGGCACGATCTGGAACAGGTCGCCGACCAAGCCAATGTCGGCGACTTCGAAGATCGGCGCCTCGCCGTCTTTGTTGATCGCCACGATCGTTCGCGCGTCCTTGATGCCCGTCAGATGTTGAATCGCGCCGGAGATGCCGATGGCGATATAGATATCAGGCGAAATAATCTTTCCGGTCTGGCCGACTTGCATTTCATTCGGCGCATATCCGGCATCGACCGCCGCCCGCGACGCGCCCACGGCCGCGCCGATCTTGTCGGCGAGACTGAACAATAACTTGAAGTTCTCCGCGCTGCCGAGCGCGCGGCCGCCGGAGACGACGCGCTTGGCCGTTTGCAGGTCGGGCCGATCGGTGGAGCCGCTTTTGGCGCCGACATAGCGCGTATGCGAGGGCAGGGCGGCGGCGGTGCTTTTGGATTCAACGGCGGCGCTGCCGCCTGCTACTGCCGCCTGGAAGGAGGCGACGCGCACGGTGGCCAAGAGCTTGCGCGCGGGATCGGCTTCCACCGTCACAATGGCGTTGCCGGCATAGGTGGGTCGCTTGAATCGATAGGCGCCCTCGACGGTCATCAAGTCGCTGACCTGCGGCACGCCGAGCAGTGCGGCAAGGCGCGGCATCAAATCCTTACCGAAGCTCGTTGACGGCCCGAAGACATGAGTGTAGTCGGCGGCGAGCGCGGCGAGCTGCGGCGCGAAGATCGCGGCGAGCGGATGCTCGTTCTCGGGCCGATCCACGCGCAGCACCGATTTTACCCCCGCGATGGCGGCGGCTTGCACAGCGACGGCGGCGGTGTCTGCACCCAACACGACTATGGCGATTTCGCCGTCCGGAATGCTGCTCGCACAGGTGACGCATTTTGCCGTGGCGGGATTCAGTGTCTTGCCGTCATGTTCACCGACAATCAGTATCTTGTGCATTAGACCAAACCCTTCTTCTTGAGTACGTCGAACAATTCCGCTACATCCTTGACCAAGACTCCCTTCTGGCGCTGCGCCGGCGGCTCGGTTTTCACCGTCTTGAGCAGAACGACTGCGCTGACGCCGAGTGCCTCGAGCGAGGTCACCTCCAAGGGTTTCTTCTTGGCCTTCATGATGTCCGGTAACTTCACATAGCGCGGCTCGTTCAAGCGCAGGTCCACAGTGACCACTGCCGGCAGGTCCACTTCGATGGTTTCGAGACCGGCGTCGATTTCGCGGGTGACCGACGCCTTGTCTCCCGAGAGCTCCACCTTCGAGGCGTAGGTCGCCTGTGGCCGCTCCCAGATGGCCGCCAGCATTTGGCCGGTTTGGTTCGCATCATCGTCGATGGCTTGCTTGCCGAGGAAGATCAGGTCCGGGTTCTCCTTTTTCGCGACGGCGAGAAAGGTCTGCGCCGCTGTCAAGGGTTCGACCGCAACGTCGCTCTGCACCAGGATGGCGCGATCGGCACCCATCGCCAACGCGGTGCGCAGTTGCTGCTGGGTGTCGGCGACGCCAATGCTGACGGCGAGCACTTCGATATTCGTTCCCCGCTCTTTTATGCGCAACGCTTCTTCGAGCGCAATCTCATCGAATGGATTGACGCTCATCTTCACGCCGTCGAGCATCACACCGCTGCCGTCCGGTTTGACGCGGATACGCACGTTGTAGTCGACGACGCGCTTGATACACACCATGATCTTCTGCATTCAAGAAACTCCTAAGGCGCTTCGCGCCAATACCTAGGCGCTTCGCGCCAACTGCTCACGGGGTCGCGGCGACCCCGTCCGATAATCTGTGGGAAGAAGATTGTTGTTCCGAAAATAGAGTGCTGATTCTACCCGCGCAGCGCTGCAGCTTCGGCAGAAAACGCTCGAGGCCGCTTTTCAGCGGCACGGCGGAAGCCGCAAAGCGCACAGTCAAGCCGGCGAGTACTCGATCGTGCAACAGAACGGGCACACTCAGGCCGATCTCCTCCACCAAGCGGTGAGTGCGCGTAACGGTTGCGTAGCCGGCGGCCTTGATCTGCGCGAGGGATCGCTGCAGTTCTGCCGGCGCCCGCGCTGCCAACATCTCGAGCAGGGTCTCGCGTCGCGGCGCCGGGCAGTGGGCGAGATAGACGCGCCCGGCAGCCGTCGCCAGCAGCGGCGCGCGAAATCCGGCGGGATATCGATCAATCGCCAGCGGGCTCTGGTGGTCGGTGGATTCGCGCACCAGCATGGTGAATCCCGACAAGGTGGCTATGGATACCGGCCAGACGAGCTCGCGGGACAGATCGTAGATAGAAGGCTTCGCGATTTGCGTCACCCAAGCCTCGTCATCGAAGCCGTCGCTCAAGCCGCGGACCATGATGGTCAGCCGATAACGATCGTCTGCCGCATCACGAACCACGAAGCCGGCATTGCAAAGCGTCGCCAAGATTCGATAGACGGTGGTGCGCGGCAAATGGAGCTCTTGGGCGACTTCGGAGACCGTCGCACCGTCGCGCAAATTCAGTACAGTCAGCGCATCGAGGCCGCGGATGAGCGCGCGGATTGGGCGTGTCGATTCCATGAATCCTTGAGAAAAAAGCATGATTGGCGAGGCGCGCTGATCATTCGGCGCGCTAGTTTAGGGATCGGCGCCTCGCTTGTCCACCTTGCGGTCAATCGATAGACTTGCGGCAGATGTTGCGCTACTTCTTGACCCGCCTAGCCGGCGCGGTTCCCACCTTGTTCGTCATTGTCACGATCACTTTCTTTCTGATTCGCGCGGCTCCCGGCGGCCCATTCGACCAGGAACAAACCTTGCCACCGGAAATCCTGGCGAACCTGCAAAGTGCGTACGGCTTGGATCAGCCGATTTGGACTCAGTACGGCCGCTACCTTGGGGCTCTGCTGCGTGGGGATTTCGGTCCGTCGTTCAAATACAAGGATTTCTCGGTCACCGAGCTGATCGGTCAGGGGTTCCCCGTGACGCTGGAACTGGGGACTCTTGCCATGGCGCTCGCCCTGATTGTAGGGATTCCGTTGGGGACATTTGCCGCGCTTCGCCACAACTGCGCGGCGGATTACCTCACGATGTCACTGGCCGTCATCGGCATTGCGATTCCTTCGTTCGTCGTGCTTCCCTTTCTGGGCCTGCTGTTCGGCATCTATTTACATTGGTTGCCCGTGGCCGGCTGGGAGCCCGGTTCGATCAGACACCTGCTGTTGCCCGTCGCCGCCCTGGCGCTGCCGCCGCTCAGCGTGATTGCGCGGCTGGTGCGCGCGAGCATGCTGGACGTGCTGCGCAGCCACTACATCCGCACGGCGGTCGCCAAAGGACTGCCGCTGCATACGGTGATACTGCGTCACGCGCTACGGCCGGCTCTCCTGCCCGTGGCGAGTTATTTACCTCCGGCGGTTGCGTCGATCATGACGGGATCTCTGGTCGTCGAATCGATCGCAGGATTGCCCGGCATTGGGCGCTACATGGTGCAAGGGGCGCTCAATCGAGACTACACGCTGGTGCTCGGCATGGTGATCATTTACTCGACTCTGCTCATTCTCATGGGATTGCTCGTAGATCTTCTGTACGCCTGGCTCGATCCTCGCGTGAGACTGCGATGATCAGCAGCCTCATCGACGATGCCTTGCGGCGGCTGCGATCGAATCCGGGCGCCATGTGGGCGCTGGCGATTGCGCTAGGCATCGTGGCCCTGACTCTATTCGGCCCATGGTTCAATCCGAACGGCAGCGATGCGCTTGATTGGTCGCATGTGGCCTCGAAGCCGGCTTGGCAGAACGCACACTGGTTCGGCACCGATCGATTGGGCCGCGATCTGTTCGCGCGCACGCTCGAAGGCGCTCGTGTGTCGTTGGCCGTGGGATTGGTGGCAAGCGCGGTGAGCCTGCTGGTCGGCACCGCCTACGGCGCCATCGCCGGCTATATCGGCGGCCGCACCGATCGGGTGATGATGCGGATCATCGAGATATTGAGCGGCTTGCCGCTGATATTTTTCGTCATATTTCTGACCGTCATCTTCGGCCGCAGCGTTTATCTGCTGTTCCTGTCGATCGGCGCCGTCGGCTGGTTGACCATGGCGCGGATCGTGCGTGGCCAAACGTTGAGCATCCGCCAAATGGAATTCATCGAGGCTGCGGTGGCGTGCGGAGCGGGGCCCGCGCGCATCATCGTCAAACACGTGATCCCCAATGTACTCGGGCCCGTCATCGTCTACGCCACGCTCACCGTTCCGCAAATCATCATGTTCGAGAGCTTCTTGAGTTTTCTCGGATTGGGGATTCAAGAGCCGCACGCCAGCCTCGGAACACTGATTGCCGAAGGCGCGAGCGAAATGGAGGCCGCGCCTTGGATATTGCTCGTGCCTGGCGGATTGTTGGCCGCGCTGCTGCTGTCGCTCAATATCTTCGGCGACGGATTGCGCGACGCCCTCGATGTCAAGGAGCGCTGAGGCGTGCTGCCCATATTGAGCGTGGAGAATCTGAGCGTGAATTTCGCGCAGCGAGCCGCGCCCATTGCCGCCGTGCGGCAGGTCTCATTGAGCGTGGCGGCCGGCGAATGCTTAGGAGTAGTAGGCGAATCAGGGGCGGGCAAGACACAGGTGTTCATGGCCGTCATGGGATTGCTCGCTGGCAACGCCGTGGCCGACGGCAGCGTGCGCTTTGCCGATCAGGACATCCTGGGCCTTGATCGCGGCCGTTTGAATCGCATCCGCGGCTCGAAGCTCACGATGATTTTTCAAGACCCTATGACTTCGCTGACCCCGCATATGAAGGTCGGCATGCAAATGGCCGAAGTCCTGGTGCGCCACGCGGGCATATCGGGGAGCGAGGCGCGGATTGCCGCGCGGCGCATGCTGGAGCGAATGCGGGTGCCGGAAGCGCAGCGGCGGCTGAATCAGTACCCGCATGAATTGTCGGGAGGGCAGCGGCAGCGGGTGATGATAGGCATGAGCTTGCTGTGTGATCCCTTGCTGGTCGTTGCCGACGAGCCCACCACCGCGCTCGATGTGACCGTCCAGGCGCAGATCATCGCACTGCTGCGGGAGGTGCGCGCGAAGGCCGGTATGTCGCTGGTGCTGATCAGTCATGACCTGGCGGTGGTGGCCGGCCTTGCCGACAGAATTCTGGTCATGTACGCGGGACGGATCGTCGAAAGCGCCGATGCGGGCGAGCTATTCCGGCGACCGCGCCATCCCTATACCGCGGAGCTGCTGAAGTGCGTACCGAGCATAACGGGGCCGCGCTTGGAGCGCCTCCCGTCGCTTCAGGGACAGCCGCCGCGACCGGGGGAGGCGTTCGCTGGATGCGCCTTCGCGCCGCGCTGCGCGCGCGCCGCCGCGCGCTGCCGGGCAGAGCGGCCGCTGCTGCACGACGGCGGCAGCGGAGCCGCCGTGGCCTGTCACTATCCGCTGTCGCCATGAATCCGTTGCTGCGAGTCAGCGATCTGGGGGTGGACTTTGGCGCGCGGTCGGCGCTGCACGATGTGAGCTTCGATCTGTGCGCCGGCGAAACGCTAGGCTTGGTCGGTGAATCGGGATCCGGCAAGTCGACATTGGCGCGTGCCATTTTGCGGCTGGTTCGGCCAAGCAGAGGGTCGGTGCTGTGGCGGGGCCGGGATCTCTTGTCCTGCGACGGGAGCGCTTTGCGCGAGTTGCGCCGTGATCTGCAAATCGTCTTTCAGGATCCGCTGGCCAGTTTGGATCCGCGCATGACCGTGGGTGAGAGTATTGCCGAGCCGCTCGGCATCTTCGAATCCAGGCTGAGTGCGGCGGTGCGGCGCGCGCGCGTAGGCGAGATGCTGAAGCGCGTCGGTTTGGACGCCGATATGAGGGGCCGTTATCCGCACGAGTTCAGCGGCGGCCAGTGCCAGCGCATCGGCATCGCGCGCGCCATGATATTGAGCCCTCGGCTGCTGGTATGTGATGAGCCGGTCAGTTCTTTGGATGTGTCCATTCAAGGCCAGATCGTCAATCTGCTGCTGGATTTACAGCGCGACGACGGCACCGCGATGCTGTTCATCAGCCACAATCTGGCCGTCGTGCGGCACCTCAGCCATCGAATTCTCGTGATGTATTCGGGAACGCTGCTTGAAATCGCAACGCGCGACGCGTTGTTCGCCACGGCCGGCCATCCCTACACCCGAGCGCTGCTGGCGGCCGTGCCGGCGTTGCAGCCCGCTGAGCGCGCCCCGGCCCAACGGGGCCCGGCCCAATCCACGGCACTTCCCCTGCCCGACGCTACTGAATCACCGGCTGCGGCACCGCCGGTTGGCGGCTGTGCGT
>JANXZQ010000079.1 GCA_025355445.1 Gammaproteobacteria bacterium
CATACAAACGATCCCGGGCAGCGGCGCCGCCGGAGCAACGCAGATCTATGTGACGTATGCGCAGCAGCAGGCGCCCGACAATCATGACAATGCCAACGGCGCGGGATTGGGCTACGTCGATATCTATGATACGAACGGCAAGCTCATCAAGCAGCTGGTGGCCAAGGGTGTCATGAACGCCCCGTGGGGTATTGCGTTGGCGCCGGCCGACTTCGGCACCTTGAGCAAGATGCTGTTGGTGGGCAATTTTGGCGACGGCAAGATCAACGCCTTTGATCCCACGTCCGGCACTTTCATGGGCTCGGTGAACGATGCGACCGGAGCGGCCATTGCGACTGCGGGTTTGTGGGGCATCGCCTTTGGCAACGACGCAGCCAATCAGCCGCACAATACCCTGTTCTTTGCCGCCGGACCCAACGGCGAGGCGAACGGCAGTTATGGGCGCATCGATTAGGGCGCGCTCAACAACTAGACTCTCGCATTGCTGCCGATCTTATGGGGCGGAGCCCGATTTCACGCGCGATGAGGCGGAAATCGGGCCATGGCTTCCAAATCGCCTAAATCCTGATCATTGCGCACATACAGACGGCTGGCGTCGCGGACAGGCTGGAAATCCCAGGGCGTGTATCGTCCCTTGCGCAGGGCGTCGTAGACCAAGTGCCGACGCCGCTGACTGGCGACTACCGCAGCGTGCAACTCGGGCAGTTCCCAACGCCGCGCCACTTCAGCGCGAAATTCCTGCGCGCGGGAGACGTGCTGGGCAAGCGGCGCGAGGTTTCGCAGCTCATCCGGATCGGACTGCAGATCGTAGAGCTGATCCGGGTCGACGGGAGAGTGGACGAATTTATACCGCCCACGCTTGATCATCACCAAGGGAGCGATTGCGCCTTCGGCGAGATATTCGCCAATGACTTCGTCGGAGCCAGCAGCGCCCGCGAGTTGCGGCACCAAGCTGTTCCCGTCCAGTGGGGTCACAAAATCTGCGGCGGCGCCTCCGGCGAGCTCGTTCAAGGTGGGCAGAATGTCGACCAGCGAGGCGGATTCGATGACGCGGCGCGCGGCAAAGCGCCCCGGCGCATGCACGATCAAGGGAATGCGGCAGGCAGGCTCGAAGAAATTCATTTTGTACCAGAGGCCGCGCTCGCCCAGCATGTCGCCGTGATCGGCGAGCAGCAGCACGACGGTGTTGTCGGCGAAGCCGGCGTCGGCGAGCGCCGCTAGCAGCACTCCCACCTGGTCGTCGACGTAGGAGACGGCACCGTAGTAGGCGCGCCGCGCGGCGCGGACCTGTGCCTCGTTGACCGGCAAAAGGTTGAGTCCGATAACGTGCCGCAGCCGCTTGGAATGCGGATCCAAGTCATCTGCCGCGATACGTACGCGAGGCATGTCGATCTCCGAGTCCGCATACCGGTCCCAATAACGGTGCGGAATCGCATAGGGATCATGCGGGTGCGTCATGGACGCCACCATGCAAAAGGGGCGGGCGTCCTTGCGCCGAGCCATGTCGAAGAGATGCTGACGGGCATTGAAGACCACGTCATCGTCGAAGTCGATCTGATTGGTACGGATGCAAGGGCCGGCCTGGGTCACCGAGTCCATGGTGTGATACCAGCTTGGCCGATGCTCGAAACGATTCCAATCCGGCGTCCAGCCGAAGTCGGCCGGATAGATGTCGGTGGTCAAGCGCTCTTCGAAACCGTGCAGCTGATCCGCGCCGCAAAAATGCATCTTGCCGCTGAGCACGGTTTGGTATCCACCCTGCCGCAGGTAGTGAGCGAAGGTGGGAATTTGCGCCGGAAATTCTGCCGCATTGTCGTAAGCGCCGATGGCGGATACTTGGCGACCTGAGAGGAACGAAAACCGCGACGGCGCGCACAGTGGGCTATTGCAATAAAACGAGTCGAACACCACACCGGAGGCGGCGAGCGCGTCGATATGCGGCGTCTTCGCCACGCGGTTACCGTAGGCGGGAAGCGCGCGGGCGGTCAGTTGATCCGCCATCAAAATCAGGAAATTCGGACGATCCGGCAAGAAATTCTCCTAGTGGCTAG
>JANXZQ010000102.1 GCA_025355445.1 Gammaproteobacteria bacterium
GCACCGAGCAGGTCACCCTCACGGCGACCCACGGCACGCTGGCGCTCGGCACGCTGACCGGTTTGACCGGCTCGGGCAACGGTTCATCATCGTTGATTTACACTGGAACGCTCGCCGACTTGAACACCGCGCTGGATGGGCTGGTCTTTACGCCCGCGAACAACTACCTCGGCACGGCTAGCGTCCAAATCACTACTAACGACCAAGGCAACTCTGGTTCGGGAGGGGCGCAACAGGACACCGATACGATCCTTCTGAATGTCGTGACGCCCCCCTCTTTGCTGATCAGCGAAGTGTTCAGCAACCCACCGGGTTCTCCCGATAATCCCAACGATTACGTCGAAATTCGCTCGCCTGGCGCTAGCAATTACACGTTCCCGGCCGGCACGTATCTCATCGGCCTGAATGGTGCTCCCTTAACCGCGAATTCGGTGAGTTATCCAGCCGGCACGGTCTCGGAAATCTTTGATCTCTCGGGAGACCACACCGGTGCCAACGGATTTCTAGTGATTTTACAAAAGGATAATACCTATACCCTTAGCACGGCCACATTCCTCAACGGGCTGATCGATCCGAACGCCGCCGTTTTGGATAACACGGGCAACGGAACGGGTGCGGGCTTCGGCAATAACGCCGGCCTCGGCGGCAGCAGCATCGTCGGCCATAGTTCTTTGGTAACCCCCACCGACATCAATTTATTGAAGTCGACGGTCACGTATCTGCTGGTCCAGTCGAACACCGCTCCTGCCTTGGGCGACCCTTTGGACGTGGGGACCACGGGAACCTTGCATCAAACCGACGGCAGCAACCAATTTAATCAATACAACATCCTCGACGCCGTCGGCGAAATGAGCAACGGCACGGGAATGCCCGGTGACGTCGCTTACGGTTTCCTGAATTTTGTCAACCAGACCGGCAGCACCAATGTGGCCACTCCCGATTCACAGCAGGTGCCTGTAACCTTTATCTCATCCTATCTTGGACGTAGCGGAAGTACGTCTGGATGGCAAGCGTCGGATTGGGTCGCCACCGACAGCCTCGGCGGCAACGTTCCCACTTTCAAATTGGGACACGCGGCCAACACCGCACCGGCTTCGCTGAAACAATTCCCCTTGAATCACATCGGCTCGACAAACTTCTTCAGCAACGCGCCACCCACGGTCGTGACCACGGGAACCTACATTTCTTATATTCCGACCGGCGTTGTCGCCGCCGATCCGGGCATCACGATAACGGATACGGATAGCAGCTTCTTGGTCGGCGCATCGGTCGCGATCTCAGGTTATGTCGCCGGCGACGACCATCTGAATTTCACGAATACGCTCACCATCACGGGCACCTTCGATACGGTGGCCGGTGTCCTGACACTGGCGGGCATCGACAGCGCAGCGAACTATCAGGCGGCCCTGCAATCGATCACGTACAGTAATTCAAACCCGGCCGCGCACAATAAGGTCTTGCTGTTCACGGCCGATGATGGCAACGTGAATGTCCCCGCGACGCGGGCAGTCCGGATCAACAATCAGGCGCCAGTCGTCGATCTCAACGGAGCTGGCGGCGGCACCGGTTATGCCTCAACTTGGTCCGGTGTCGGTGCCGTGAACATTTCGGACCCGGTTAATGCAACGGTTGCCGACGCCGACGATACCACGCTGGCGTCGATGACGGCGACGATTGCCTCGTTTCATGCAGGCGATGTGTTGTCCGCCACACCGACAGGCGGTATCGGCGTCAGCTACAACGGTGCCGGCACATTATCCTTGACTGGCACCTCTTCACTGAGCAACTATGCGGCCGTATTGCGAACGCTGACCTACAACAACACTTCCATGGGCGGCCCGGGTGCTTCCACCGTGACCGTCAACATCAGCGCGAACGACAGCACTGTCAACAGCGTCAGCCCGGCTGCCGCATCGATCACGATCTCCGCAGGTTCCACCATTCCGACCGGCGGTCGCCAACTCTTCTACAACAACTCGGCGTTCGACGGCGCCAGTGCCTTGATCAACGCCAGCGACGACAGCGCGATCGCCACCGACAAGACGGCTTACCTGCCGGATAACTCCCTGGCAGTGTTCAACAACGTCTCCAGCTACAGCAAGGGCATCAACGGC
>JANXZQ010000110.1 GCA_025355445.1 Gammaproteobacteria bacterium
GGCGCGGAATTTCAGCTTGATTCACTCAGCATTCCGCAGGATCTGCCCCTGAGCTTGCCATCGAAATTCGTCGAACAACGTCCCGATGTGCGCCAATATTCTGCGCTGCTGCACGAAGCCACCGCGCAGATCGGGGTCGCAACGGCCAACATGCTCCCCCAGATCACGCTGACCGCCAGCTACGGCCAACAAGCCGCGACGTGGGGAAATTTATTTTCCCCCGGGTCGAATGTGTGGAGTCTTTTAGGCTCCCTGTCCCAACCCCTATTCAAAGGCGGTCAGCTGCTGCATCAGCGCCGCGCCGCCGTGGCCGCCGCGCAAGAGGCGGCCGCCAATTACCAGGCCACGGTCATTACCGCATTCGAGAACGTGTCCGACACGCTGTACGCGCTGCAAGCCGATGCGGACTCTCTGGCTGCGCAAAGCACTGCCGAGCGCACTGCCGCGGACAGCCTCACCATGGTGCAAGCGCAATTCAAGAGCGGCGCGGCCAGCCATGTGCAAGTGCTGAGCGCCGAACAGAGCTATCAAAGCGCCGCCGTGGCGCTAGTTAAAGCACGCGCGTTGCGTTTCGCCGATACCGCGGCGCTGTTTCAGGCGCTGGGCGGCGGTTGGTGGAATCGCACGGACGTGGCTGCCACGGATGCCGGGGCGGCCCATGCCGGGGCGGCCCGTGCCGGGGCGGCCCACGCCGCCGTCCAAAAATATGACTTGAGCAAGGGACAAATGTGAGCACTACGGAATTGGGGAAAGATAGCAGCGGACAGGGCACCGCCCCTCTGAAGAAAATGATCCTGCCATTGGTCATCTTGGCCGTGGTCGTCGCAGTGATCTTAGGCGGTATCTTCGCCTGGCATCTGTTCATGGGAAAGATGATGGCGAAGTACATGGGTGCGGCGGCTACTGCGCCGCAGACTGTCTCGACGGCAGTCGCAGCCAGCACGAGCTGGCAGGCGCACGCTCAGGCCATCGGCAGTTTGCGTGCCGTGCGCGGTGCGGATTTGGCGGCCCAGATCGCGGGTGTGGTCGACCAGGTTCACATCGACTCGGGAACCGAAGTGGCCGCGGGCACCGTGCTGCTCAAGCTTCGGGCCTACGACGACCCCGCAAAACTCGCGCAGCTGGAGGCGGCGGCCGCGCTCGCAGAACAGACTTACAAGCGCGATCAAGAACAGTTCGCCGCGCAGGCGATCAGTCAGGCGGTGCTCGACACGGATGTGTCCAGTCTAAAATCCGCGCGGGCGCAGGTGGCGGCGCAGCAGGCACTCATCGATGAGAAAACCGTCAAGGCACCCTTCGCAGGCAGACTGGGGATTCGCCAGGTCGACGAGGGCCAGTACCTGACCGCCGGCACGACGGTGGTGACACTACAGGCGCTCGATCCCATCCTGATCGACTTTTATGTCCCGCAGCAGGCGCTTGCGCATCTCAAGGTGGGACAGGTGGCGACGGCGACGGTGGATACTTATCCGGGCACGCACTTTACCGGCGAGATTTCCTCCGTCAACTCCAAGGTGGACCTTGCCAGCCGCAACATCCAGGTGCGCGCGTCGTTCGCCAATGCCGACCGCCGGCTGCTCCCCGGCATGTACGCCAACGTCGAAATCGACAGCGGCGACGCTACCGACCAGATCACCCTGCCGCAAGCGGCAATTACCTACAACCCCTATGGCGACACGGTGTTCATCGTGCAGCAAAGCGGGGTCGATGAGCACGGCAAGCCCAAATCCGTGGTGCAGCAGCGCTTCGTCAAACTGGGCGGCACTCGCGGTGATGAGGTAGCGGTGCTGAGCGGCGTCGCCGCCGGCGATGTGGTCGTCACGGGCGGCCAATTGAAGCTGCGCAACGGCGCAGGCGTGGTCGTGAACAACAGCGTGGTGCCGGCCAACGACTCCGCTCCGACGCCGCCGAACGAGTAAGCGCGAAACACCATGAACTTTACCGATCTTTTCATCCGGCGCCCGGTTCTATCGAGCGTCGTCAGCCTCGCAATCCTGGTGGTGGGGCTGCGCTCGTACAGTTCCTTGCAAGTGCTTGCGTATCCCAAGACCGAAAACGGCATCGTCACCATATCGACGACGTATCCCGGCGCCGATCCCGACGCCATCGCCGGCTTCATCACCACTCCGATAGAAGCGGCGGTGGCCCAGGCCAACGGCATCGACTACATGACGTCGACCAGCCAAAGCAGCGTCAGCACGATTACCGTGAATCTGCGGCAGAACTACGACACCTC
Organism: Gammaproteobacteria bacterium; assembly: GCA_025355445.1. Lineage (GTDB taxonomy): Bacteria > Pseudomonadota > Gammaproteobacteria > Steroidobacterales > Steroidobacteraceae > Bog-1198. Next base: position 2,237 of record JANXZQ010000110.1, read on the forward strand.
GAAAGCCGCCGCCGAGATCAACATCAAGGTCAACTCGGTACTCAATCAACTTCCGCTGGGCTCGCAGCAGCCGGCGATCAGCGTCAAAGTGGGGCAAACCACGGACGCCATGTATCTGGGCTTTTCGAGTCAGAGTTTGCGGCCGAATCAAATTACCGACTATCTGCAGCGTGTGGTCCAGCCCAAATTGCAGGCCGTTCCGGGCGTGCAAACGGCGGAACTGCTGGGCGCACAGTATTTCTCGCTGCGCGCGTGGCTCGACCCGCAGAAACTCGCCGCCTACGGCCTGACCGCGGGCGACGTATCGACCGCGCTCCTCAATAACGATTACATCTCCGCCGTGGGCAACACCAAGGGCCAGATGGTCCAGGTGACGTTGACCTCCACCACCAGTCTGCACAGCTTGAGCGAGTTTCGCGCCCTGGTCATCAAACAGGTGAACGGCAGCAACATCCGCTTGAGCGATGTGGCCACCGTCGAGCTGGGCGCCGACAGCTACGAGGCGCGGGTTGCCTTTGATGGTCACAACGGCGTATTCGTCGGCATTCAAGTGGCGCCGAGCGCGAACCTTCTGACGGTGGTCAACGGCGTCAAGGCCGCATTCCCGGAAATCCATTCGCAGCTGCCGGAAAGCTTGGCCGGCACGATTATCTACGATTCCACCGACTTCGTGAACAGCTCCATCCACGAAGTGGCCGTCACGCTGATCGAGGCGCTGCTCATCGTCATGGTGGTGATATTCGCGTTCCTGGGATCGCCGCGTTCGGTGCTGGTCCCCATCGTCGCCATTCCGCTGTCGCTGATCGGCACCCTGGCCATCATGTTGGCCATGGGCTTCACTATCAACCTGCTGACCCTGCTGGCATTGGTCCTCGCCATCGGTTTGGTCGTCGATGACGCCATCATCGTCGTTGAAAATGTGAACCGCCATTTGGAAGGCGGCATGGCGCCGATCGCCGCCGCCAGTCTTGCTGCGCGCGAACTCGCGGGGCCCATCGTTGCCATGACGGTGGTGCTGCTGGCCGTGTTCGTGCCCATCGGATTTCAGGGCGGTCTCACCGGCGCGCTGTTCGTCGAGTTTGCCTTCACGCTTGCCGCGGCCGTTACGGTCTCGGCGGTCATCGCGTTGACCTTGTCGCCGATGATGTGCTCGCGGCTGCTGAAACCGCACCGCGCCGATCAGGAGGATTGGGAGACGCGCCTGGTCAAGTTCATCGACAAGCGATTCGACGCGCTTCGCGGCTGGTATCAGGCCCGCCTCGAGCGCAGCCTGCGCTATACGCCCGTTACCGCCGTGCTGGTCATCGTGATCCTCGGAAGTATCGTATTCCTGTACCGCAGCTCCAAAAGCGAACTCGCTCCGCAGGAGGATCAGGGCTTCGTGTTGATGCAGTCGACGTCGGCGCCGAACGCCACGTTGCAGCGCAAGGCCTTGTACGATACCCAGGTCTTCGATTTGATCAAGCAGTCGTTCAATCCGGATCACATATTTCAAATCGATGCGCCCGGCCAGTCCATTACCGGAATGGCATTCCCGCCGCGCGATAAGCGCAAGCTGGGCACCACCCAGATTCAGCAGATGCTGCAGCAGAAAATCGGCGCCATCGCGGGCCAAAGGATCGCGGTATTTCAACCGCCGTCGCTGCCCGGCGCCTTTGGACTGCCCATACAATTCGCCATCAAGACTACCGATCCTGCAGCGCGATTGAACGACGTCTCCACGGCATTTCTCAGCGAGGCGCTCAAGAGCGGCATGTTCATGTTCTTCGATACGGATCTGAAATACGATCAGCCGCAGTCGGTCATCGTCATCGATCGGGAGAAGACTGCGCAGCTCGGGCTCACGATGAGCCAGGTGGGAACCGCACTCGGCGGATTGCTGGGCGGCGGCTATGTGAACTATTTCAGCATGGATACCCGCTCCTACAAGGTCATTCCCCAAGTCGAGCGGGTGTCGCGGTTGAACGTGGATCAATTGCTCGACTACCCCGTCGGCAACATCGACGGGGTCCCGATCCCCTTGTCGACCATCGCCACGATCCGCTCAGAGACGGTCCCGGAAACGCTCAATCACTTCCAGCAGTTGAACGCGGCCACCCTATCCGGAGTCATGGCCGTCGGCGTGTCACTGGATGACGCGTTGAAATATCTGCAAGGCCTCGCCGCGCGCACGTTGCCGCAGGGCTATTCGGTGGACTACGGCGGGCAAGGCCGGCAATACGTGCAGGAATCCGGCGGCATCATGGCCACCTTCGGCTTCGCCATCATCATCGTGTTTCTGGCGCTCGCGGCATTGTTCGAGAGCTTTCGCGACCCGCTGGTGATTCTCATATCGGTGCCTCTATCCATCGCGGGTGCTTTGATATTCATTGCGATCGGCGTCGGCGGCGCTACCTTGAATATTTACACCGAAGTCGGACTGGTGACCCTGATGGGACTGATCAGCAAGCATGGCATTCTGATCGTGGAGGTGGCGAACAAGGAACAGGAGACCGGCAAGTCCAAACGGGATGCCATCCTGGCCGCGACCAGCGCGCGTCTGCGGCCCATTTTGATGACCACGGCGGCCATGGTACTCGGTGTGGTGCCCCTGGTATTTGCGAGCGGCGCCGGCGCCGCCTCGCGGTTTGCCATCGGCCTCGTGATCTCCACCGGCTTGGCGATCGGTACCCTGTTTACGCTGTTCGTGGTCCCGGGTGTGTACATGCTGATCGGCGCCGACCACTCCACCCGCGAACCGGCCGCCGACCCGGCACAGTAATGCGCTTGCTGCACAACTGACGCGCGGAAGTGGCCACGGCCGACGAACTACCGCCGTTGACGGGCGCCGCGAAAGTTCTCGGCACCGTCTGCCTGGCGCTCGCCACTTTTATGAATGTGCTCGATACCTCGATCGCCAACGTGTCGCTGTCCTCGATCGGCGGCGACCTCGGGGTGTCGACCACGCAGGTCACCTGGGTCATCACCTCCTTCGGCGTCGCCAATGCGATTGCGGTGCCGTTGACGGGCTGGTTGAGTCAGCGCTTCGGCGCGGTGCGGCTGTTCACCGCCTCCATCGTGCTGTTTTCGGTTGCCTCGCTGCTGTGCGGCTTGTCCTCCTCACTGCCCGAGCTGATCGCTTTCCGGGTGCTGCAAGGCGCGGTAGCCGGCCCGATGATTCCCTTGTCGCAGGCGCTGCTGCTGTCCAGCTTCCCCAAGGCCAAGGCCGGTACCGCACTCGCCATCTGGGGCGTGACCACCTTGATCGCACCCGTCATGGGTCCGTTGCTGGGAGGCTGGATCACGGACAATATCTCCTGGCCATGGATCTTCTATATCAATATTCCGGTGGGCGTGTTCGCCGCGGTGATGACTTGGAGCATCTACAGTCACCGCGAAACAGCGCGCCGCAAGCTGCCCATCGACGGAATCGGATTGGCGTTGCTCATAGTGTGGGTGGGTTCGCTGCAGATCATGCTCGACAAGGGGCAGGAGCTGGACTGGTTCAATTCCTACACCATCATCGCGCTGGCGGCGATTGCCGTGGTCGTGTTCTGTCTGTTTCTCGCCTGGGAGTTGCTCGAGAACCCTTTTCCGGTCGTGGACCTGACGCTGTTCAAGCGCCGTAATTTCTGGACGGGCACACTGGCGCTGGCACTCGCCTATGGCGTGTTCTTCGGCAATGTCGTGATACTGCCGCTGTGGCTGCAACAGTACATGGGGTACACCGCCACCGAAGCCGGGCTGCTCACCGCTCCGGTCGGACTTCTCGCTCTGCTGCTGTCCCCCTTCGTCGGCCGGTGGGTAGGTAAGGTCGACCCGCGATACCTGGCGAGTGTCGCCTTTCTGATATTCGCCATCGCGCTCTACATGCGCACCGGCTACAACACTCAGGCGAACTTCGGTTACCTGGTGGTGCCCATCATCGTGCAGGGCGCCGCGTTGGCATTTTTCTTCATCCCGCTGGTGACCTTGGTCCTCTCCGGCCTGCCTCCCGAGCGCGTTCCGGCGGCCTCCGGGCTGTCGAATTTTGCACGCATCCTCGCCGGAAGTTTCGGCACCTCCATTGCCACCACGCTGTGGGACCATCGCGCCATCCTGCATCACGCGCAGCTCACCGAATACGTCAGCAATTCGAGCACGGCCACCGCCCATTATCTGCGGATCCTGCAGGCCGGTGGACTGTCGCCAGAGCAGGCGGGCGCGGCCATTAATCGCAGTATCGACGTGGAGTCTCACTTGCTGGCTGCGAACGACCTGTTCTGGCTGTCCTCACTGGTGTTTTTGGCCTTGCTCGGCGTCCTGTGGCTGGCGCGGCCGGTCAAGGCAAATGCCCCCACCGGCGCCGGCGGCGCTCATTAGTTCAGTAATTCATAAGCTTACAGCTGTTACATAATTGTACTTCTCGAATAGGCTTGAAACCCGCCTTCAGCGGCATCCAGCTTAACTCCGTGCGCTCCTTCAAAAAGTAGACAGAATCCGCGTTGCGTTTCTGCGATTGTCTTGTATATTCCGATTGCAGAGTCTTGATTTAACAAGACTCGACGAGAGGTTATAACCTCGAAACTACTTTAAGGTTTGAGTTGTTAAATTGACGAGGCGTCCATGAGCAGTGCGTGGGAATGTTTGCACTCTGCCACCCTTGAACTGGTGCGCTCAACCCCGATCAAGCAACGTTTGGTCTCCGCCTACCGTCGTCATCTGACCACCCTTGCCGAAGATGCACTGCCGCTGGAAGTTCGCGAATCCTTCCGTCAAGTCATGGGCTGCTTGCGGGGTGTGACCCCGTTGCCGGGAGAGGACGCGGTGGTCGCATCCGTGCGCAAAATGTCCAATCAAGAGGCAGATGATTGCGCGGCCTTGATTGTCGAGATATTCGGCCTGACCAGCCGCAACCATCCGTCGAACCGGATGAGCCCGGTGATACAGCTGCACAGTGTCGATCGCACGGCGGCCGAATATGAAGTTCCGTCGGTCGGCTACGAAGCCTCGATTTTGATCGCCAACAATTAGCGATCACAAGTCTCTACTTGTCGATCTTGAATTCGTCGTCGATCTTGAATTCGATCGTATCCCAGCGCGTCGTTTCTTCGTGGCGCGCCTGACGGCGTAGCGCGTCGATCAGATTGCGTTCATTCCACGGGCTCACTTCGTCGGCAAGATCGGCGATGATTTTCGGCAGCGCCTCCGTAGACCCGAAGTTCTCCAGGGCAACGATCAGCTTCTCAGCGGCCTTGGCGAAGTTCATTTGAAATTGCACCAATTCCGGCGCCAATCGATATACCGCCGGCAGCACGATGATCACTTCGCACGGGGCGATTTGCCGGCGCAGATCCTCGCGCTGCGATTCCCTGTCGATCGGCCGTTTCGCCTGCGGCTGGCTGCTGTTGATGTAATAAAAAGTTCCCGATGCCTCGAGATATTCGAAAACTCGGACGTAGTCGTCGTTTTCCTCCCAGGCATGGCTGACAAAGAGTCGTATTGGGCTGGCTTTGGTAGGCATTCCCCTAGTGTAGCTCGCCGATGGTCATGCGCGAAGCACTAGGCGCCGATACAATGGCCCGGGTGCGCTTGCTGATTTACAATATTCGATACGCCACCGGAACCGGGCCCGCGTTCCATCTTCCCGTGCCGGGAGCAGGCTACCTTCGCTCCAGCCGACAAGTGCTGTCTCAGATCACCGACTTCATCAAGCATCAGGATCCGGACGTGGTCGGCCTGATCGAGGTCGACACCGGTTCCATACGCACCGGAATGGTCAACCAGGCGGATTTCATCGCGCGTTCCCTGGGGCATTATTCCACTTTCGAGTGCAAGTACGGCGTGTCCTCCGTGAACCAGCTGGTGCCCATCGTGCGCAAGCAAGCCAATGCCTTTCTTGCCGCGCCGCGAGTTCGCGGCGAGCGTTTCCACTATTTCGACACCGGCATCAAGCGCCTGATCATCGAATTGGAACTCGATGATGTGGCGATCTTTCTGGTGCACCTGTCTCTGAAGTTCCGCCACCGCCAGTACCAGCTGCGCTATCTCTACGATCTGGTGCGCAAGGCGGAGAAACCCGTCATCGTGGCCGGCGACTTCAATACCTATTGGGGCGACCACGAGCTCTATTTGTTTACACAGGCCGCCGGACTGACCAGCGCCAACCTGCATGGGCTGCCCTCCTATCCGAGCCGCAGTCCCCGCAAGGAACTCGATTTCATCCTGCACAGCAGCGAGATCGAGGTGAATCGTTTTGAAATACCGGACGTGCAATTCTCCGACCACCTGCCGCTGATCTGTGATTTCACCATTCATCAGCGAGTCCGGCAGGCCGCCTGATGGCCGAAAGCAGCACCTGGTCCGTGACCCTTGACGCCGATCGGATCGCCTGGTTGGTGTGCGACACGCCGGGCTCCTCGACCAATGTGCTCTGCGCTGCGGTGCTGGGCGACCTGGCTACACAACTGAAGGACATCACGGTCTCGCGCCCCGCCGGGGTCGTGGTTCACTCCGCCAAGAAAAGCGGCTTCATTGCAGGCGCCGACATCAAGGAATTCCTGAAGATCCGCTCTCCTGACGAGGGCTACGAGCTGATTCGCGCGGGGCAAACCGTCCTGCAACAGCTCGAAGATCTGCCCTGTCCCAGCGTTGCCGCCCTGCACGGCTTTGCTCTGGGCGGCGGCTTGGAACTCGCGCTTGCCTGCACTTATCGGGTGGGCGCGGACGACCCTTCGCTGTCTTTGGGATTCCCAGAAGTGCTCCTCGGCATCCATCCTGGATTCGGCGGCACGGTGCGCAGCGTCCAACTCATCGGCGTGCGCCCGGCACTCGATCTCATGCTCAAGGGCAAATCTTACAAGGGCTCGCGCGCGCTCGCCGTGGGCCTGATCGACGAACTCGTGCCGCCGCGGGAGCTGCTCGAACGCGCCAAATCGCTGTTGCTGCGCGCACCACCCAAGACCACTGCTCCGTTCGTGGACAAGCTGCTGAATATGCCGCCGGTACGCCCGTTCATCGCACGGCAGGCCGCCTCGACGCTGCGCCACAGCGTGCGGCGCGATCAGTACCCGGCACCCTACGCCATCGTCGATTTGTGGCAGCGCCACGGTGCCGCCGGTGCGCAAAGCTATGAGGCGGAAGCACGCTCGGTCAGCGAGCTCATGTGCACGCCGACCTCGCGCAACCTGGTGCGCGTCTTCATGCTGCAGGACAGGTTGAAGGGCTTGGGGGGAAAATCCCCGGCCGAGTTTCGTCACGTGCACATCATCGGCGCCGGCGTCATGGGCGGCGATATCGCGGCGTGGTCGGCGTTTCGAGGCATGACGGTCACCCTGCAGGATCGCTCGTTGGAACTCATCCAACCCGCCTTGGACCGCGCCAGGACATTTTTCGACAAGCGGCTCAAAGACCCGGTTGCCGCGGCCGCGGCGTCGGCTCGCCTGACGGCAGACGTGCGCGGCGACGGCGCGGCCGATGCCGATGTGGTCATCGAGGCCATTTTCGAGAACGTCGAGGCCAAGCGTGCGCTGTATGCGGAGCTCGAGCCGAAGTTGAAGCCGACCGCCATCCTCGCTACCAATACCTCGAGCATCCGGATCGAAATTCTGTGCGAGCGCCTTCGCGACCCGAGCCGGCTGGTGGGCATTCATTTCTTTAACCCGGTGGCGCAGCTGCAGCTCGTGGAAATCGTGCAAGGCGCGAGCACTCAACCGCAAATGGTGCAAAACGCGCTCAAGTTCACCCGCAAGCTCGACAAGCTCCCCCTGCCCTGCAAGAGCGCGCCCGGCTTCGTGGTCAACCGCATCCTGACTCCCTATGTCAACGAAGCAATATTTGCGCTGGAAGCCGGCGTCCCCGCCGCCATCATCGACAAGGTGGCCAAGGATTTCGGCATGCCCATGGGGCCCATCGAATTGACCGACGTGGTCGGCCTCGACGTCTCGTTGCACGTGGGCCGGGTGTTGGCGGAAGCCTTGCACCGCCGAGTGCCCGAGATATTGGTGAAACTGGTAGAGCAGAAAAAACTCGGCCGCAAGAGCGGTGAAGGCTTCTATGTCTGGCGGGACGGCAAGCCCGTGAAGCTCGATTCGCCGCAATTTGCCGTACCGGCGGATTTGGAGGATCGGCTGGTGCTGCCTTTGCTCAACGAAGCCATTGCCTGCCTGCGGGAGGGTGTCATCGACGACGCCGATTTATTGGACGCAGGCGCGATATTTGCGACCGGCTTCGCGCCATTTCGGGGCGGTCCGCTACAATATGCGAGGTCGCGTGGCATCGCCAACGTCGTTGCACGATTGGAGGAACTCGCGCAGCGCTATGGCGAGCGCTTTCGACCAGATCCCGGTTGGCAGCAATTTGCTGCCTAAGGACCCTCGATGTGATCCACTGCGTGGTCGACCCCACCGTCGCATATGGTAGGATTCCATCCAAAATCATAGGGTTAAAACTATAGGCGGCGGTGAATTCCTCGATGGATGAACGACCTCTCGATCTTGCGATACTCAGGACTTTCTCGCCTCTGGACGGCCTGAAGGCTGAGAACCTGCACGCGCTCGCCCGCAAGACCACCATTCGCGAGCTCGGTGCGGGGCGCGTCCTGTTCAAGGAAGGCGATACCGATAAGCGCACCTTTTACCTGGTTGCCGGCAATGTGGAGTTGCGCGCGGACGAAAGACTCATCGGCAATATCCGCGCCGGCACTCCCGAAGCCCGCGCGGCGCTCGCGCCCGGCCTGCCGCGAAAATTCACCGCGCGCGCGTCCATGGATATCGAATACATCATGATCGACAGCGATCTGCTCGACGTGCTCCTGACGTGGGACCAGACCGGCCAGTACGAGGTGGCCGAATTGCGCGGCGACGGCCTCGACGTGACGGGCGACTGGATGACCACGCTGCTGCAGACCAAGGCGTTTCATCGCATCCCGCCGGCGAACATCCAGGCAATTTTCATGCGCATGCAGCGCATCAACTACCGCGCCGGCGACGTCGTCATCAAGCAGGGAACCGAGGGCGATTATTTCTACGTAGTGGTCGCCGGAAAATGCATCGTCACCCGCGAGACGCCGCTCAACAAGGAAGGCATCAAGCTCGCCGAACTGGGGCCGGGCGACAGCTTCGGCGAGGAAGCCTTGATTGCCGAAGCGAAGCGCAACGCCACCGTCACCATGGCCACCGAAGGCACGCTGATGCGCCTCGGCAAGGTCGATTTTCAGACTCTTCTCAACGAGCCGCTGTTGCAGTGGGTGGACTACGACAAAGCCAAGGAAATCGTTGCCGGCGGTGGTAAATGGCTGGATGTGCGCCTGCCCAGCGAATTCCAGAATTTTCGCATCGACGGCGCCGTCAATATTCCGCTGTACTTCATTCGCCTGAAGCTCAACGCCTTGGACAAGAACACCCAGTACGTGGTGTGCTGCGACACGGGCCGCCGCAGCTCCGCCGCAGCGTACATCTTGAGCGAGCGCGGCTTCGAAGCGTACGTGTTGAAAGGCGGCCTCGCGGCCACCGAGGCCGCACGCACGCAGCGCGGGTAAGCCACGTGTCGAGAGTGTTTCGCGGCGAAGAACCCCGCGGCCCACAGCCGGGCGAGCTGCACGAGTACCAGTCGCGCTCCATGTTCGAGGAATACCGCGGACTCGCCATCGTGTTCGCAATTCTCGGTGTGGCGCTGGCGGCGTACTTCATCAAGTACATTTTGGCCGCTCCGAAGCCCACGCCGCCGGTGCAATCGGTTTACATAGAATCAGTGCCGCCGCAATCCAAGCCGTAGGTGGCGCGGTGGGTTTGTCCGACTCGCGACAATCCCAGGATGCCTCCGCCGCGCCCGCCATGGACCGTCGTCGGACTATCCGAGCATTTTGACCCGTTGTGTTAACGCGCAATCTCTCATCCGACTGGGATAATTCTTGTGGGTTCGCCATCGATGATTACGGGATCAGCCGGAGTCCATTTTTGCATGATCGCCCATTCCAGTGAGACCGCATCCAAACGCCAATAGCCGCTTGACTTTACGACGCTTGCTTTACGCACGCACCAATCCGGATCGAACACTAACTGAAGCTGGACGGTACCCTCTTCGTAATTACGCAGCGAATCAGGCGGATATAATTGGTACGGCACCATTAGGCGTCCCGGCGGAATGGCCTTCCCCTTAATCTCACACTTGCCCACACGTTGTATCGAGGTGAAGAATTTGGTGTCAGAAGCGCTTCGCGTGGGAAAGTATCTAGGCGCCGGCTCATTCGACGATACGGCAGCGGGCGACGTGCAACCCGCACAGATTACCACGGTGAAAATACCGAATATTCGATTGAATCCACCCATGAACTTCTTCCCTGAACACATGACCCATCCATTACAATTATCCTACGGACATAGGCATTTCAACTGTAATCCGGCACCTTCGCTTCTATAATTCCTATTATCCCAGGAATTTACTTGATTTCATAGATGTTTCTCTCTACTATTCCTATGTTCATAGGAATTTGCCATGCAAACGCCCATCCCAACGCCTGCCGAACTCGGCCTTCTAATCCGCGCGATGCGCCGCTCCAGCGGCGTACGCATTGATGATTTGGCCGCGACCGCGGGCTTAAGCAAGCAATTCGTCCAAGACGTGGAGCACGGCAAGCCCACGGTGCAATTGGGCTTGGTGCTCAAATTGTTGGCCGAATTGGGCATGCCATTAAACGTCGACATACCCCACGCAGCCGCTCAAGAACTTCCCAACGTGAGGCAACGCGCGCAGGCCAAGAAATCGAAAGCGAGTGGCACGAAGCCGGCCGCAAAGTAGCATGCGCACGCTCGACGCCTTTCTCAATGATCAGCGCGTTGGCACTTTAAGTGAAGGGGATGACCTGTGGCGCTTCGAATACGACCCACACTGGGCCGAAGCCCCAGACGCCTTCAATCTATCTCCGCGCCTCGACCGCTCGCAAATCCTCCACGCGGATGGCGGAACCGATCGCCCGGTACAGTGGTACTTCGATAATCTGCTTCCTGAAGAAGAGCAGCGCATTACCCTCGCCAAAGAAGCCAAAATAAACGGCGATGACGCGTTTGGCTTACTCGAGTATTTGGGCGCCGAATCCGCGGGCTCTCTGGTGTTGTTGCCCCCCGGATCGCCTTCGTCCGCCCGCGGCCTCAAACCCTTGGCCGATTCCGAGCTATCAGCACGCATCAAAAATTTGCCGCACGCCAGCTTGAGCAGCGGAGCACCAAAACGTATCTCGGTAGCGGGTGCACAAAGCAAATTGCTCGTCGTCTATCGCGACGGAGCACTCTATGAGCCCGTGGGCAGCGAGCCGTCGACGCATATCTTGAAGCCCGATCACACTCACGACGACTATCCGAATTCCGTGATTAATGAATATGCGGTGATGCGATTAGCCGGGGCGATGAAACTTTCTGTACCCCACGTGATCCGTCGTTACGTGCCCGAACCCGTGTACCTCGTAGCGCGCTTCGATCGATACATCAATAAAGAGGGAATGACACAACGGCGCCACATCATCGATGCCTGCCAACTATTGAATAAGTCGCGCGCTCTGAAATACCCCAGCGCAACCATGCAAAGCCTCAGCGACATTATCGGCGCCTGCCGCAACCGGGTAAGCACTCGACTACACCTTTATCACTGGCTGATATTTAACGTGATGATCGCCAACAGCGACAATCATTTGAAGAACCTGTCCTTCATGGTGGGCCGCGACGGCATCGAGTCATCGCCCGCCTATGATCTCCTGAGCACCGGCGCGTATCACACGCGCGCGTTTGCCGGCGGCCGCGCCGATTGGCCGCGAGTCCCTCTCGCGATCGCCATGCCCAACACCCCCACTTTGGAAGCCGTCACCCGCAGCGTGCTTCTCGAAGCCGGTCAGGCGCTGGGAATACCTGAAACCATTGGCGCACGCGAGCTCAACCGCATGGTGGCGGCGTTGCCGAAAGCCTTGACGGATCTAATTCAAGAAATCACCGCTGAAAACGCGCAGCTCCCAAAAGCCGCGAAGCAATTCCTGGCAGGTGAAATACGCTTGCTCAACACCTTGCAGCACATCGTTTTGCCGGAGATGCTGGGACGATTGAACTAGCCGCGCCAAAAGACCCCAAACGGGTCTGGGTCTACATGGTGTGCGTAGGTTTATCCCCGCCCAAGGCACCCGCCAGATAGTTCTCGATTTTCTTCTGGGTATTGCCGCGGTCCTGATCGCTAAATTGCACGCCGATTCCGGCGGTGCGCTTGCCCTGAGCGCCCTTGGGAGTCATCCATATGACGCGGCCGGCGACCGGGAGCTTCTCCTCCTCGCCCATCAGATTCAGCAGCATGAACACTTCGTCGCCCAACCGGTAGTTGCTGTTCGTAGGAATGAACAGGCCGCCATTCTTCACGAACGGCATATAGGCGAGGTACAGCGCACTCTTATCCTTGATCGTGAGCGTCAACAGACCCGGTTTATTACTTGGACTTCGCAATTCCTACCATTCCCACGATAAGCCTTATTTCGCCAATGCGGCCCGGCCGCCGAGCAGCAGGGCCTCCAGGGCCAGTTGTTGATTCATGCCGGTCGACGCAAAACGCCGCAACTCGCGGGCGGCGTCCAGCAGCTCGAATAACGCCCTTATCTTGGCCTTAAGTAAAGCGGCAGGCAAGCGGACGGGTTCCGCACTTTGATGTGAAATGCCCTCGCCGAGGGCGGCATGTACGCGCTGTGTGATCCAGTTCTCAAGCCAAGTGATGCGCAGCCCTGGATTGGATTTGAGCCAGCGCTCGGCCAGCAAGGTCACGTCCACGGAGCCGTCCGCCAGTTGCCGCAAACACGCTTGCATGTCTCCATCGAGCGCCGCAATCCCCAAGGCATCCAATTCCAATGCCAGCAGCGGCGCACCGCCCGCAAGCGCCAGCGCCGCCTCCCAGCGCGCGTTGGTGCCCGACTCGCCCACCTGCCCTGTCAGCCAGGCGATTGCCGCTTCGGCCGCGGGGGCTTGCAGTGTCATGCGCAAGCAGCGGCTGGCGATGGTCGCCGGCAACCGATGACTGGGTCTGGCAATCAGAATCAGCATCGTGTCCGC
>JANXZQ010000121.1 GCA_025355445.1 Gammaproteobacteria bacterium
CGCCATGGTGTGCAAACGCTTGCGTACCTGTTCCTTGTAGGCGCGTACCAGACTGCTCAATACATCCTCATCGTCCGAGATTTCCACTGCTGCATTGCCGAGCGCGCAGCCGCGGCAACTATTGGCCTTGGCAATCTCCAATTGAGCCTCGAATAACGCCTCGACTTGGCGGCGGGGATCGTCGGGAAACCGTGCCACGGCCGCGTCCCACCAAGCCCAGTATTCGCGCTCCTGCTCGCGGAGATATTCGGTCACGAGCGCGTCTTTCGACTCGAAGCTGCGATAGAAGCTCATCTTGTTGGAGCCGGCCTCCGCGGCAATGGCGTCAACCCCAACGCCGTGAATGCCATGGCGATAAAACAGCTCGCAGGCCGCCTCAAAAATGCGGTCGCGCACCCGCGTCCTGGCACTGGGAGCGCTTGTTGTAGGATCCGGCTCTTTGTCGCTGCTCATGTCCCACTCGCGGTTGGCGGGAAAGTGACCGATCGTTACCTTCTCGCATGTTACTTACTAGTAACTAACGTAGACAGGATCAGCGCCGTGAAGTTCGAAGTCAACTCATTCGCGGCCATGGCAGCCGGTGCGGTTCAGCGATACGGCGACTCCGCTGTAAGCCCACAACAGCAATGCAATGATGCTGCCTCCGGGCAGGGCGAGCACCTCAGGGTCGAAACCCGCGCCAATGCTCTGAATTCGATTGGCGATCCGCCCGGCATTTGATTCGATAAAATTCAACATTCACATCTCCTGCAGCGCCGGCCGGGACCGTCGCACTAGCTGCCTGAACAACATATGCCTGGGCAACCGTTAAACTTAAAAAAAACCTCAACTATTGGCCAGCATCCGCTTCAGCGTCTGCTCCACTTCACGCACCTGTGCCTTGGTCACGCCCTTCAGCAATCGGTTGATCACCTTGCCGAGACAGGCCTGCATCTTCGGAAAGGCCGCCTTGCCGGCGTCGGTCACTTCCAGGGCCATGGTGCGGCGGGTATGCGCCAGAGCCACGCGGCGGATCAGCCCTTTGGATTCCAGCCGATCGATCATGCGGCTCATCGCGCCGCGATCGTAGTCCATGTACTTACACAACTCGCACGCCGAATTCGCATGCCCCTTCAGCAAGTTCGCAATGATCACGAACTGAGCGGCGGTGACCTCCAGCGACGCGACTTCCGCATCGCGCAAAAACTCTTCATCCACGCCGCTCAGCATGGCCATCCGCACCTGGCTCAAAAGAGGAGCCAAGCTGCCGTTCACGTCCATGGATTTCGCATCGTGGGTGTTCCTCGTCGAAGCCTACCTGCAGTTAATATAGTTGCCGCGGCAACTATTGTCAAGGCAGCAACCGACAAGGGGCCCGGCTCTTAAGAATGGCGCCAATGCAGCAGGAACTCGGTCACCGCAGAGGACCGCATGGCGCGCATTGCCTCGAATTCGCCGCTCCCCTGGCTATACAGAAGCTCGCCGTTCTCCCCCAGCACTGCGAGCGCCGGAACGCCCTTGCGCAAGGGAATATGGTAACGATCGGCAATATCCAGGTTTTCATTGAGCCTGCCGATATTGATGTGCACGAGGACAAAGTGAGCTTGCAGCAGCGGCCCGTTCGTGGCGTCATGAAAGTAAATATCAAGAACGTGGCAATCGGTGCACCAGTTGCCGCCAAAGTCGAGAATGATGCGCTTGTGCGCCGTTCGCGCCGCGACCAAAGCCTCGTTGAGTTGCGTCTTGGCATTCGCCGCGGCAGGATAAATGTCCTGCCCGGCCGCGCAGTTGCCGACGCCAACCAAGGCGAACAGCAATATCAGCAGTGACGGGGCGACTGGCCTTAAGTAGTAGTTCACGCCAAACCATAGCCCCTTACCGGCAGCGCTTCAACCCGGCGGTACGGCACCGCCCGCTGCGGGCTAAACGCGTCCGTAGGGTGGCGAGGGTCGGGTCTTTACCGGGCATTATCCTCACTGCGGCCGTCGGTGCCTGCCGCGGGTGTATCGTCGTCGAGCTCCAACCCATCCGTAAACAGCGTGTCCTTTTCGTCGTCGACACGCAGCACGGTGTCGGGATTGTGCCCCTTCTTGTAAAGCGTGTGACCCGCGGCCCACTGCTGTTCCGAGCCGTCGCCATCGGTTTTCGCGTTGCCCATGCAGAACTCCCATGAGGAAAGTGACGAGAGCAGCGTATTCCGCAAGCCGGGCGACGAATGTCGGCGCGACGGCGGTACAGACTGTAGGCGTCAGCCGACAAATTTCGCGGGCTTACATCGGTTATTCTTCCCGCCGGATGAATCAAACCGTATTCGCGCTGGTGATTGCCGCGACGGCGCTATGTTCCGTCGCGCACGCGGCGGACCCTCAGCCGTACCGCGTGGAGATCACATCGGTCGGCAACAGCGACATGGATTCCACGCTCAAGGCCACTTCCGATCTGCATTCGCTGCGTGGCCCGGCGCCGGTGAGCCCTTTCGGTTTGATCGCGCGTGCCCGCAGCGACGTCGACCGGCTCAAGACCACGCTCGAGAGCTATGGTTACTATCAAGCCAGCGTCGTGATCAGAATCAACGGCCTCATGGTTGGCAATCCGGGCCTTGGCGACGCGCTGACCGCGCTGCCGGCGGGCAAGGACGCGCAGATACTCATCAGTTTCGCGCTGGGGCCGTTGTATCACTTGGGTCGCGTCGACGTTGACGGCGATTTGCCCGAGACCATTCGCAGCGCCTTGGGCCTCAAGACCGGTCAGCCCGCCGTCGCCTCGGCCGTGCTCGAAGGCGGCGCCCGGATGTTGACGGCGCTGCAAGAGAAAGGCTACGCCTTCGCGATCGTAGATGCTCCCGTGGCCTATGAGTCTGCGGACGCTCCGCTGCTCGACCTGCGCTTTCACGCCGTGATGGGGCCCAAGGTGAACATCGGCGAGGTGCACATCGAGGGCTTGAAGCGGGTGCACGAATCGTTGTTGCGAGAGCGGCTGTTGTTGCAGAGGGGTCAGCCGTACAGTTCCTTGGCGGTAGAGCGCGCGCGCCGCGACTTGCTGGCGCTCGGCGTGTTCAGCCAGGTGACCTTGAGCATTGGCACCGCGGTCGACGAATCGGGAGGCGTACCGATCACCTTCAAGGTACGCGAGCGCCTGCGCCACACGTTTTCCGCCGGCGCCGCGTATTCGAGCGACTTGGGCGGCAGCGGCACCGTCAAATGGTCCGATCGCAACGTGTTCGGCGGCGCCCAGCAATTCTCGATCTCCGCGTCCGTCCTCAATCTCGGCGGCAGCGATACCACCGGAATAGGCTATGACGGGACGGCCACTTACCTCATGCCGGACTTCGGCCACCGCGATCAATCGTTGCAGTTCGTGGTGAGCGCGCTGAAGCAGTCGTTGCAAGCGTATGATCAGACGGCACGCACCACCAGCGTGACATTGGCGCGCAAGCTCTCGAGCATCTGGACGGTGAGCGTCGGCGGGGCGACGACGTATGAACAAATCATTCAGAATGCCGAAACCCACTTCTATACGTTGTTCGCGCTGCCGCTGACGGTGGCCTACGACTCGACCAATTTAGGCTCGCCGCTCGAGGATCCCCGCCACGGCATTCGTGCCTCGGTGAACCTGACCCCCACTCTGGCGCTCGGCCATCCGGACGCCAAGTTCCTCATCAGCCGGGTCAATGTCGCCACGTATTTCGACTTCAATCGCTTGCTGCCCACCGACCCGGGCCGTACCGTGCTCGCGCTTCGTGGCCTGGCAGGGATCGCCGAAGGTG
>JANXZQ010000016.1 GCA_025355445.1 Gammaproteobacteria bacterium
CACCTGTTGCACTAATTCCAGTCCATTCATTTCCGGCATCATGACGTCGCTTAAGATCAAGGACGGGGGATCTCTCCGGGCTGCCGCCAAGGCCGCCACCCCATGTGGAACGCTTTCGACCCGGTAACTGGACTGGAGAAGGTTATGCACATACGCACGCATGTCGGCGTTATCCTCAGCCACCAGCACACGGGGACGGTCCGATGCGGCGGCAACAATCGGCTCTGCCCGATCGGTCCGTATCGCGGTGCGCACCTCTTCTGGCAGCCACGTCAAGGCTTCATGGATGAAGGCCTCACCGTCCTGCGCGGGTGATGCCTGGGCGCTTTCGGAATCGAGGCGGTCGGCAGGCAAATGCGATGTGCCGCAGGGAAGATGCACGTGAAATATCGTCCCGACACCTGGGTCGCTCTTCACCTCCATGGCGCCGCCATGTAACTTGACGAGTTCGTAGGTCAACGCCAATCCAATGCCCGTGCCTTCGTGCGTGCGTCCGGCGCTACCTTCGATGCGGTGAAAACGCTGGAACACATGAGGCAGCTCGTGGGCGGGAATACCCACGCCGGTGTCCCGCACAGAGAGGACGGCGGATGAAGGCCACGACGGGGCCACGGGTGGCGATTGGCCGTCGGGAGACGGTGTCGGCTCTTCCCGGCGTTCCTCTGCACGTAACGAAATCGTGACCTGGCCGAAGAGCGTGAACTTGAATGCATTCGAGAGCAGATTGAACACCACCTTTTCCCACATCCCCCGGTCGACCCACACCGGCCACGGCAACGGGGGACAATCGACGGCGAATGTCAATCCCCCCCGTTCCATCGTCGAGCGGAAAACACTCGCCAGATCCGCCGTCAGCTTTGCTAAATCCGTCGCGACGTAACATGCCTGGGCGCGGCCGGCTTCGATGCGGGAGAAATCGAGCAGGGTGTTGACGAGTCGTTGCAAGCGAAGCGCATTACGATGGATCACCTTGACGTGTTCGGTCGCCTCGCCCGGGAGAAGGCCTGGCTTCATCGCGAGCATGTCTTCGGCGGGGCCGAGCAGCAGCGTCAGCGGCGTGCGGAATTCATGGCTCACGTTACTGAAAAAGGCCATCTTGGCGCGATCGAGCTCCTCCAGAGCTTCGGCGCGCTTCTTTTCTTCCTCGTATGCCCGTGCATTGGATAACCCATGAGCGGTGCCGCGAGCCAGTAGCTCAAGGAAGGACTGGTAGTGCTCGTCGAAGGGCAAACGCGGACTCGCTCCCACCACTAAAAACCCGCGCGCTCTGTTGTGGCCAGCCTTTGCCAGCGGGACCACCGCGACGGTGGTTGCCGGCTCAGGCCATCGACCGCCCGGCAAGGCCTTGGTGCCGTTGACATCGCGGAGCACCTGCATCCCTTCCGCTGCGGCTCGCCATAAGGGCCAGTGGTCGGGCGGCATGGGTTTTTCCCCATCAGGCGTCAACGAGATGACCGGGGAAGCCCACGGGACATTTCCGAAGTTGCCCGTGCCCGCCGCAAGCCGAGCGGTCTCGCCATCGTCCGCAATGAGGTAGATAAGCGAAAATGAGACATCGTCGTCATGCTCCCGCAAGGTGCTCCCCGCGATGGCGGCGGCTTCCTCCTCGCTGCGTGCATCCGACGTGGCGACGGCCAGATGACGAAGGGCGACGAGCCGGCGTTCTCCCAGGACCTGTCGGGTCTCCTCCGTGCATGTGCAGAATAATCCGCCGATCCCTCCCTCGTCCGCCGGGAGCGGACTAAACGAGAAGGTGAAATAGGTCTCCTCGGCATACCCGTTTCTGTACATGACCATTTGTCGCTGGTCGTTCCAGGTCGCTTCTCCACGCAGCAAGACGGCATCGGCCTGGAGGCCGAGATGTTCCTCCCACACTTCTTTCCACACCTCCCGGGCCGATGCGCCCAACGCCCACTCGTCTCGCTTCCCCAGGACCGGAATATATGGATCGTTGTACAAGTTGATCAAGTCCTGTCCCCACCCCATCCAAATGGGATACCGCGAGTTGAGTGCGATCTTCAGAGCGGTCTTGAGGCTTTGCGGCCAGCCTGGCAGCGGCCCCAGACGCGTGCGGGACCAGTCGAACGCCCGAATACGCCGTTCCATTTCGCCCCCACCGGCGAGAAAATCGAGCGAGGCGTCAGCCGCCCGGTTTACGCGCGCCCCTTTCCCGCGCGGACTGTCGGACTTGCTAGCCATCGCTGGGTGTCTCCTCTTGCTCGAACTCAAGCGGATAGCGCGCAGGTTCGCCCTGCCGTTGACAGAGGGTATTCACTTCTTTCTTTAATTCGATCATCCGTAATTCGCGCCCCACGGCGGCGCGGTTGAATTGTAGTAATTCTTCCGTCTGCAATTCGAGTTGAGCATGGAATTCGGCCAGCGCCCTCTCACCTCGTTTCCGTTCGGTGATATCACGGATGTTGCATTGAATGACCTCCTTGCCGTCTTCTTCGTAGCGATTCGCCACGACTTCGACATCGCGCTCCTCGCCGGATCGGGAGAGGAGCGGCACATCGTCGTAGCGAACCATCCCGTGGTCCTGTAAATTGCGGAACGCGGCATGGTTCGCCTGCTCATCCTGGAGCAGGCCGATGTGCGACAGTTCCTTGCCGAGCAACTCCTCGGGCCGGTAGCCCAGCAATGTCGTCATGAACGGATTGGCATCGGTAATGCGGCGCGTGACCGGATCCACAATGAGTACGCCATCGTGTGCCGCTTCAAAAAGACGGCGGTAGCGTATTTCCGAAATGCGCACCTCTTGGAGGGCCTGGTTAAGATCGGTGACGTCCACGAGTACCACCACCGCGCCGTCCACTTTGTTCTCCGACGTCATGTAGGGCCGCGCGCGCAAGACGTACCAGCGGCCGTCCTTGTCGGCCACGTCGATCTCACGGACGCTTACCAGATCGATGACGGTACGGAGGAGATCTTCAATCGCGAAGGTGGCCGTCGTATTCTGTCGTGCAGGAGTTTCGGAAGCGCATTGCGCATCCTGTCGGGACCGTAAGGACGGCATGAGCACGAGATTGTGGCGGACTCCATTCATCGCTCGCCCGATGTCGGAGGCCAAGAGGTTAAAGATCCTCGCGGCGGGGGCGGTGAAACGGCGTATCGTCAGATCCCGCCCGAGCACCAGAATGGCCATGTTGACACTGCCATGCAGGTTAATGAGGTCCGCATTCAGGCGGCTCAACTCAAGGTTGCGGTTCGACATCTCTTCATTGACGGTGGTCAGCTCTTCGTTAGCGGATTCCAGCTCTTCCTTGGACGTTTCCAGTTCTTCGTTAATGCTCTGCAACTCTTCATTGGCGGACTGTACCTCCTCATTGGAGGCCTGAAGTTCCTCATTGACCGTTTCATACTGTTCGTGGATCGATTGGAGATAGTCGCGCGTTTCGACCAATTCGGTTTCAAGGGCCTGGAGGCGACGAAATTCCTCCCGTTTGCTCAGCGTGCGAACGTGTTTTGCTCCGCTGAGCATCTCAGCTCGTTCCGGAGCCCGCCGCGCTGGCTTGCGCGCATCTTCGAACAAAATCAGATAACAGCGTTCTTGCAAATTCTTCAGCGGAATGACTTCCACATGCACCGTGCGGGTGGCACCCTCCTGTTGCACTCGCACCTGTTCCTTACGCACGGTCTGATTTTGCTTCTTGGCCTGGTTGATCGCGGCGCGCAGTGGCAGCATCAGGCCTTCGCGCGCCATCTTGAGTACGTCGAAGCTCGCCTTGCCGCTGGGAGGTGGCTGAAGGTATGCGCTGGTAGAACCGCGAAATTGCAAAATTTGCAGGTCGGTGTTGATGAGCACACCGGGCGGCGCGAATCGGTTGACGGTCACCCGGTCGGCCTCGCGCTGGGAGCTGAGTTCCGTGCGGAACCCTTCCGGCGGCACTTCCCCTTGCAGAATCTGCAGCGGAGGCTTCATGCCGGGCTGAGAACGCTCGCCCCGATCTCCTTTCACCGGGAGATGAAATGGCGGAGTGGGCGCGGCCTTCTTGGCATAGATCTTGTGCTTTTTATCCGCCGGCTCAAATAGGTCGGTGAAGTTGCCGATGGATTCCGACGAGCCGAGAAACAAAAAGCCACCCGGCTTCAACGCATAATGGAAGACGGGCATGGCGTCTTTTTGCAAGCTGGGTTCCAGGTAGATCAGGAGGTTGCGGCAGCTGATGAGGTCCATGCGCGAGAACGGCGGATCACTGATGAGGTTCTGCCGGGCGAACACGACCAGTTCCCGCAACGGCTTGACGACCCGGTAGCCGCCTTCTTCCTCGACAAAAAACCGCCGCAGGCGTTCCGGCGACACATCCACCGCGAGGGTCTTGGCGTAGAGACCCTGCCGAGCTTTGTCCAGCAGCGCATTGTTGAGGTCGGTGGCGAAGATCTGGATGGAGCGCATGCGAGGCGCTTGGTCTGCCGACTCCATGAACGCCATGGCAATGGAGTAAGCCTCTTGACCGGTCGAACAACCGAGCACCCAGACCCGCAAGGGGTCGTCGCCGTGTCTGTGGAACAACTTCGGAAACACCTTCGCTTTCAGCACCGCGAACGCCTCCGGATTACGGAAAAAACTGGTGACGCTAATGAGGACATCGGAGTACAGCGCGTTGAGTTCTTTGGCATTGCCACGCAAAAACGCGGCATATTCGTCCAACGTATTGTGTTGGTTCAGGACCATCCGGCGGGTAATGCGCCGCTGGATGGTCGTGGATTTATACAGTGAGAAATCCGCCCCGGAGTGGGTGCGGAGCAGCAGCAGAATCTTTTTGAAACCATTCTCTCCTGCACCAGCCTCGGCCGCGCGGGAAGCGCGGCGCGCCTCTTTAGCCCCCGTCTGAGGTGTGCCGTGCCCGCCTGACGGCAACGCCGTCTCGTCGTCTTCATGAGCAACCGCGTTGGCCCGATCGGATTCCGCAGGGAGGAGTTCAGGAAAGGAGTCCACGACGTGGGGATGGTGCGCAATACGGACGAGTTCCTTCGCAATGGCTTCCGGGTCGAGCACGAAATCGACGCAGCCTGCGGCCACGGCGCTGCGTGGCATCGAATCGTATTTGGCCGATTCATCCTGCGCGAAGGTAATGCCACCCTCGGCCTTGATCGCCTCCAAGCCCATGGTGCCGTCCGTCGCCGTGCCAGAGAGGATCACTCCGATGGCCCGCTCGCGCTGGTCCTCCGCGAGCGATTCAAGAAAGGTATCGATCGAGCGTGTCGGTTGCCGATTCGGCTGGCGGGGCGCAAGTTTCAGCCGGCCCCCTGCGATGCCGAGATTTGTGTTGGGCGGAATCACGTACACATGATTCGCCTCCACCCGCACATTGTTCGTGACTTCATGCACTGGCATGGCGGTGGCTCTGCTCAGAAGTTGCGTCAGCGCGCTCTCATGCTGCGGGTCGAGATGCTGCACCAGTACGAAGCCCAAGCCCGTGTCGGCCGGCAGATGCTTCAGCAACGCCGTAAATGCTTCTAGTCCACCGGCAGATGCCCCGACCCCGACAATGGGGAATGGGGGACGTGCAGAGCCTTCATCCATGGTG
>JANXZQ010000243.1 GCA_025355445.1 Gammaproteobacteria bacterium
GATGGGGCCGCTGTGCGCGGCGCACACCTTTCCCTATATGGAAGTGAAGAATCCCACGGCAACGGTGGAGCATGAGGCCAGCACCTCCAAGATCGGTGAGGATCAGCTGTTCTACTGCCTGCAGCGCGGCATCTCGGCGGAGGACGCGGTCAATATGATCGTCAGTGGATTTTGCAAAGTGGTGCTGGCCTCATGCTCCACCGTTGCCGTGGGATTCTTCACTTCCATATAGGGAAAGGTGTGCGCCGCGCACAGCGGCCCCATCAACAAGGAATCGCATTGCGTGAAATTGCGCGCGCCCGCGGCGCTCGGCAGGATCTTCACCAGGCCCCGATAGGTGTTCTCGGCATGCCCCGCGGAAATCCCCTTCGAGACGATGGTGCTGCGGGTGTTGCGGCCGATATGGATCATCTTGGTGCCGGTATCGGCCTGCTGATAGTTGTTGGCGACCGCAACGGAGTAGAACTCGCCGATCGAGTTCTCGCCTCGCAAGACGCAGCTCGGGTACTTCCAAGTAATCGCGGAGCCGGTCTCCACCTGAGTCCAGGAGATCTTCGAATTGCGTCCGCGGCATTCGCCGCGCTTGGTGACGAAGTTGTATATGCCGCCCAGCCCGTTCTCATCGCCCGGATACCAGTTCTGGACGGTGGAGTACTTGATCCGCGCATCGTCCAGCGCCACCAGCTCCACCACCGCCGCATGCAGCTGGTTCTCATCGCGCATCGGCGCCGTGCAGCCTTCCAGATAGCTCACCGTCGCGCCCTCCGCGGCGATGATCAAAGTGCGCTCGAACTGACCGGTCTTGGCGGCGTTGATGCGGAAGTAAGTCGACAATTCCATCGGGCAGCGAACGCCCGGCGGCACGTAGACAAAGGAGCCGTCGGAAAACACCGCCGAATTCAAGGCTGCGAAGTAATTGTCTCCCTGCGGCACGACGCTGCCGAGATAGCGCTCGATGAGCGCGGGGTGATCGCGAACCGCGTCCGAGAACGAGCAGAAGATGACCCCGGCCTTGCCGAGCTTTTCCTTGAAAGTGGTGGCGACGGAAACGCTGTCGAACACCGCGTCCACCGCAACGCCGGCAAGCCGCGCGCGCTCGTGCAAGGGAATGCCGAGCTTGGCGTAGGTCGCGAGCAGTTTCGGATCCACCTCATCGAGGCTCTTGGGCGCATTTGCGGGCGTGCGCGGCGCCGAATAGTAGGAAATGTCCTGGTAGTCGATGGGCTTGTAGTGCACGTGCGCCCAGGTCGGCTCCTGCATGGTCTGCCAATGCCTGAATGCCTTCAGGCGCCAGTCCAGCAAGAACTTCGGCTCATTCTTCTTCTTCGAAATCGCGGCCACGACACCTTCATCGAGTCCGGGAGGAAGACTGTCGGACTCGATATCGGTGATGAACCCGTGCCGGTATTTCTGAGAGAGCAGGGCTGCAACATCTTCGGATTTGCTAGACACGAGAATTTCCAGTTGCCGTTACACGAATTTCCGACGCCAAGTCGGCAACGCGCAGGGCATTGGAGTCGAGTCCCGCCAGCTGGCGCAGGGTGACTTCATCCAGCGCGCGGCGGATCGCCGCGTTCACCCGCTGCCAAGCGCCGCTGACGCGGCATTGCCGTTCGATGCCGCATTGGCTGGAGGCGCCGCTGCATTCCGTAATGGCGATCGGGCCTTCGAAAACGTCCAGAATCTGCGCCGCGGTGATATGTTCCGGGCTGCGCGCCAGACGGTACCCGCCTTGTGAACCGCGCGACGAGATCACCATGCCGGCGCGTTGTAAACCTTTCAATACTTTGCTCACCGTGGGCCGGCTTAGGCGCGTGCGCTCCGCCAATTCCGTCGCGGCGCGGTGGCGCGCGGGTTCTTGCGCTAGACTAGCCAGCACGACGGTCGCGTAGTCCGTTAATTTACCCATTCGCAACATATAAAGTTTCGCCTCCGGGACCCGACCCTATGGGACTACGTTAGTCCTATTTGATTTGCAGGTCCACCTGCAGGGCGAATTCGGCTTGATTTTGTTATCCTTACATCTGTATCCGACACCTGACAGCAGTGAGATAAGCCCGACATGAACACCGCAGAGTTAAGCGCCGCAGCACGTGCCCTGGTCGCAAAAAGCAGAGGAATTTTGGCTGCCGACGAGAGTACCAGCACCATCAAGAAGCGCTTCGACGCCATTAAGCTCGAGTCCACGGAAGAGAATCGGCGGGCCTACCGCGAATTGCTGTTCACGGCGCCGGGGGCCCAGGACTACATCAGCGGCGTCATCATGTATGACGAGACTCTGCGTCAGAAGACCAAGGACGACGTGCCGTTCCCTGCCTATTTGTCACAACACGGCATGCTGCCAGGCATCAAGGTCGACATGGGTGCGAAGCCCCTGGCGTGCTTCCCCGGCGAGACCATTACCGAAGGGTTGGATGGCTTGCGGGAACGGCTCGCGGAGTACTACAAACTGGGTGCGAAATTTGCCAAGTGGCGCGCCGTGATCGACATCGGCTCGGGGATCCCAAGCGGCTATGCGATTGACGCCAATGCGGAGGCGCTGGCGCGCTACGCCACGCTATGCCAAGAAGCCGGAATCGTGCCCATCGTCGAGCCTGAAGTGCTGATGGACGGCGCCCATACTTTGGATCGCTGCGAGGAAGTGACCAACGTGGTGCTGGATCGGGTGTTCAGTCATCTGTTCGCCGCTCGAGTATTTCTCGAGGGCATGATCCTCAAGCCCAACATGGTGGTGGCCGGCAAGAAATCCTCGCAAAAAGCCAGTCCCGAGCAGGTGGCTGAGGCCACCTTGAGAACGCTCAAACGCCAGGTACCGTCCGCGGTCCCCGGAATCGCCTTCCTCTCGGGAGGCCAAAGCCCGGTGGATGCGACCTTGCATTTGAGCCTGATGAACGCAGCAGGCCCCCTGCCATGGGGACTCACCTTCAGTTACGGACGCGCACTGCAGGAAGATGCGCTGAACGCCTGGGCCGGAAAACCAGCCGGATTTGCCGGTGGTCAGAAGGCGCTGTTCGTTCGCGCGAAGCTCAATGGTTTGGCAGCCACGGGGGCCTATAAAGGCACCATGGAAACTTCCGCTGCCTAAAGCCGTGCGCTCACCCGATTGCTCGGCGTCGCTGGGACGCCGCTCCGTACAGCTACGCCAGTGAATCAATCCGCCTCCATCATTGAGATACGTAACGTCGGTTACGCGGTCAGCGGCCGGCCGGTGTTCGCCGGCCTGGACATGGACATTCCGCGCGGCCGCATCACCGCGGTGATGGGGCCGAGCGGCACGGGTAAGACTACGCTGCTGCGGCTCATTACCGGGCAAGTCGCCGCCGACGAAGGCTCCATCGTGGTGGCGGGACAAGAACTGCGCGATGTGCGCCGCACCGACCTGTACGTATTGCGGCGGCGTATGGGAATGCTGTTTCAGAACGGCGCACTGCTCACCGATCTATCGGTGTTTGAAAATGTGGCTTTTCCGCTGCGCGAGCATACGGATCTGCCGGAACGGCTGATTCGCCAGCTGGTGCTCACCAAGTTGCAGGCCGTGGGCCTGCGCGGGGCGGCGGAGCTCATGCCCGCGGAACTGTCCGGCGGAATGAGCCGACGGGTCGCCTTGGCGCGCGCCATCGTCATGGACCCGGAAATCCTGATCTATGATGAGCCTTTCGTGGGTCTCGATCCGATCTCTCTAGGGGTGATATTGCGGCTGATCCGGCGCCTCAACGATGCACTCGGCATCACCAGCATCGTGGTCTCGCACGATGTGCAGGAGATCTCGACCGTGGCCGACGTGCTGTTTCTGCTGTCCGGGGGCAAGGTGGTCGCGCGCGGCACGCCGCAGGAAATCCAGTCCTACCCTTCGGAAATCGTGCGTCAATTCATCGGCGGGCTGGCCGACGGCCCAGTGCCGTTTCATTTCCCGGCAGCCGATTATTTCGGCGAACTGCTCTCGCGCGAGAACCTGTGAAGCTGATTAACGAACTGCGGACCAGCTTGATCGAGTCCTTGGTGGGATTGGGCTCGGTGGTGCGCTTCTTGCTGCGCCTGATCGTCGTTGCACCACGCGCACTGCTGCGGGTCGATTTGATTGCACAGCAAGTATTCAATTCCGGCGCACTGTCGCTGGTCATCATCATGCTATCGGGGTTGTTCGTCGGCATGGTGCTGGGGTTGCAAGGATTCCAGCTGCTGCAGCGTTTCGGTTCCGAAGAGGCCTTGGGCACGGCTGCCACCATCGGTCTCGTGAAGGAACTGGGGCCGGTGGTCACAGCGCTGTTGTTTGCCGGCCGCGCGGGCACTGCGCTTGCTTCAGAATTGGGATTGATGCGCGCAACCGACCAATTATCGGCCATGGAAATGATGGCCATAGACCCGATCCAGCGGGTGGTGGTGCCGCGCTTCCTGGGAGGGGTGATTGCGATGCCGCTGCTCGCCGCCATATTCAGCGTGATCGGCATCTATGGTGCGCAGCTCATCGGAGTGCAGATCATGGGGGTTGACGCGGGCAGCTTCTGGTCGCAAATGCGCTCCTCCATAGGGTTGTCGGACATCAACGAGGGCATCGTCAAGAGCTGCATTTTCGGCATCGCTTGCAGCCTGATTGCGGTGTATGAGGGATATTACGCAACCCCGACGGCCGAGGGCGTCGGCCGCGCGACGACCCGCACCGTCGTCACGTCGGCGGTCGTCATTCTTTTCTTCGACTACCTGATCACTGCGGCGTTTCTGTAAGAGGGTTTCATCATGCGCAAGACGACTACTTTGAATCTCGGTACCGGAACGTTCGTTCTGCTGGGCTTCGCCGCGCTGTTTTTTCTGACGACGCAGACCACCAGCCGCGGAATCTCCTTGGGCAGTACGCCGCATTACAACTTGACGGCGAAGTTCGACAACATCGGCGATCTCAGGGTAGGTGCTCCGGTGTCGATGTCGGGAGTCGAAATGGGGCGGGTGACGAAAATCGCCTTCGATTCGAAGGAATACAAGGCGGTCGTCAGCATGCGCATGGACGCACGCTACGCCCAGATCCCCACGGACAGCGACGCCGCGATCTACACCCAGGGGCTGCTGGGCGGCAAGTTCATCGGTCTCACCGCGGGCGGGGCTGACACTTATCTGAAAGACGGCTCGCAAATCGACTTTACTCAGTCTGCGTTCGTGCTCGAAAACTTGATCGGGCAGGTACTCGCGAACTTCACGAAGAGCAGCGCGCCGGCGGATTCCGGCTCACCCAAGTCGGACGCGCCTGCGGCGCCTCAGACGAAGGCTACGGAGAAAGCGAAATGAAACGACTCACGATACTGGCGATGCTGGCTGCGATCATTGCAGGCGGTGCGCACGCCGCAGACCCGCCGGCGGCGCCTACCGCTGCGCCGAGCACTTTGGGCCCGCAGGAGCTGGTGGAGAATTCCGCCAAGCGCATGCTGGTGGAGCTGGATAAGAATCGTTCGATGTACAAGGCCGACCCGGCGAAGCTCGATTCATTGGTCGCCAACGTACTGCTGCCGAACTTCGACACCGAGTATGCGGCGCGGCTGGTGCTCGGCCAGAATTGGCGTACGGCGACACCGGATCAGCGCAAACGCTTCGTCGACGGGTTCTATCATTCGCTGCTGCGAAACTATGGCGCGGCGCTGGTCGATTTCACGGCCGATCGCTTCGTGATTCTGCCATACAAGGGCGAAGCGGCCGACACCATGGCGACCGTACGAACCGAAGTGAAGCGTCAGAGCGGGGATAAAATTCCGGTCAATTTCAGTCTGCGCAAAGTCGACGGTGTATGGAAGGCCTGGGATGTGGTCATCGAAGGCATCTCCTATGTCAAAAGCTTCCGCACCGATTTCGCGGCGGAGATTCAGCAGAAGGGACTGGATGAGGTCATCACCCGTCTCGAGTCGGGTGCAAAACCCAGCGCCGGCGCGGCAGCCAGCCATTGATCGATAAACGTTCGCATGGCCGTACTCAGCGGCTTGTTGTCGGTCGAAACCGCTACAGCGGCACCGGCCGGCAGGATGCGTCGTTCGAGATTCTGGAGGGCGGGCGCGCACGCGTGCTCGGCTCGCTGCATTTCAGCACCGTCAGTGCGCTGCTTGCCGCTGGGCTAGACGCCATCGACGCCGGTCAAGCCGCCGTGATCGATCTCGCCGGCGTCGCTGCCAGCGACAGCTCGGCACTCGCCCTGCTGATCGAATGGCTGAGTGTGGCTAAGGCCACCGGCAAAGAACTGCGCTATGAAAATATACCCACGCAGCTAAGTCAGCTCGCGCGCCTGAGCGAGGTTGAGGAGTTGTTGGCGCCCGCCTAGTGTCCTGAGTCATTAATTCGTGAACATTTCTTTTCCTTCGATGTCCAAAGGTAAACTGGACATTCGAGGGAGATGCGATGCGACGTGGACCGCCGGTTGAGTCGATCATTTTGACGACCGAAGAGAGCAGCCGACTA
>JANXZQ010000253.1 GCA_025355445.1 Gammaproteobacteria bacterium
GAAATTGCGACCGGCGACATCCCTGGCTTTACCCATCTGTACGCAGGCCAGGAAGCCATCGCAATTTCGACGTGCAGCCGTTCCTCGAAATCCCGGATGAGCTTCATCAGTCGGTACGCCCGCAACAGCCGTTCCTTGCCCAGACTCGCGCTCAATGTCATGTGCTGTCCTCCGTTTTCCACGCGTCGCGGTCTGAGCCAGGCGCATCGGCGCCCGGCGCATTGGCGCCCGGCGCATGGGCGCCCCGCGCATCGGCGCCCGGCGCAAATAAATAGTCGTCGATCACCTTGTGAAAATGCCGGATGCGCAGCTCCTGCCGTCCCAGCCAAAGCCCACGAAAGCCGCGCGAATGCATGCCGGCCTGCACATTCGGCAGGTTGGCAGCGTCCTGATCGAGCACCAATCCAATCGATTTCTCGCCGTGCTTCCAGGTCTGGTGCTTGGCACGCTTCGGCCATTCCTGTCCCTGCGGCACCAGCTCATAGGTCCAGATGTCGTAAAACATCTTGTTCGGATCGGTGGCGTGCGGGCGCTGGCGAAACACCCAGAAATCGTCCGCGTGCAGATTCAGCGACAGGTTCGGGAAGATGGTGTAGTGATAATCGTCCGTGAGTTGATCGTCATTCAATTCCGAATAATCCTTGCCCAGCTGGGCGCCCGTGGCGCGCTTATGCTTCTGCACGTCGCGTCGAATGTTGGCAATCGGCTCGTCATAGTCCACCGTATCCATGCCGGCGGCTTTCATGATGGACTTGATCGAATCGGGGATGGTGTTCGGCTTGCGCACGCGCGGCGACAGAGTGCCGAAAGGGATCAGGTAGCGGTTGTGGCGTCCGTAGCAATCGATTTGGATATCCAGATCGTGCAAATACCAAAGCAGCTGCGGATGGATGCCTTGCACGTGATAGCTTTCATTGAACGCGTCCACCGACGCCTTCCAATTGCAATCCCACTCTACGGTAATGTCGCGGGTCTGCACCATGCGTTCGAAGTGATACGGGTCCAGATGCTGCGGGATGGGCGCCAAGTATTCAGCCAACGGTGCAGCATCAGGATCCATCGAGAACCAAACGAAGCTGCCCCACACTTCGCATTTGAGCTCGGTGAGGCCGTAGGGAGGCGCCCCCTGCTCGAACGTATCGACGTCGGGGATGCGCCGGTAGGATCCATCCAGGTTGTATTCCCAATGGTGATACAGACATTTGAAGGATTGCGAAGTGCCTGCCGAACCGCGCCCACACGGCCGCAGCCGGTTGCCCCGATGCTGGCAAACGTTGTAGAAGGCGCGAACGCTGCCGTCCGCTTGGCGCACTGCCATGATCGACTCCGCGCCTATCTCGGTCGCGATGTAATCGCCTGGATCCGGCATGTCGAGGGCGCGGCCCGCGACGAGCCAAACCTTTGTCCATAGCCGTTCCCACTCGAGGCGCATGAATTCCGGTGACGTATAGCGGCGCTGATCGATGATATCGTTGCCGAGTTGCGGATCCGGCTCCTTGGTATGCGGAGTCCCCGGCAACACGCCGGAGCGCCCGTCCGCGCCCGGCTTGACACGAGGCACGGGTGTGAAAGCGGGCGACCTAGAGCGCGCGTGCAGATCGTCGCCGGGAGGGGGAACGGCGGACGGTTGACTATTCCGAGTGGGGGTGTCCTTCGGCATTTTGCTCCTCTAATCGGGCAGGCGGGCTGCCCAACGGATGCCTCGGCGCAGCAGCTCGTGATACACGGGCAATTTCCAACTGCCCCGCTCCACCGCAGGATATTCGGCCATCATCGGTCGCATATCGTACTTGCCGCGACAGTGACCCAAAGTGCAATACAGCACTTCACCCGCGCCATGCGGATGCAGGTACATCACCAGCTGACGCTCGCTGAATTGATCCTCCTCATCTCGCGCCGCCGCCGCCGCGCCGCCCGGCGCAACGGCGCCCGGCCAATAGCGCGCGACGAATCCGGGTGCTTCGCCGCGATAGCGGGTATGCAGCAGCGCATGGCTCTCACCGTGATACTGGCACAGGTACAGCTCATCATCGGCCTCGAAGGCGTCGAGCCCAGCGACCAATGGATGCGAGGGATCACTGACTTCGACCAAGTAGGGCTCAATCGGCGGATGCGCGAGGAACTGGCTGCCCAGCATCGCCATGAATTCCGGCGTGGTTCGAGGCGCGTCCCAACCGCGACCTTTGAGAAACTTCAGCACCGAATTCGTGCCATGCAGCGCGATCCAGCGGCCGCCGGCCGACAAGAAGGCTTGCAGCGACTCGAGCTGGGCCGCATCGGGTATCACGTCGCAGGTATAGGTCACCAGGAAATCCGCCGCGGCAATTGCACTCTTGTCACGGTAGTCCTCGGCCACCCGCACTCTGATGCGCTCATGCTCGCCCAGCAGCTTGAGCAGTTCGAGCCGTGCATAGTCCATATCGTGATACAGGCCGCCGCAAACGAGATAGGCGTTGATGGGCGCAGCTGCCATGGGATTTACCGTCGACGCGGTGCCTGAGCGGTTTTCGTCACAATTGCACGCGCTTGGTGAAGCCGTTGTCCGCAACGACGTTCGCACCGGTGATGAGACTCGCGGCGGGGCTCGCGATGAACACGATCACGCGCGCGATTTCCTCGACCGTGCCGAGTTTCCCGGAAGGGACTTGCTTGATTGCCCAATCGTAGAACTTGGGCTGGGTCCCTTTGATCATCTCCCAGGCGCCGCCTTCGAAATAAATCGGGCCTGGCGACACCGCGTTCACCCTCACCAGTTTCTTGCCGACGTACTGCGACAGCTGCTTTGCGTAGGTGATCAGTCCCGCCTTGATGGCGTTGTAGGCCATCGGCGCCGCAAAAGTCTCCACAGCGTTGGTCGAACCAATAATGACGATGGATCCGGTGCCGGACTTTTCCAGATGCGGCATCAGGGCCTCGCACCCGCGCACGGTATGCAGCATGTCTATTTCGAAATTCCGCACCCAGTTCTTTTCGCTGTCCATTGCAGCGCCGCCGCTCACGCCGGGGATGAATATGTCGCAGCCGCCGAGCGCGGTCACCGCACGATCCAGCCACGCCTTGTAGGCCTCGCCATCGCGCACATTGACTGCTTCGCCGAATACATTGACGTCCGGGCGCTTGATCGACTCGACGGCTTCCGCCACTTCATCCGCCGTGCGCGCGCAGAAACCCACATGAGCGCCCTCCGCGACCAGCAACTCGACTACGCCGCGGCCGATCCCCTTGGTCGCACCCGTGACGATCGCTCTTTTGCCCCGTAATCCCAGATCCATTCGCTCGCTCCTTCCGCTCAAGCGGCGCCGGCGGCGCCTTCCGGCGGCTAAAGTATAAGTGCCTTTCTTACATTAAACAAACATTCATGATTGTTTGTTTTCGAGCCGTCCATCATGCGCGGCCGCGTTGATCGAAACGCCTGCCGACCATCGCGGCGGCGATATTCACCTTTTGAATGTCGATGGCGCCGCCCGCAATGCCCCAGCCCCAGGCATCCCGCAGGCGGCGTTCCATCGGGTACTCCCGTGAGTAGCCGTAGCCGCCCATGAGCTGCACTGCGTGCCCCGTCACTTCGCGCGCGATTTCATTGG
Source organism: Gammaproteobacteria bacterium (assembly GCA_025355445.1). GTDB lineage: Bacteria > Pseudomonadota > Gammaproteobacteria > Steroidobacterales > Steroidobacteraceae > Bog-1198. Next base: position 3,585 of record JANXZQ010000253.1, read on the forward strand.
CGAAGCATTTCGCCACGGACGACTCGAGTATGCTCGGCATGCCGGCCTGCGCATTGCAAGCTGCCCGCCAGATCAGCAGTCTTGCGGCATCCACTTTGATGCGCATCTCCGCGAGCCGCAGCTGCACCGCCTGAAATTCCACGATTGCCCGGCCGAACTGTTGCCGCTCCTGCACGTACTGAACCACTTCCTCGAGCGCGCCGCTCGCCTGAGCGAGCGCCATGGTGGCGTTGCCGCAGCGCTCCAGATCGAACGCCTCCATCAAACGCTTGAATCCACCCGCCGGTACGATGATGTTGGCGGCGGAAACTATGCAGTTGTCGAAATACAAATCCGACGATGGCACGCCGCGGAAACCCATCAGGCTTTCCTGCTTGCCGAAGCTTAAGCCCGGTGCCTCTTTCTCGACATACACAGCCCCGATGCCCTTGGCACCCAGCTCCTCGGACATCCGGCAGTACACGACATAGCCGTCGGCATGGCCGCCGCCGGAGCACCAGCGTTTGGTGCCGTTGATGACGATTTGCTCTCCGCGCAATTCGGCGCGGGTGGTCAAATCCGTCAACGCTGAACCTGCGGCCGGTTCGGACATCGAGATGGCCACCACCTTGTCACCGCTGCAAACGCCGGGCACGACCCGTGATTTCAGCTCGGCGCCGGCAAAGCGCTCGATGGCCCGCACCGGGCCCACGCACGACTCGAATACCGGGAATGCTACAGCGGATGAGATCTTGGCGAATTCCTCGAGCACGATCAGTGCCTCGAGATTCCCGAGCCCTAGCCCGCCCAGCGCCTCGGGAATGTTGATGCCGAGAAAGCCGTGACTCGCGTACTCCTTGATCAAAGCGTGCGAAGGCGGCGCGCCGCTCTCCTCGATTTCTTGCGCCAGCGCCGGCAGGCGCTTCTGCGCGTATTCCCGCGCAGCGGACTGCAATGCCCGCTGTTCATCGCTCAGAGAGAAATCCAAGTGCCACCTCCGGTTGCCGCTCCAGCCAAGCTACGCGCCGTTCCACAAAAAAACAAGCATGAATGTTTGTTTACAGAGTGCGATAATGCCCGCACTCAGGCAGGCGTCAATAAATGGAGGATTGGGGTGCGAAAATCCATACTTTTTCTATTGCTCTGCAGCGCGGCCGTTCCAGTTGCTGCGGCCCAGACCCCGGCCCCGGACGACCTGAGCGCCCTCAGGCAGAAAATGGATCCGTCCAAAACCGGCATCGACCGTGAGAAAATGCCGGGAGCGGCAATCTACCACCAGCGTTGCCAGCATTGTCATGAAGGGCAGATCGCCAAGGCACCGTCGCGAACCTTCGTCGAGTTGATGACGCCCGAAGCAATTTATCGCGCGCTGTCGGTGGGCATCATGCGCACGCAGACCGCGGGCTTGAGCGATGAGGACGAGAGGCACGTCGCTGAGTACTTGTCCGGCCTGCCCTTCGGCGCGCCCAAGCCGCCGACCGCAGCGAATTGCGCCGGAGCGGCGCTGCATTTCGATGTTGCGCGCGAGCCCGACATCGTGGGCTGGGGTTTTGAGCTCGGCAATGACCATTTCGTGCCCGCCGCAGCCGCGCGCCTCGCGCCGGCGGACATCCCCCGTTTAAAGGTCAAATGGGCATTTTCGTACCCCGCTTCGGTGCGCGCACGCTCGCAGCCGACGTTCGCCTATGGGGCACTGTATGTAGGAAGTCAAAGCGGCAGCGTCTATGCGCTGGATGCAAAAACCGGCTGCGTCCGCTGGACATTCGAGACCACTGCCGAGGTGCGTACTCCCATCGTGGTACCCGCGCATCAGGGCGAATCTAAACGAGCTTTCTTCGGCGATTTGATCGGCCGGGTATACGCGCTCGATGCAGTCACCGGCCGTGAGCTGTGGCGGCAACGGGTCGACGATCATCCCAGTGCCACCGTCACGGGGTCGCCGACTTTTCATAAGGGCACGCTCTACGTCCCGGTGTCCTCGCTCGAGGAAGCCACCGTGGACCCCACGTATTCCTGCTGCACGTTTCGCGGCAGCGTGGTCGCGTTCGATGCGGCGTCAGGCCGGCGTCTTTGGCAGCGCTACATGATCGACGAGGTGCCGCAACAGCGCGGCATAACCCGCGAGGGCGCGAAGGTATTCGCCCCCTCGGGCGCGGCCATCTGGAATTCACCGACGGTGGATGAGAAGCGCGGTCTGCTGTACGTCGGCACCGGCAACAATTACACCGGCCCGGCCGATGATCGCAGCAACGCGGTGGTGGCGCTCGATCTGAAGACCGGGCACATCAAGTGGACTTGGCAGGTTGTCGCCGGCGACGCGTGGAATGTGGGCTGCATGGTGGGCATCGACACTTGTCCCAAGAACTCCGGTCCGGACGCCGACTTAGGATCCGGCATCATGCTGGGAGCACTGTCGGACGGCGGCGAAAGGCTATTTTTCGGCTTGAAGAGCGGTCTGGTCATGGCCATAGATCCGGCGCAGCACGATCG
>JANXZQ010000306.1 GCA_025355445.1 Gammaproteobacteria bacterium
CCAATGCGCGGCGTGAGCTTGCTGTCCTTCATCGGGCCCGGCATTTCGGCGCGATAAATCTGCATGCCGCCAACGCCCAGCATGGGCAGGATGGCCACGGCCAGCACGATGATGCCCATGCCGCCGAGCCAGCTCAGCAAGTGCCGCCACAAATTGATCGAGCGCGGCAGATATTCTAGCCCCGACAGCACCGTGCCGCCGGTGGTGGTCAGGCCCGAGGTGGCTTCGAAATAGGCATCGGTGAAATTAATGGGCAGGAAATGCCACAGCGGAAAGCCGGCGACCGCGGGCAGTGCGACCCAGGTCAGCGCCACCAGCATCAAGCCGTCCCGCGTTTTGAGCTCGCGCTTGAAGCGCCGCGTCGCCAGCCATAGCAATGCGCCGATCAGGAAGGTCGCGAATGCCGAGATGACGAATGACCAGAGCGCTGGGTCCAGGCCCCAGACGGCCATGACCAGCGGCGCGAGCATGGTCACGGCAAACACCATCATGACCAGGGAAAAGACGTGCGCAACCGGCAGTAAAATGTCTTTCACAAGAAGGAGGCGGAGCCTTGAAATAGTTTTTCGACGGCTTCGATATGACGCCGATCCGTCAGGAATAGGATCAAGTGATCGTCTGGCTGCACCGTGGTGTCGTGGTGCGCAATAATGACATCTTCGCCGCGGACCACGGCCCCCAGAGTGGTGCCCTCGGGCAGCGCGATATCTTCGATGCGGCGGCCGATGACCTTGGAGCTATCGGCGTCGCCGTGCACCACCACCTCCAGTGCCTCCGCCGCGCCGCGCCGCAACGAGTGCACCCGCACCACGTCGCCGCGCCGTACGTGGGCCAGCAGCGAACCGATGGTGACGGTTTGCGGTGAGATGGCGACGTCGATGGAGCCGCTCTCGATGAGTTCTGCGTAGGATGGCTTGTTGATCAAGGCCATGACCTTGTGCGCGCCCAAGCGCTTGGCCAGCATGGCCGAAAGGATATTCGCCTCCTCTGAGTTCGTCAGCGCGGCGAACACGTCGGCGCTGTCGATGTTCTCTTCGAGCAGCAATTCCTCGTCGGCCGCGTCGCCGTGCAGCACGGTGGTGCTCTTCAATTGCTCGGAAACCTTGCGCGCGCGCTTGCCGTCGCGCTCGATGAGCTTGACCTGATTCTTGTCTTCCAATTCGCTCGCAAGACGAACGCCGATGTTGCCGCCGCCCGCAATGACCACGCGCTTCGCCGGCGCTTCCTCGCGCCGCATCTCTTTCATGACCACCCGGATATTCTCGCGCGCTGCCAGGAAAAATACTTCATCCCCATCGGCGATGATAGTGTCGCCCTCCGGCTTGATGCTTTTGCCGGCTCGATAAATGGCGGCGACGCGGGCGTCGGCCGTCGGGATGTGCTCGCGCAGGGTGCGCAGCGCCTGGCCCACCAAAGGACCGCCCTGCAGCGCGCGGATACCCACCAGGCGCACCCGCCCGTCGGCAAAATCCAGCACCTGCAGCGCACCGGGATAGCGGATGAGGCGTGCCACATACTCGGTGACCAGCTGCTCGGGGCTGATCCAGACGTCCACTGCCACCGCGTTCTCGCCGAACAGCTTGTCGCGTTCCGTGAAGTCGGCGGAGCGCACACGGGCGATTTTCTTCGGCGTGCGGTACAGAGTCCACGCGATGTGGCACGCCAGCATGTTGACCTCGTCGCTGTTGGTCAGCGCCACGAGAATGTCGGTGGCGGCGATCCCAGCCGCCTCGAGCACGCGGGGGCTCGCGGCATTCCCGTTCACGGTGCGTATGTCGAGGCGGTCCTGCAGATCCCGCAAGATCTCCTCGTTACTGTCGATGACGGTGACGTCGTTCGCCTCTTCCCTCGAGAGGTGATATGCCGCCGTGCGGCCGACCTGACCTGCGCCTAAAATGATGATTTTCACAGCGTAAGGTTACTCTACACGAACGAGATTGGCGTATGACAGCATCAGCCATTTCGTGCCCTGACTCTCGAAATTGACCTGGATTCGGGCATGCGGTCCATTGCCCTCGAAGTTGAGCACCACCCCGTCGCCGAACTTCGAATGCCGGACCCGGCTGCCCGTGCGCATGTTCTGACCGGGCGTCTCCTCGAGGGAGCTCGAACGCCTGATGAATACCGGCCTCGACACCTGCAGTCGCGGCCGTATTTCCTCGACCAGATCCGCCGGCAACTCGGTGATGAAGCGCGACGGCTGACCGTAGGTATCCACCCCGTAGAGCCGGCGCTGTTCGGCATAAGTGATATAGAGCTGCTTCATAGCTCGAGTCATTCCCACATAGGCAAGACGCCGCTCCTCCTCGAGGCCGGCTAGATCCGCCACCGAACGCTGATGCGGAAATAGGCCATCCTCCATGCCCGCCAGAAACACCACGGGAAACTCCAAGCCCTTGGCCGAATGCAGGGTCATCATCTGCACGCAGTCGTCATAGGGGTCGGCCTGGCCTTCGCCGGATTCCAACACGGCATGCGAAAGAAAGGAATCGAGCGGCGTGAGTTCGTTTTCGGCGTCGGTCTCCGGCGAAAAGCCGCGAGCCGCGCTTACGAGTTCGAGCAAGTTCTCGACCCTGCCTTCGCCCCGCTCGCCTTTCTCCTTCTTGTAATGCTCGATGAGCCCGCTCATTTGAATCACATGATCCACTTGTTCATGCAACTCCAAGCCCTGAACTTCCTGCGCCAGCTTGTCTATCAGGGACATAAAAACCTGCAGCGCCAGAGTTGCCCTCTGCGGCAGGGCACCCTGCATACTGGCCGCCGCGCTCATCCAGAGCGATGTCGAGTGCGTTCGCGCATAGTCGCGCACGGTGTCCATGGTTTTTGCACCGATGCCGCGCACCGGCAGATTGACCACGCGCTCGAAGGAGTTGTCGTCCGCCCGGCTGGCAATGAGTCGCAGATACGCCAGGGTATCCTTGATTTCCGCGCGTTCGAAGAATCGCAGGCCGCCGTACACGCGATAAGGCATGCGCGCGTTCAAGAATGCCTCTTCGAAGACACGCGATTGTGCGTTCGATCGATACAGCACCGCTGCCTCACGGCGTGCGCCGCCGTGCGCGACCCATTCGCGGATCCGGTTCACCACGAAATCGGCTTCGTCGCGCTCATTGAAAGCGGCATACAGCTTGACGTGCTCGCCATCCACGCCGCTGGTCCACAGGGTCTTGCCGAGCCGGCCGCCATTGTTGGAGATCAGCGCATTTGCCGCTTTGAGGATGTTGCCGGTGGAGCGGTAGTTCTGCTCCAGCTTGTAAAGCACGGCCTTTGGGAAGTCGCGGCGAAACTGCTGCAGGTTTTCGACGCGTGCGCCGCGCCAGCGGTAGATTGAATTGTGCGTGACGATGCCGCCCGCAATGAAGTTATGAGTCCGCTCGATATTGAGATCGTAGACCTCGGTAGCGCAGGATTCGTACTCGATGCGCTCGACCACATCGAAGCGGCCGGAGTCGACCACCATGACCATGCCGGAGCGGATGCTGGCCGCCGTGACGAAAGGCAGCGACTTCTCCAGCATATGACCCTTAAGAACATAGCGGCCATCGAGCCGCTCGCGGATGGCACGGGCAATCGACATCAGTTCGCCGAAGTCCGCGCGAACGGTCTCGAACCGCCAGCTTCCGCCATGCGCCTTGGCGGCGCGCACGCTTAGGCCCATGACTTCAAGAACGGCACGGTCCTTGGGCGACATGCCCACCACGGAAATACGGTGCATCGGTGTACCGCCACGCGGTGTGCCGCCCAGCCGGTCGCCGCACAGCGTTATGACGATGTTGCGACGGTTGGAATTGCGACCCTGCGGCAGGTGGTGTGGCCTGTCCATGTCCAGACCCACCTCTTCCAGGAGCCGTTCGGCGGCGACCAATGTGTCCACGTCCTTGCCCTTGCGGGGAACGAACGGACAAGTAGGCAGGCCGAAGCGCAGTGACGTCAGTACCTCGTCGATCCGCGACTCGTTCTCGCTGGAGTGGGTGCGGATGATCCACAACGCGTCGGCATGCTCCTGTAGCGCGCGCTGCTTGAAGCCCACCATCGGCCTCGCCTGTCCTTGGGTGTACACCTGCGAGGTGCCGAGCCGGTAGCCCATG
>JANXZQ010000351.1 GCA_025355445.1 Gammaproteobacteria bacterium
ATAAATTGAGACGGGCACCCGTTCTTTGCGCAGGGCATTGAGAAATGGATCCTGCAGTGACTGGCCACGGGCCATGGGTGAAGCTCCTTGTTTTTTAGTGTCAATTGTACTGTCGAACCACTTCCCTGCGGCGCCAGGCACATACACCATCATGCTAGCACAGCGTCCCTTGCGGCGTTACATCGGACCTTGCGGGGAATCCGCACTTCAACAGTGCGCGTATCATCGTCCCTGCTACCTCGGGGTGCATGGAATCGAACCATTGCGCAAACTCGCGACGCCGCAGCCAGGTCAACTGCCGTTTCGCCAGTTGCCGCGTCGCCACAATCGCTTGAGTGCCTGCTTCGTCCAATGAGCCCTGTCCCGCTAAATGTCGCCATAGCTGTCGATATCCGACCGCACGCATCGACGGATGTTCCGCAGTCAGATCGCTTCTTTCGTAAAGCGCGCGCACCTCGTCGAGCAATCCTGCGCTGAGCATCGCGCCGAAGCGCAATTCGAGTCTGGTGTGCAATTCGCGCCGTTCAAGGGGTGCGGCGATAAATTCCGTCACATTGACGTCGTTGAACACCGACACACGCTTTTGTTGCAATCCGGTGATGGTGCTGCCGGTGAGCCGGTAGACTTCCAGGGCGCGCTGGATACGCTGCGGATCGTTGGCATGGATACGCGCCGCCGCCGCCGGATCGACCTGTCCGAGCTCCCGGTGTAGGGCCGCCCAGCCGGACGCTTTCGCCTGCTTCTCGATGGCCGCCCGCACCTCGTCGTTTGCCGCCGGGAGTTGGGCAATGCCGTGCGTCAGGGCGTGGAAGTAAAGCATGGTGCCGCCCACCAGCAACGGTTGCCGTCCACGCCGCCAAATATCCTGCATGGCACCCAGGGCGTCGCGCGTGAACTCCCCCGCCGAATAACTCTCGGCGGGATCGCGAATGTCCATCAAGTGGTGGGCGGCGCGCGCGCGCATGGCGGCGCTGGGCTTGGCGGTACCGATATCCATTCCCCGATAGACCAGCGCCGAATCCACACTGATGATCTCCAGCGGCAGCGCTTCGGCCAGTTGCAGGGCGAGGTCGGATTTTCCCGCTCCGGTCGGGCCCATCAACAAGATCGCCCGGCGCGTCATCGCCCGCGCAAGAACAGCCGATCGAGTTCGGTCATCGTCAAGCGCACCCAGGTCGGGCGCCCATGATTGCACTGGTCGGCGCGCTCAGTGCCTTCCATTTCACGCAGCAAGGCATTCATTTCCGGCAGGCTCAAGTTGCGCTGCGCCCGCACCGCCGCGTGACAAGCCATCGTGCCCAGCAAGTGGTTGATCGACTCCTCGACCCGCCGCGAATGCCCCTGCTCCAATAAATCCGATAAAACGTCGCGCACAATCCCGGCCGGATCGCGGCCCGCCAACAAACTGGGGATCGCCCGCAGCGCCAATTGATCGGGTGCGAGCCGCGACAATCCGAAGCCTAGGGCCGCAAATTCCTGCGAATGCCCTTCGGCCGCTTCCGCCTGTGCCGGAGTCACATGCAGAATCTGCGGCATGAGCAGTTGCTGTTGCGCGGTCTCGCCCGCCAGCAATTTTTTCATCCGCTCGTACATCACGCGCTCATGCGCCGCGTGCATATCCACCAGCACCACGCCGTCGGCGGTCTGCGCCAAGATGTATACCCCGTGCAGCTGCGCAAGGGCGTAGCCCAAGGGCGCATCGGCGCCCGGCGTGGCGACGCCCGGCGCTTCGCGAACCCCCGTGCCTTGGCCGGCGCCAAGGGCCGCGAGCGCCACATGGCCGCGATACGCATCCTCACCCGCGCGCAGCCCTTGGCCCTCGGGCAGCGTAAAGCGCGCTTGGTTCGGCGGCGCAACGCCCTTGAAACGGGCACTGCCCGTCAGCCAATCGAGGGGCGCGCTGCCCGCCGATGCGGCGCTGGGCCGCGTCTCGGCCAGCACTCGCTCCAGGGTACGAAATACGAAATCATGAATCCGCCGCGAGTCGCGAAATCGCACTTCCAATTTTTGCGGGTGCGCGTTGACGTCGACTTGGGTGCTGTCCAATTCCAAGTACAGCAGGTACGCGGAAAAGCGGCCGTGGAACATTACGTCTTGGTAGGCGAGGCGCACTGCTCCCGCCAGCAGCTTGTCGCGCACATAGCGCCCGTTGAGAAAGACGAATTGCAAGTCCGACTGGCTGCGCGAGAAGGTCGGCAGGGCCAGCCATCCGGACAAGCGCAGGCTTTCCGTGTCGTGCTTCAATTCAATGACGTGGCCGGCGAAATCCTCGCCGCATATTCTTGCCACCCGGGCCAGGCGCTCCGCCGCCGAATGCGCCGCCGCCAGCGACCATACCGCCTTGCCGTTGTGCACCAGCGAAAAAGCGGTCGCGAAGCGCGACAGCGCCAGGCGTTCCAGCATGCGCACGATATGCTGGTACTCGGTGGCCTCGGTGCGCAGAAATTTACGCCGCGCCGGCACATTGAAAAACAAATCCCGCACCTCGACGCTGGTGCCGAGCGGATGCGATGCGGGCGCCGGCGGCGTGAGCACGCCGTCGCGGGCGTCCAACACCCAAGCATGCGCGGCGCTCGCCGAACGTGATACCAGCGAGAGCCGCGACACCGAGGCAATGCTCGGCAGCGCCTCGCCGCGAAACCCCAGCGTGGCGACACGTTCCAGGTCATCCAGGGAGGCGATTTTGCTGGTGGCGTGCCGCGACAGCGCCAGCGCGATCTCCTGCGGCGCGATGCCCACGCCGTCGTCGCGTACCCGGATCAAACCGCAACCGCCGCGTTCCAGCTCCACCTCGATACGCGTGGAGGCAGCGTCGAGTGCGTTCTCCACCAACTCCTTCACCACGGATGCCGGCCGCTCGATTACCTCGCCGGCAGCGATTTGACTGATGAGAGCATCGGAAAGGAGTTGAATGGGCAAGCTGGCCTCGTTTGCGCGTATTTTCGCACATCCGAAGATCCCGCGATCGCCGCTACATTCCGGAGTCGGCTGTCCCGGCCATCGCTGCCCGCGGCGCCGCGCCGGCCGCGAGCTGCGCCACCCGCGTGCCCGCCGGCGGATTGGCATAGAAATAATCGTGCACACCCTGATGGATGGCACCGGCCAGCTTGGCTTGATGCGGCTGCCCCCGCAGCCGCTGCTCTTCCTGCGGATTGGAGATATAGGCCGTCTCCACCAGCATCGACGGTATGTCCGGCGATTTGAGCACCATGAAGCGTGCCTGCTGCACTTGCGGCTTGCGGACTTCACCGACGCGATTCAATTGCCGAAGCACGCGCTCCGCCGCCACTTGGCTGGCGCTCAACGAAGCCGACTGCGACAAATCCAACAACACCGAAGCCAGCACATCATCCTTATCGTCGAGCGACACGCCGCCGATCAGATCGGATGCGTTTTCACGCTCGGCCAGCCAACGCGAAGCTTCGTCGGTCGCACCCCGCTGCGACAGGATGTACACTGAGGAGCCGTCGACGCGGCGGTCGCGAATCGAGTCGGCGTGGATGGAAACGAAAAGATCCGCTTGTTGTACGCGGGCGCGCCGCATCCGATCGCGCAGCGGCACGAAGTAGTCGCCGTTGCGGGTCAGCGCGGCCTTCATGCCCGGCTCGGCATTGATCTTGAGCGACAGTTCACGGGCGATGGCGAGCACCACGTCCTTTTCGCGCGTGCCGTTTTGTCCGATGGCGCCGGGATCTTCGCCGCCATGACCGGCGTCGATGGCGATGATGAGATCGCGCGCATCGGGCGGCGCATGCTCTACTTTGACGGGCGTGTCCACACCCTGATTCGATCCAAAATCAATGACCAATCGATAGCCGTAGCGGTGATTGGGCGCCGCCAGGAAACTCTTCGCCTGGATCGGCCGAGTGAGGTCGAGCACGATGCGCAGTTCGCCCGATGACCGCCGCGCCATGCGTACCTGTTTCACGGCGCCGGCGCCGCTCTGCGCGGTGCGCACGCCGCGGCCCAGCCGCGCTCCGACAACATCGAGGACGACGCGGTCAGGATTCTTCAATACCTGCAGGCTGTGCTGGGCACTCCCCGATAAATCCAGGACCACCCGGGTGCTATCGGGGCCGGCCCACAAACGAACGGCCCGCACATCGACGGCATGCGCCGGCAGCCCCAGCGCCGTCGCCAGCAACCCCGCCCAAGCCAACCGCGAGACAAACGACCTCATAGGACATTAAGTTAACGCCTATGCTGATTATTTTTCAAGTTAAATTAGAGACATAGACACTTAAGCTACTGTCACGTCCCAAGTTCTCCTGCCATCGAACGCCCAGCGGCGTCGTCGCCAGAAGGCGCGCTCGCCGCGCATCGCCGGCATACAGCAGGGTCAAATCCAAATCGGCGGGAGGTAAATGACCGCCGCCCCGCTCCGGCCATTCGACCAATAACAGACTGGCAGGCCCCACCCAATCGCGCAGTCCCAACTCATCCACTTCGGTAAGGGATTGCAGGCGATACAGGTCCACGTGCACGCAGGTGAGGTTCGGCAGAACATAGGTCTCAACCAGAGTGTAGGTCGGGCTGCGTACCAACCCCATCACCCCTAGAGTTCGCAGCAAACCACGCACGCAGGTGGTCTTACCCGCCCCCAGTTCACCCTGCAGGTACACGACTGCGCCGCCCGCCACACCCGGCAATGCATGCGCCAACGCCTGCCCCAGCGCTTCGGTGCTGCCGCTGTCGGCCAGGTCAAAATCCATGGAGGGGGGAGGCATGCGTTAGACATTATACGGGCCGCACACGTAGCCTTAGCGGGATGCACCCCACGGACGCTCCCACCACCCTCTTGGACCCTGAGTCGCTGCTCGCCGACTTGCAGCGCTGGAGCAAGGAATTAGGCTTTGCCAGACTCGGGGTGGCGAACATCGATTTGGCGCGCGATGAGGCGCATCTCCTAGACTGGCTGAGCGCTGGTTTCAACGGCGAAATGGCCTATATGGCACGCCATGGCGTGAAGCGCAGCCGCCCCGCGGAACTACTCCCGGGAACGGTGAGCTGCATCAGCGTGCGCATGGATTACTGGCCGAAGAATGCCGCCGATGCCGAGGCCACCCTCGCCGACTCGAGCCTGGGCTATGTTTCGCGCTACGCCCTGGGCCGCGACTATCACAAGCTCATGCGCATGCGTTTGCAGCAGCTCTGTGACCGGATACGGGGCGCGGTGGGGTCCTTTGGCCACCGTGTGTTCACGGACAGCGCGCCGGTATTGGAAAAGGCCCTGGCGCGCAACGCCGGCCTAGGCTGGATCGGCAAGCACACCAATTTGATCGACCGCGACGCGGGCTCGTATTTCTTCCTGGGCGAGATTTACTTGGACCTCGCGTTGCCCGAAGAGCAATCGAGCACCGCACATTGCGGCAGTTGCAGCGCCTGCATCCCCGCCTGCCCCACCGGCGCCATCGTCGGCCCATA
>JANXZQ010000370.1 GCA_025355445.1 Gammaproteobacteria bacterium
TGAGTTCCAGACCACATCGTTCCCATCGGTGAAGGGATACTGCGATCATTCAACTGCTTTGCCGCTGCCATGCACGAGATGGCTCGTCCATACTCGCCCGGCTGCCGAAATGCCCACTCGATGTGGCCGCGGTAATTCTCAGCTCGCTCCATAGCAGCTCGACGCTTCCCGGCATGTGCCTGAGCTTGAATCCATTGCCGTTTCTTTTTGGGCCACCGCAGCACCCCAAGCTTCTTCCCTGCGCGCTTCAGGACAGCCGCGGCCGCTTTATTGCGTTGCGAAATCATTCTGCGTTCTTGCTCGGCGAGTGATGCGTAAATGTGCAGCGTGAATTCGTCACAATCCTTTCCCAACGCGGCGACCATGAAATGAACGCGATGTTCCATGAGTCCACTGATGAAATGGACGTTTCGAGACAGTCGATCCAGCTTGGCAACGATCAGTGGGCACTTTCGGGACTTGGCGTCCTTCAAGGCCTGCGCCAGGCCGGGGCGCAGGATTAGTGCATCCGCGCCACCGCCCGTTTGAATGTCCTGGTACCACGACCCGATTTTCAACCCTTGCTGAACTGCGAAACGCTCGATTTCTTCGCGTTGCGCGGCCAGGCCTACTCCCGAGCGCCCTTGTAGCTTCGTGCTTACCCGGACGTAACCGATGGCTGCTGACATTGATGAACCCTCGTTTTGGAAGCCGACAATTACGACCGAGTCTCGCAAGGGCGACCAGGGGCGGCATAGCAGTTCCGCGCTGGAAGTCCGTGCCTGAAGCTGTGGGCCGCGAAGAAAGGGTTTTAGACTCCCTCTGACCGGTGATTCAAGTGAATTGATGGTGTAAGCCCGAAAGCCTCTTGCGGTCCGCCTTTTCAGAACGTGCACGTCCCAGCTCCTACGCCAGACTTTATTAGCCGAAGCACTTGCATTCCCGTGGATCGGGTAAGCTGCCACCCAAGGGGCAAGACGGGGGCGCGCAGGGATGGCAGGGGAGTCTAAGGCCGTATTCCTAAGCTACGCTTCGGAGGACTCGGAGGCGGCGGCACGCATTGCGGAAGCCCTAAAAACTGCCGGAATTGAAGTTTGGTTCGACAAGAGCGAGCTCCGGGGCGGAGACGCATGGGACCGATCCATCCGCCAACATATCCACGATTGCCGGCTGTTCGTCCCAGTGATCTCTGCGCAGACCGACGCCAGGCCGGAGGGGTATTTCCGCAGGGAGTGGAAGCTGGCGGTTGACCGGACGCACGACATGTCCGAGCGCGTAGCGTTCCTGGTTCCAGTCGTCATCGACGACACGAGTGACGCGCGCACTGACGTGCCGGATCGCTTCCGGGAGGTGCAGTGGACGCGTTTACCCGGTGGTGAGACACCACCCGCTTTCGTAGCCCGCATCCAGAAGCTAATTTCGGGAGAGTCTGGCGCAACAGCATCCCCCAGACCGATCACGGCGCCGAAGAAGCGCTCGCTTCTAATTCCTGGAGTGGTGGCCGCCATCGTGCTTGTAGGGATCGCTGCATACCTGCTTATCGAGAAGCCCTGGACCACTAAATCGACCACCTTCGCTCCGCCTGCCCACTCGGTGGCGGTGCTGCCCTTTGTGAACATGAGCGGGGATAAGGAGCAGGAGTATTTCTCCGACGGGCTCACCGAGGAGCTCCTGAACTCCCTGGCCGAGATCAGCGAGCTTCAGGTCGCGGCGCGCACTTCGGCGTTTTCCTTCAAGGGGACGAACACCGACATCGGTACGATTGCCCATAAACTCAATGTAGCCGCCGTGCTTGAGGGGAGCGTGCGCCGCTCCGGTAATACGGTGCGCATCACCGCGCAGCTGATCAATGCGGACACTGGGTTTCATCTCTGGTCGCACACCTACGATCGGGACCTAGGGGATGTGCTGAAGCTCGAGACCGAGATCGCCACCGCCGTTGCGGGCGCCCTCAAAGTGAGCCTGCTCGGGGAGGAGGCGACGAAGGTCGAGCTTGGCGGCACGCATACCGCCGCCGCGTTCGATGCGTACCTGCGGGGCCGCAAGGCACACTATGCCGCGCACGGTTACAAAGATTATCAAACTGCGATCGCCGCCTACACGGATGCAATCGGTCTAGATCCCAACTACGCGCTCGCGTACGCCAACCGATCTGTCTCGCTCGAATACTCTGAGGATGAGGCGTCGGGCCCGGAGGTCCGCCAGATGTATGAGCATGCGCAGGCGGACGCGCGCAAAGCGATTGCGCTCACCCCGAATCTGGCCGAGGGACACTGGGCACTGGCGCTCTATTATATGGACGGAGCGCTTGATTTCACTCAGGCGAATGACGAGCTCGAGCGCGCGCT
>JANXZQ010000375.1 GCA_025355445.1 Gammaproteobacteria bacterium
GTCTGATTGCGCAGGCTGCCATCGTCACGCAACTCGTAGCCACTGGCGCGCCCGGCAACGATGTCCGCATCGGAAATGACACGCGTGCGCGTCATTCCCATGGGCTTGAAGATTCGCTGCTGTAGAAAATCACCGTAGAACTCACCGGCCACCCGGTTGATCACAAACCCCAGCAGCACATAACCCACGTCGCTGTAGGACACGTCGCTGCCGGGCTCGAAGTCCAAAGGTTCACTGATGGCGAGCTGAATGAGTTCGGCGTCGCTGTAGTCATGCGATAAATCGAGCCGCTGCCGCTGCTGTGTGGTGTACTGAGGGATGCCCGCCTGATGATTGAGCATCAGCCGCAGAGTGACCTTGTTCCAGCCGGCGGGCACTTGCGGCAGGTACTTGGAAACAGGGTCATCCAAGTTCAGTTTGTGTTCGTCGGCGAGCATCATGACGGCGACCGCGGTGAACTGCTTGCCGATGGAGCCCAGTTGAAAGACGGTGTGAGGGGTGACAGCCACGGGCTGTTCCAGCGTGGCCGCACCGTATCCTTTGACGTACAGCGGTTCGCCGTTCTTCAGCACCGCAAGCGCAATACCCGGAATGTGCTGGCGCTGCATTTGCGCTTGCAGATAGCGATCCACTGCGGGGCGAAAATCCGCGGCATTCCCCGACGAGGACAGCGCGAGCAGCGCGACTGCCGCCCACCACTGAATTCTATTCGCCTTAAGATGAATCACGGATTAGTACGGCGCCATGACGCCCTCAGCGGCTGCCGGCTGCAATTCCGCGTCGGCGAGAACCGTGAGATTGCGATGCGCCAGCAGGGCCGTGACCGGCCACTGCGGATCCGGGATGCCACGGCGAAAAGCGGCCAGCGCGCGCGCCTTGGCGCTGCCGGCCACCAGCAGCAAAATTTCTCGGGCGGCGACAATGGTCGCTATACCGACGGTGATGCCGTACTCCGGAATGGCAAACTTGCCTTGAGTTTGCGCTACATGCGTGGCGCGGGTCTCGGGGCTCAAGGAGACCACATGCGTTTGCGCCGACCAGTCGCTGCCGGGCTCATTGAAGCCGATGTGCCCGTTGGTACCAAGCCCCAGAATGACCAAATCCAGGCCGCCGGCGGCCGCAATCGCCGCCTCGTAGTCGAGGCATTCCGCCTCGATACCGGCGTCGCCCCTCAACAGCCGAATGTGCTGCTCCGGCACGCCGGCCGGCATCAAGAAATGCTCTCTCAAGAAACGCGCATAGCTCAAGGGGTGATTTACGCTCACGCCTAAGTAGTCATCCAAATCAAAGAACCGCGCCTGCGCCGCCGACAGTCGCTTCGCCGCCACTCGCGCCGCCAACTCGGCATACAGTCCGAGCGGTGTCTGCCCCGTGGGCAATGCGATGACCGCCTCCGGCTTGCCTGCCAGCAGCGCCGCAACGCGGTCCGCAGCGGCGCGAGCCAACTCGCTGCCGCCGCGGCACCAACGGAGGGTTGACGAGGGCGCCGGCATTCTTAGAAGGACCGTTGCAGCGAAATCCCGATGGTGCGCGGCCGATTCGTGAACATGCGCGTGCGATTCGAGGCATCGTAATTATCGGAGATGAACTTCGACAGATCGGCGCGCCGATCGCAGACATTGTCGACGAACAGCTCGCCTTCCCAGTTATTGTGGGTGATGGCGGCGCGCGCATCGAGAATGGCGTACGCCCGCTGAAACGTTGCCGGATTGGTGCGATCGAAGTCCGGATACGATTCCCCGACGTATTGCACATCCGCGCGCACGTAGCCCGCATAGCCGGCGACAGGCGTGAACGAATATTTGGCCGATGCATTGCCGTTCCAGCGCGGCACGTTTTCCAACTGCTGGCCGGCCACGCCGCCCAGGGACGGAGCGTCGGTCGCGAGCACGGCCTTGGTATAGCCAACGCCCGCGCTCAAGATCAGATTACTGGCAGCCTCGCCTTGCAACTCGAGCTCGGCGCCACGCACCGTCGCCGCACCGGCGTTCTCGGTGATTTGATAGGAACACGGCAAGGTTCTGCCCTGCTGCACCTCGCTCCATTTGATGTAGTAGGCGGCCGCATTGACGGTGAGCGTGCCGTTCAGCCAACGGGTCTTGGCCCCCGCTTCGTAGTTCCACAGGCTGTCCGGGCCATACGGCCCGTAATCCTGGTCGCAGCCTTTTTGCGCCAGATTGCTGGTATTGACGCCGCCCGGGCGCACGCCTTTGGAGGCACTCACGTAGTACAGCTGATTGTCGGTGGCCTGATAGGAAATCTCGCCCTTGGGATTGAACCCTGAGTTCTTGGCACTGCCATTAGAGACCGAGGGACCGCCATTGCTCAGGCCATCTTCGTAGCGCACGGTGGTGTATTCGAGCTCAAACCAGCGCACGCCGGCGGTGGCCCGCCACTGACTGTTGATTTGATAATTGAGCTCGGTGAATGCCGCGTACTGCTTGGGCGCGTAGTCGCCGTGCTGCGAGTAATTGGTATCGCTCAACGGGCCGGGACCAAAAAAGGCGATCGAGGTCGGTGAGTTCTCGAACAAGGCATTGTAGCCGGGGGTCACATAATTGACGTAGTAGTGACGATTGGCATTGTTGAAGTAGCCGCCCACCACACCGCTCAAAGGCCAGCCTTGCGGGGCGAAGGCGAGGCGCACCTCTTCGGTGAGTTCGCGCGTCGTGACGATGGGGGCATACACGCTCGGCACGAACTGCCCCTGAGGAATGTTGTATTCCAGAGCCTCGGCTTCATCATCCGGTGTGGTCTCGTGACGCTGCATGTAGGAGGTGGTCGACAACAAACTTCCCCACCCCAAATCGTAGTTCATGGTGAGATTGCTGAG
>JANXZQ010000421.1 GCA_025355445.1 Gammaproteobacteria bacterium
TTGCATGTCCGCGAGAAACTGCGCTCGCCGCGTGGATTTCGCATACCGTTCAAATCCCGTCAGAGTCTGCTGCTTCATCTTCCCGCTCGCGTGGTTGTCGTTGATGTATCAGACTCTACCGGTAAATCAGAGTTTCCCTAACTCAGGACACTAGGATTCCGCAACCCCGCTTACGTCGACGACTCTGGGTTTCTCGCTCATGGGGTTCATCGTAGACCAGCCCTTACCTCCCGGTGCCGAACGCCAGTCAGCTCGAAGTCCGTTCAGAGTCGGCAGTCCGGTGTTCGTCGCGAGCCGCGCGCCAGACTTCTCGTGCTGCATCGGCGTTCATTGCTGCGATACCAAGCCCGACAACAAAGTCAGGCCAACCGGAATGGGTATAGCTCGTAACGATGCCAGCCACGATTATCGCGACGCTCGCTACCGTATCGTTGCGGGCCGAAAGAAAGGCCGCTCGCGTGAGACTGCCGCCGTGCGTTCGGAATCGCGCCAGCATGAAAGCACACGACACGTTGATCACCAAGGCACCCAGACCGGCCAACGACAGCAGGAGCGCAGCCGGTGGCATCGGCGCCACGAACTTCCCCCATGCTGTCCACAGTGTCGCGAGACCTGGTATCAGCAGGATGCCAGCGAGGGCCATTCCAAGGCGAGCTCTGCCGGTAGCACTCCAACCGAGGGCGAGGGCAATCAGAAGATTGATCGACGCATCCTCTAAGAAGTCGATGCTGTCCGCAAAGAGTGAGACGGAGCCGATGGCCAGTGCCACCGCAACCTCTACCCCGAAATAGGCTAGGTTCAGGGCAGCAACGACAATGACGACGCTGCGCAGGTTCAAGTTCATGGCTCGAGTTGGTGTGTGCGCTAAGCCGGCTTCCAAAACGTGATGATTGCGCCGCCGGCTACTACCAGTAAGCCACCAACAACAATCGGCAGTGTGGGTAGCGCTCGAAAGGCCACGAAATTTATAACCTGCCAGACTACGAACAGCGTTGCGATATAAAGACCGACCACCTGCCCAAACTGCAATGGCGCAAGATTTAGGAAGGTCCCATAGCCGAATAGCAGAGTCGCGCCTCCGACCAACAGCCCAAATCGAACGAGGCCAACATGGTTGTACATAGCCACGCGAACGACAGCGTCGCCGCTTACTTCGAGTATCGTCGCGGCCAGTAGCAGGACGACTGCGGGAATGCCTTGCAAAGCGCTGGGCACGGTTCTGGACTCCAGGTGAAGAGGAAATCTGCGCTGCCGGCGTCAGTATGCCATGCGCTCGCCTCGCGCCTCCGGCAGGCCTCATTGAAGGGCGAATTGCTTTCAGAGTTTGCCACGAGCGGGGCCAATTCCTGCCGCAGCAGGGAGAGGAACCGGGTCTTGGCGCTGGTCTCGCTAGGCCCGGGGCTGTGCGCCGATGAACGGGCCTTTTTGCGAGAGCGGCACCGGCGTGCGCCGAGACTTCCGCCACAAATCATAGATCGCAAGTGCCCCGGTAAGCGTTGCCAGCGTCGCAAAGTATGCCGGCGGTCCGAAGGCGGCTATCAGACTGCCCAGGAGAATCGGCCCCAAGGCGGCGGCGACTCCGTTGATCAGCAACAGTGCGCTGCTCGCGGCCACCATCTGCGCGGGTTCGAGCTTGTCGTTCACATGTGAGACGGACAGCGAGTACAGCGTCAGCACCAGTCCGCTGAACAGGGCTGCGAGCGCCAGAAACACCAAATGCGGCATTTGTGGAAAGGCGACAATGCTGCCGGCGACCACCGTCGCCAAGCTGCACACCATGGCAATCACAGTGCGCCGATCCATACGATCCGACAGGCGGCCCACGGGGTACTGGGTTAGCACGGCGGCGAGAATGCTCACTGCCATGAACGTGGCGACACCGCTGGTCTCCAATCCGCGCAGCCGCGCGTATACCGGGCCCATGGAGAAAATGACGGCTGAAATCATGCCCGACACCGTTACACCGACCACGCCGAGCGGTGAATTGCGATACAGCTCCAGAAGACGAACCTTGCGTGGCAGCGCGCGCTCCGGCAGTGCCTGCGCCGACAGCATGATTGGAACCATGGCGAGTGAGATGAGCACCGACACCAGCATGAACGGGATGGGGGTCAGTGGATTCGATACGATGAGCAGAAACTGCGCGGCGCCGAGGCCGCCGTACAACACCAGCATATAGACGGCGAACAATCGGCCGCGATTGGCGCGGCTCGCACGATTGTTGATCCAGCTCTCGGCCACCACGTAGATACCGGCGAAGCACATGCCGGACACGAGGCGCATTGCGCCCCAGGCCACCGGATTGACGAAGCCGCCTTGGACCAGAATTGCCACCGAGGCCACCGCGGCCAAAGCTGCAAATACTCGGATGTGACCGACCTGGCGCAGCAAGTAG
>JANXZQ010000426.1 GCA_025355445.1 Gammaproteobacteria bacterium
TCATTCATTACACCCTCAAGGACGATGACGGCGCCGTCATCGACAGCTCAGCCGGCGCGGAACCGCTGGCCTATATCCAAGGGCACGGCAATCTGGTCGTGGGATTGGAGCAGGCGCTGGAGGGCAAGCAGGACGGCGACACCCTCGCAGTATCGGTGGCTCCCGCCGATGGCTATGGCGTACGCGACACCGCCCTGATCCAGCGAGTGCCGAAGCGCTCCATGCAGGGTCGTGGGGAGATCAAGAAAGGCATGCAATTCCAGGCGCAAACCGACGCTGGGGTGCGGCTGTTCACGGTCACCGCGGTGGTCGGCGACATGGTGACGCTCGACGGCAATCACCCGCTGGCCGACCAGACCTTACATTTCGATGTGGAAGTCGTGAGCGTGCGCGAAGCGACCACGGAAGAGCTCGAGCACGGCCACGTGCACGGCGCGGGCGGGCACCACCACTAGGCACCTAAAGATACTTGAACAGCGACAGCCCTTGGGTGATGGTGTACGCCTGCAGGGCCGCGCTCAAGGTCGTGTTTTGCTGATCGAGTGTGGTGATGGCACTGGCATAGTCCAGGCTCTGCAGCGACGAAATGGAACTCTGCAGCTGAATTTTCTGGCTGCCGGCCACTGACTGCTGCGTGGTGATCGAATTGAGCCGGGCGCCGACGCTGGCGCGGACGTTCGAGAGGCTGGAGAGCGCCTGATCGATATTGTTCAGACCGCTCGCCATCGCATTGTTGAGCTGCGCCGTGGCCTGGGAGGTGCTGCCGCCCACCTGCAGCGCGCTCACTATGTTCTGCACCGTCGCGAACAGGCTTTGATGGGTGCTGGGCGCCACGCTGAACGAATCGCCGGCGGCGGGCTGGCCGTTGAGCGTGACCTGCACGCCGCGACAGCTGATCGAATCCCCGTCGGTATAGGTGCCGGACGTCACCAGCGCATTGGCCGAATCGCGAACCTCATAAGTGCCGGGAGCCGTGAAATTGATCGAGTACGTGCCCCCGTCATAGGCACCGGCGGCGGGCGACACGGTGGTCGCGCCCAACACACCGGTCCCCGTGTTGGCAGCTGCGGGCGCGGCCGCGAAGGTGCCGTTCCCGGTCGGGATTTGATTGAACACCGCATTGCCGCTGTCGCCGTCCGCAACGGTTTGACCGGCCGCGATTTGCACCTGACGCTGGCCCTGATCGCCGTTATAGGTGGCGCCGACGGCGGACTGCGTGAATGGCTGGGTCTGGCTCGAGAAGCCGCCGAACAGGTATTCGCCGTTGCCGTCCTGGGTATTGGCCAGCCCCACGAGGCTGGCCTGAATCTGCGTAGCCTGGGTCGCAATGGCGCTGCGATCCTGCGCCGACAGGCTGGAATTGTTCGCCTGGAGCGCGAGATCCCGCAAGCTCTGCAGCTGCGACTGCACCTGCGACAGAGTGCTGTCCTCGGTGGACAGACGCGTCTGGGCGCTGTTGGAATTGGTCACGTACTGCTGGCTTTGCGCCAAGGCCTGGTTGTAATTATTGACGCTGCCCGCGGCCGTCGGATTCTGCGAGGCGGTCGTGAACGACTGATTGCTCGTAATCTGACTCTGCGTCTGCGACAGGTTCGACTCCAGCGTATGGATTTCCGCCAGAAATTGGGCTTGATTGAGGGCCTGGGTTACGCGCATAAGGGGTCCTAGTTCTACCTGCCGTTCACCGAGTTGATCAAAGTGGTGAACAGGCTGTTGCCGATGGTCAATGCCTGCGCCGCCGCTTGATAAGCCTGCTGCCATTGCAACAGGCTCGCGGCTTCCTCGTCGAGATTGACTCCGCTCACCGATTGCACATTCGCCACCGCCTGATTGTTGATGGCGGTTTGCGCGGTGTGAGCCGTGTTGATCTGCTGCGCTTGGCTGCCCAAGCCTGTGATCATGGCGCTCACTGCGCCGGTGATGCTGGTGGTGCCGTTGCCGAGGATGCCGGTCGTTTGCTGATTGGCGGCGGCGAGCGCGTTGCGATTATCGCCGGTACCCCCCGCGTTGCTCTTGATCGTGAACACATCGCCGTTGGCCGGAGCGCCGCTGATCTGCACCTCCCAGCCATTGACGGCGATATTGCCACCGTCGGTATACGCCGTGTTGGGCCCGCCATTGACCGAATACGTGGTGGCGCTGGTGAACTGAATCGTGACTGCGTTGAGCAGATTGGGGTTGGCGGCGTCGAGCACGCTGCCCGCACTGATGGTGGCATCGCCCGTATTGGCATTGGAGGCCGAGGTCTGCACTGCACCGGCCGCGGCAATCTTCGAGGGATCGCTCAGCACCGCCTTAAAGCTCGAGGCCGCGCCAGCCGTGGGCTGGATCAGAAATTGATCGCCCGCCGCCGGCGTTCCCGTCAACACGATCGACAGTCCCTCCGCGGTCAGGGGGCTCGCCGCCGTGCCGTTGCCGGACAGCGCCACGCTGCTGCCGTCGATGCTCCGCGTCAGCGAGTAGGCGCCCGCGTTATAGGACAGCACATAGTCGTTTGCCGTAAGGGCCCCGACGCCGGTCACGCTCACGCTCGCCGTGGTGGCATCGGTGTTTTTCGACGAGGCCACGGCACCGGCAGCGGGCGTGGAGAATATCGCGGCGCCGAACTGGCCTTTCAGATCCAGTCCCTGTGCCTGCTGCGAGTTCACGGTCTGACTCAAAGCCGTGGCCACCTGGCCCAGTTGATTCAATGCCGGATTGATCACTTGAGTGCGCGCCGACAACAGTCCGCCCAGATCTCCCGAAGTGATCCTGGCGCTGATCGGCGTGCCGTTGAGGGCGGAGGTGGAAATCTCCAATTGCGAGGCGTTGAATTGATTGCCTACCGTGGTCAGAGCGGTGGTCTGACCCTGCAGCACCAGCGGCTGGCCGTTGCCGACGAAGACATTCAACGAGCCGTTGCTGTCCGTCGTCGTGGTGACGCCCACCAATTGGGACAGGTTCGAGAGCAGTTGGTCGCGCTGGTCGAGCAACTCGTTGGGCTGCTGACCGCCATTCTGCCCGGTGCTCACGACGATCTGCTGGTTCAAGGCCGAGATCTGCGTGGCGATGGAATTGATCTGGGTGACATCCGCGGTGATGCGTCCGTTCACATCGGTGTTGAGGGCATTGAGCTGCGAACTGTCGTTCTGAATACTGGTGGCGACGCTCTGCGCCTGACCCAGCAGTGCCTGCCGCGACGCCGTGGAGGTCGGATTGTTGGCGACATCGGACCAGGCGCTGTAGAAACTTTGCAGCGCGGTGCTCAAGCCTCCCGCGTTCGTACCGAATAGATTGTCGATCTGCGAGGTGTAGCTCTGCAGCGCCGTGAGCTGTCCCAAGGTGCTTTGCGAGGTGTTCAGCTGATTCGCGGCCGCCTGGCTGTAGGCACGGCTGGTCCCCGCGACCACCACGCCGGCGCCGACAGTGAAGCTGCCGTTCGATTGCGGCAGCGCCTCGGTGAGATTGACGGTCTCGCGGTCGTAGCCCGGTGTGCTCGCGTTCGCCACATTGTTGCTGGCGGCGTTGATCGCGGCCTGGAACGCCTGCAACGCCGAGACACTGATTCCAAAAACATTTGACACTTGCTGCTCCGCCCCTGCGCCCACTGATCTAGCTGACTTCCGCCTTATCGGCCGCAAACGACATTTCTACAATGCCGCGGTGCGAGGAATCAGCGCCGCCTGGAGCGCGCCGCTGTTCAGAATCTGATTTAACTTATTCGCGTAATCCGGGTCCGTGGCGTAGCCCGATTTGCCAATGCCCTCGATGTAGCCCTGAGGGTCGGCGCCCGCCGCTATGGCCTGCCGGTAGCGCGGCGAGCTCTTCAGCAAATTGGCGAAATCGCTGACGCTTTCCTCGATCGAGCCATAGGACCGAAACACGCCCCGCCGCGGGGCCGCCACACCGTTGTTGAACTCAACCGCATTCGCGGTGGCGCGCGCGCCCGGCCACTCATCCCCCGCTTTGACGCCGAACAGATTCAGGCTGGAGGAGCCGTCGGGATTGCGCGGCATGCGCCGGCCCCACCCGGTCTCCAGGGCTGCCTGCGCGAGCAATCCTTGGGGATTCACCCCCAGCGAAGCAGCCGCGCGGCGGATGCTCGGCATCACATGACTGACGAATTGCGCCGGCGTTTGCGCCATGGCCACCGCCGCGCTCGAGCTTCCCGCGGACTCCTGCTTCGGCGCCGCGGCGGCGGTCTTACCCGATAACTGCCGCTTCAACATGGCGCCGATCCCTAAGTCATCGTGCTGACTGATGGAAAGCGCCACCTGCTTGTCAAACATATCCTGGTACATGCCCATTTCATTGCTGTCGGGGTCCTCGCTCGCCGTGGCATCCCGCATGCTCTTCAACATCATTTGCAGGAACAACGCTTCGACCTGAGCAGCAACGCCCGTGATGGCCTGCGGCGACGTCGGATCCCGTTTCAGAGCCGCCAAGCCGTTGAGGTCGGTGTACGTCGTCGCGGCGGAGGTGTCCACCGGCGATGCGGGAAGGGCAAGAGTGGGCAGTGTGGTGTTCATTTAAGTGCGGTGTTCATTTAAATGACGATGAGCTCGGCCTGCAGCGCACCGGCCTCGCGCAAGGCTTCCAATATGGCGACCAGATCGCCGGGAGCCGCCCCGACATCGTTGACGGCGCGCACGATTTGCTCGAGTTCCACCCCGGGCTTGAACAGGAACATGCGATTCGACCCCTGATCCACTTTGATGGTGGAGTTGTTCAGCACCACGGTCTGTCCCAGCTTGGAGAACGGCGCCGGCTGGCTCACCGTCTGCTCTTCTTTGATCGTGACCGACAACGAGCCATGCGACACGGCAGCCGGAGTCACGATGACATTGCTGCTGATCACCACGGTACCCGTGCGCGAATTGATGATCACCTTGGCCGAGGCCATGCCCGGCTCCACTTGCAGGTTCTCGACCATGGAAAGAAACGCCACCCTCTGCGTGATGTCGAGCGGCGCCCGCACCCGCACCGAACTGCCGTCCATGATGCTGGCGATGCCGTCTCCCATGCCCTTGTTCACGCTCGCGACCAGGCGCGTCGCCGTCGTAAAATCTGGGTCGTTGAGATTCAGAATGATCGAATCGCCCTGCGCCAGCTGCGAGGGCACGGCACGCTCGACCGTTGCGCCGTTGGGAATGCGCCCGGAACTCGGCACGTTGACTGTCAACTTGGAACCGTCCGTGCCCTCGACGCCGAAGCCGCTGACAATGAGATTTCCCTGAGCAATGGCGTAGATCTGTCCGTCGAGGCCGTGCAAGGGCGTGACCAACAGCGATCCGCCGCGAAGACTCTTGGCGTTGGCAATGGAGTTCACGGTGATGTCGATGGTCTGCCCCGGCTTGACGAAGGCCGGCATGACCGCATGCACCGCCACCGCCGCCACGTTCTTGAGCTGCGGCGTGACATTCGCGGGAACCGTGATGCCCAGCTGCGCCAGCATATTGCGCAGTGATTGCACGGTGAAGGGGGCCTGGCTGGTTTGGTCGCCGGTGCTGTCGAGACCCACCACCAATCCATACCCCACCAATTGATTGGTGCGCACTCCCTGTATCTGCGCCAGGTCCTTGATGCGTTCGGCATGCGTAGGCGGTGCCGAAAACAGCACGAACATCGTCAACGAACACATTGTGGCGGATAAGAAACGCTGCATATCAGTACGGCGCATAACCGGAGTTGAAGAAACGCGCCAGCCAGCCCATGCGGTTCGAGCCGTCGATCACGCCCTTGCCGGAGTAGATGATGCGTGCATCCGCGACCTTGTCGGAGGTGACCGTGTTGTCGGTTGCGATGTCCGCGCTGCGCACCACCCCTGACACGCGCACGATTTCTTCACCTTGGTTGAGCCGCAAGGTTTTCTCGCCCTGAATCACCAGATTTCCATTGGGCTGAACATCTATCACCGTCACGGTCAGGCTGCCCGCCAGACTGTTGCCCTGCGTACTGGAGCCTGTTCCGTCGAAGCTATTGGCACTGTTCAGAGTCGTGGTAAGCGGCACGCCCGCAGCGGTGAAAGTTTTGCCCAGAATGGTTGGGCCAGTCATGTTCACGCCCGTCGTCTTGGCGGTCTTGGTCTGCGCGCTCTTGCTGGCCGCGGTCGATTCGGTCAGACGAATGGTCAGCACGTCGCCGACGCGGCGCGCTTTGAGATCGGCGAACAATTCCATTTGCTGCCCGGCCTGAAAAATCGCGCCGTCGGTGCGCGGTGTGGGCGGGGGCAGCACCCGCGCGACGACGGGATCAGGCTTGCGTTGCTTCGCCGGCAACAAGCCGCATCCCGACAGCAAGCCGCCCAACGCCAGCGGCCCGAGCAACGCCAGCAATCCCAGCAATGGCAGGCTGCGCGCTGCGCTCTTGAGTCGCGTCGTCATGCGAGGTTGGTGGTCAGGTATTGCAGCATTTGATCGGTGGTGCTGATGGCCTTGGAATTCATTTCGTAGGAACGCTGGCACTCGATCATGGAGACGAGTTCGGTCACCGAATTCACGTTCGAGGTTTCGAGCGCCCCCTGCTGCAGAGTGCCCAAGCCGTTCGTGCCCGCCGTGCCCACCTGCGGCGAGCCGCTGGCCGCGGATTCCACCACCAGGTTGTTGCCCACCGGTTGCAGCCCTTCTTCATTGATGAAATCCGCAAGCTGGATTTGCCCGACTTGAGTTCCCTTCGGATTGGCCGCCGAGGTCACCGTCACTACACCGTCGTTGCCGATGGTGACGGTTTGCGTGCCCGACGGAATGTTGATGGCCGGTTGCAGCGGATAGCCCGACGAAGTCACTACGTTGCCCTGATTGTCGAGGGTAAACGCTCCATCGCGGGTGTAGGCGATGGTGCCATCCGGCATGGTGATCTGCAGGAAGCCGCGGCCGCTCACCGACATGTCCAGCTTGCCGTTGGTCTGCAGCACGCTGCCTTGCGTGTAATCCTTTTCCGTGGCGACGATGCGCACGCCCGTGCCCAAGGTCAGGCCGGTCGAATACTGGGTATTCTGCGTGCTCTGCGCGCCGACCTGCCGGATGTTCTGGTACATGAGATCCTGGAAAGCGGCCCTTCCTGCCTTGAAGCCCGTCGTGTTGGTGTTGGCCAAATTGTTGGAAATCACCGCCATCCGGGTGTTTTGCGCGTCGAGGCCGGTTTTTGCGGCCCATAAAGCAAGATTCATCTTGAATGTCCTTGAAGGGTTACTGGGTCAGCATCAAGCGCTCGGCGCTCTGCTCGTTGGTGTCGGTCGAGTTGATGCTCTTGATCTGGAATTCGTACAGACGCTGCAACTCGATCATGCTGATCAACGACTGAGCGGCATTGACATTGCTCGATTCCAACATCCCGGAAGTCACGGAGACGGTATCGTCCGCCTTCACCTTGTCGCCCGACTTCATCCGCAACAGGCCGTCGTCGCCCTTCTGCAGATCGGAGGTTTTGGGATTCACCAGCTTGATGCGATCGACCTGGGTGACGGCAAACGGCGCGGAGCCTTGCGGCACCACCGATATCGTACCGTCGCTGCCGATGGCCACCTGAGTCGAGGGCGGTATGACCAGCGGCCCGGACTCGCTCAGCACCGGCAGCCCGGTGGCGGTGGTCACCGCTCCCGTCGGCGACACACGCAAGTCGCCGGCGCGCGTGTAGGCCTCTTTGCCGTCGGTGCCGCGAACGGCAATGAAGCCCTTGCCGTTGACCGCAATATCGAGATCGCGGCCCGTGCTCTGCATTACGCCCGTGGAGAAGTCGGTCCCGGCGTCGCCCGCCACCGCATTGACGCGCGTGGCATATCCGGGACCGTAAATCGGCTGGCTGGCGAACGACACGGCGTCCGCACGGAAGCCGATGGTGCTCAGGTTGGCGATGTTGTGGTTGTTGACCGCCTGCGCTTGCATGATTTGCTTCGCGCCCGTCATCGCCACGTAAAGTCCTCTATCCATGGATCAGCTCAGGCTCATCGCTTAGTGGGTGATGTTGATGACGGTTTGCGAGAGTTGATTCGCGGTGGTGATGGTCTGTGCGTTGGCCTGGAAGGCGCGCTGCTCCGTAATCATGTTCACCAGCTGCGTCGTCAAATCGACGTTGGAGCTTTCCAAGGCGCCCGACTGGATGCTGCCGAACCCCGCGGATCCCCCGGTGCCCTGCACCACTGACCCGGACGTGAAGGTCTGGGCCCAGTTGGTGTCGCCCAACTGCTTCAGGCCCTGCGGATTCGGGAAATTCGCCATCGCCAATTGCCCCAGCTGCGTGGTGCGTCCGTTGGTATACACGGCCGACACGACGCCGCTGGGGTCGATGGAGACCGTACTGAGTTGGCCGGTGGAGTAACCGTCTTGAATGACGGAGGTGACCCCGAATTCGCCGCCGAATTGCGTGGCCTTCCCAAAATTGAAAGTCATGTTCATGGCCGACGCGCCGTCGGTGGGGGCGTAGCCGTTGAACGCCAGCCCGCCGCCCGCCGGCGCGGTGACGGCACCGGCATTGGAAAAGGTCAGCGTCTGCGCCGCGCCCACGGCGGTGCCATTGACGGTCATGTTGACGGTCCATTGATTCGGCGTCGCCGTCTGCGTGAAGTAGAAGGTCGCAGGCAGCGCCGTGCCCAGCGAGTCGTACACCGTGGTGGATGAGGACTCGGTGTAGGTATTCGGGTTGGTCGGATCGAACGGCGCCGCGGTGGGCACGGCCGAATTCGACGGCAGATTCAGAATGATGCTCCCGGTCGTGGTGGCGTTGGGTGCGCTCTGCGCGGTCTCTAAATTGAGGTCGGTGGTGGTGCCGGTGTTGAATCCGCCGTTGGCCGCAGGCGGATATACCTGCAGCGCCTGCCCGGTGGCATTGACCACATTGCCGTTCTTGTCGGGCGAAAATTGACCGTTGCGCGAGTACACGACACCGCTCGCGTCCTTCAATGTGAAGAAACCGTCGCCGCTGATGGCCATATCCAAGTTCGCGGACGTCGTGGTGATGTCGCCCTGGGTGAATTGCTGAGAGGTGGCAACCACGCGCGTGCCTTCGCCCACCGATGACTGATTGAGATTCACGGCGCCGGCCGCATAGACATCGGCGAACTCGGCACGCGAGGTCTTGAAGCCCACGGTATTCGCGTTGGCGATGTTGTTGGACACCACGTCGAGGCCCGTGCTGGCCGCCGTGAGTCCGGATAAGGCAATGCTGAACGATGACATTTCTGTACTCCTGAATTTGGTTAGTTGGAGATCTGTTGCAGGCTGCTGAACGCCACGCTGCCGACTCCGGCCACGTTCAACGTCATGCCGGCCGATCCCGCGCCCATGCTGACGCTCTCGACCGTGCCATTGACCAAGGTGGTCGCGGCACCGCTGGTCTGCGTCTGACCTGCGTACGCCACGCTCAAGGTGTAAGTCGCGGCAGGAGCCTGCGAACCGCTGGTTTCCTTGCCGTCCCAAGAAAAGTTGGCGAGCCCCGCCGCCTGCGCGCCTAAAGGGATTTGGCGCACCACGTTGCCGGTGCTGTCGGCAACGCTCAGCACTACCGATGAGGTGGTCTGCGGCACGCTGACCGCGCCGGTCACGGTGCCGACGGCCGTCAACTGCGCGGTCGCGCTGGTGACCAGCGCTTGATGGCCGAGCAGCGAGGACGCCTGCAGTGCCTGATTGGCCGACAGCGAACTCGACAGAGTGCTGAACGACGTGTTCAGCTGCGTAATCCCCTGCACTTCGCTGAGCTGCGCCAATTGCGTGAGAAAGGTGTTGCTGTCCACCGGGCTGGTCGGATCTTGATTCTTGAGTTGCGCCAGCATCAGCGTCAGGAAATCGGTTCCTCCCAGCGTGGCGGCGCCGGTGATTCCTCCCGTGCCGGTACTCGAACCCGAGCCCGTTGCGCTCGTCGACCCGGTTCCGGTCGCCGTGCCGGTGCCGGTCCCTGTTGTGGCGGCTGCGGCGGTGCCGGCTACGCCGTTGGCGGCCCCCTGCGTTGCGTTGATTACCATTGCTTAGTGCCCCATTGAAATGGTTTTGAGCAGTAAATCGCGCGCGGTGTTGATCGCCTCGATGTTCGTGGAGAACGAGCGATTGGCGGAAATCATGTTGGTCATTTCTTCGATCGAATTGACGTTCGACGTAAAGACGTAGCCGTCTTTATTGGCGAGCGGATTGTCGGGCTGGTAGCGCATCAGCGGCGGCGCCGTGCTTTCCACCACGCCGAGCACGCGCACGCCGGTCGAGGCATCGGGGTCGTCGGCGAAGGGATTCGACGTATCCATCATCGACTGGAATACCGGATGGCGCGCCCGGTAAATCTTGGTCGCGTCACCGTTCACGCTCTCGGCATTCGCCAGGTTGCTGGCCGTGGTATTCAAGCGGATGGTCTCGGCGTTCAGCGCGCTGCCGGCGACATCGAATACATTGAAGAGGGACATTGGCGTTCCTTGTTAGCCGCTACTGGCCCGCGATGGCGAGCTGCATTTGGGCGATTTTCAGATTGATGAAGGTCAAGCTGGCCTGGTATCGGACGTTGTTCTCCGAAAAGGCCGCCTGCTCCACCGGCATTTCCACGGTGTTGCCGTCAAGCGATGCCTGGTACGGGTTGCGGTACTTCAAGTCGCCGGCCGCAAGCTCACCCTTCTGCAGAGTGATGTGTGCGGTCTGCGTCGCCCGCATCGGCAGCGACGCATCGCCGCCGTTCGCCAGCACTTCGCTAAAATCGATGTCGCGTGCCTTGTAGTTGGGTGTGTCGGCATTCGCAAGATTCGTCGCCAGCACGCCGATACGCTGTCCGTGCAGCAGCAACGCTTGTTCGTGAATGCCGAAAATTCTGTCAAACATCCCGGTAATCTCCTTGTGAAGTAGCTGTAGCAAGAGCTGTGCCAACCCTTTTTGGGCTGATCGGGGCCGCCTGCGCCCGGAGACTGCGGCAAGAAGTTGCCGCCGGCAGCACCTGCGCCCACCGCTGCGCAGACGGCCGCATGGCACGCCGCTTGCTAGTTACTGTTCATGATGCGAACAGCGCCAAAAAACCGTCGCAGGTCGTCACACCGGAATTGGGCGGTGGCAACGATGCTGCTCGCCCTGTGCGCCGACGCGCCGGCCGCGGTCTCCCCTGAACAGGCCGCCGACCTGCAGGACATTCCTGCGCTCGAATCACTGGCGCGGTCCGAAGCCGCGCGGCAGTTTCCGCCGCTGACCGAGCGCCAGAGGTTTCTGATCGGTCCAATCGAGCCGCAATTGCAGCTGCAGCGCTGCCGGCAACCCGTACGAGCCCTGCTCGCTTCGCCGCACCACATGCAGGATCGGGCGGCCATTGAACTTCGCTGCCTGGACGCCAAGCCCTGGCATCTTTATGTGCAAGTGAGAATCATCGGCACTTCCACGGTGGCGGTTGCGGCGCACGCCATCGTGGTGGGCAGCGTCCTCAAAGACACGGACTTGAAAATGGAGCAGCACGATATCTCCGAGTTGCCGGCCGGGTTCCTGGATGACCCCGCGATTGCAGTGGGGCTGACCGCCAGCCGGCCGATCGCGGGCGGAGCCTTCCTCACCAACCAGCAATTGGTGGCATCCAAGGCGGTACAGCGCGGCCAGTCGGTGACATTGGTGGCTGACCTTGGCGGCATGAGTGTGCGCATGGCCGGTAAGGCCCTCGGCGATGGCCTGGTCAATCAGAGGGTTAGAGTACAAAATCTGTCCTCGGGCAGAATCGTCGAGGGCATTGCCCGGTCCGAGCAGATAGTCGAAATTATCTTTCAATAGCCCTTCAGTGAAGCGCATCACAGTCGATAACTAATTTAGATGGGCGGGCTTGGCGGGTTCGCTAAAGTTCATCCAAACCCTGACGATAACCTTGGCATGGGCCGGTGCAAGCCCCAGGAGAATTTCGGTGACTGACAAAATCAGTGCATATTCAACGGCTGAGCCGATCGCGCCCATCAAGGGTACGAACAGCAATGCCGTTGTAACCGACAAGCCGCCGCAGGGCGAGAATTCCGCCGCAAGCGTCGCCGCATCTCAGACCGGTGATACCGTCACTCTGACCAATTCGGCTCGTTCTCTGCAGAAGATCGAAGAAACCGTCGCCAAGGCGCCGGTGGTCAACGCAGCGAAAGTAGCAGCGGTAAAGCACGCCATCAATGCGGGCACCTATCAAATCGACGCCGGCCACATCGCCGACAAACTGCTGCAGTTCGAACGCGGACTGAAGTAACGTCATGGAAAAAGATGCGCGCCGCCTTCTCGAGGATATTTTGGATCGCGAGATCGAGGTTGCTCGCTCCCTGGCGCTGAATTTGGCTGCGGAACGCGCGGCACTCACCGGCGACTCCCCCACGGCCGTCGAGGGAAAGGCCGCCGAAAAGGTCCGAATTCTCGAAACCATCGAAAAACTCGAATCCGAACGCCGCGCCTTGTATGCCCTCCCCAGCAGTGCTGGCCTGGCAGCGACGGTCGCCGAACGCTGGCGAGCCCTGATGGAATTGATGGCCGGCTGCCGCACGGCTAACGAGGTCAACGGCCACATCATTCATGTACGGCAGCATCAGATCGGCCAGCTGATCGACATCGTGCGCGGCGGACCTGCCTTCATCTACGGTCCTCAGGGGAAGACCTTCGCCAAAGCGCTGCGCGCACTGGCGCGGGCTTGATTTATGTTAGTGCTCAGCCGCCGTGCTGACGAGTCCATAGTCATTCAGCCGGCCGACGGGGCGGATGCCAACATGACCATGGCTCAGCTGTTCGCCAATGGACCCATCCAGATCACCCTGCTCGGGGGCACCGGCAGGCGTATCAAAATGGGCATCGAAGCACCCGAACAACTCGCCATTCGCCGCAAAGACATCGCCTGACAAGCAAGCCCCTTCGCGGCAACCGTGGATCATATTTTTCCGTTTTCCCGCCTCACGTAGGTCTTTGATTTGACATATGGTTTAGGCGGCTTACATATGTTTGCCGCCGCAACTGATCGCTTCTGTAAGTACTGCGCGATGTGCATAATGACTGTCCCGCAACGTAGATCAACAGAAGGGAACGGTTCATGGAGCGTCGCTTGCACACCCGCCACCGCGCCCGCACTACTGTGTACGTGGTCATGTCCGGACGAAAGAGCCGGATTTGCAAG
>JANXZQ010000445.1 GCA_025355445.1 Gammaproteobacteria bacterium
CGCTTCAACGCCACCGCCGATCCGCCCTGGGCGACCGCCCGCCAGCGATACAGAACCGAGGGCGACAAGCCGTGCCGCCGGCACACCTCGCTCACCGTTACGCCAGGCTGATCCGCTTCGCGTAAAATCTCGATCTTCTGCTCCGCCGTAAACCGTCGATACTCTCGTTTGCTCATTCACTTCGCTCCGTCTGCAGGGCGCCTGCAGCAGATCGAAGTCTCTCATTTTTCGCCTAGCCTTTTGTCCGGAAGTCGATGAAGCTACACACGGATCGCCTTGGGCATGCCGAAATCCTTAAAAACACGCTCAAATATGCTAAATGCGTAGCATTCTTTGGTAGTCAGTAGGGCCTCGCAGCTGATCAAATAACGGCTGGCAAAATCGGTAATGGTCAATGGATAGCAATACCGTTTGTCAGCGAGCATGAACTCACCCTTGTAGTCGGCGCACCAAAGGTCATTCGTGTACGCATTGCCTCATCTGAAGCCTTACTAAACGATTTCGTTGCCTCACCCGAAATGTAACCATTGGGCGTCACTCAACAGGGGGGGGGCACGATGGAAAAGACGCTGACGCGAGAGGCGAAAACTCAACTAGCGAGTTCGTTGAGGCGACGTTACCAGGCCGCATCGAGCAGATCAAAGAAGCAAATCCTAGGCGAGTTCGTCGCAGTCAGCGGCTATCATCCGAAGTACGCCATCCATCTGTGGGCAAAAGAGCCGAAGGGTAGAACGTGAGGTAACTAAATTCGGTGTTTGTTCAACAAGAATGGCGGACTACCAGGCGTCTGCACTCAAGCCTGCACCGGAATATTGAATTTCAAAAGGACAGTGAACGAGTTGATCTCGGGGCCCACGCCTTCTACTTTCGCAACGCCCATCAGCCTCGTGGCGCACGATCGCGGCCACTATGGTGCCGGAGAGGTCCGCGGCGCAGTAAAGCGCTGAGGATCCAAGGAGCGCTCCCATGCCGGGCGCACCACAAAAAAAGCCCCTTACGAGGCGGGGCTTCAAATAAACTTTTCCTGGAGGAATTTAGAAGAAGGTGTATTTCAGATTGACGTAGAAGTTCCGCAAACGGCTGTCGGTGTTGAACGAGTTGTATCCGGCCGCAAAGGTATCTGTGTTTGCATTGCTGAACGGCGGACTCGTGTCGAACAGATTTTTGATTCCAAACAATATAGTCAGCTTTTCGATCGGCTTGACGCTCGCGTAAGCATCTACAAGCGAATAGTTGCCCACATGCCGCTGATTGCCGTTGCCATCGGGGAATTCGTCGATGTACGTCGAATAGAAGCGGTCACTCAGTCCTCCACCGAACATTCCCGCTGGGCTTGTCCAGTCGACCCTTACGTTATGCTGCCAGCGGTACGCCGGCGGATCACCGTCAATCTGTATCTTGCCGACGAGGTTGAGGGCCGGGCCGCCGGTGTACTGCTGCTGCAGAAACTGAGTGGTCGCAGTCCCTTCCAGATCCTCGCGGAACGTCCCGATCGGGGTATGCTGCGAATACTGGATGCTTAGGTCGACGCCGTTGGTCGTGATTCTCCCCGTATTCTGAGATGTCCGGACTATGTATCCACAGGTCGGTGCAGTGTAAGGATTGCAACTTCCGGCCTCGTTCACCGTCGGAGTAAGTCCCCCCGTGTTGTCCGTGACGTAATAGCTCGCAAATGTGGCGGGAGCACCGTAGATGGCCGAGGTCGGGATGCGTCCAATGGTGTTCTTGAGAAGTATTCTGTAAAAGTCGAGCGTGACGCCCAAGTCCTGGATCGGCGAGACGATGACACCGAGATCGAAGTTTTGTGATGTTTCGGGCGACAGGTGGGTATTTCCGCCGGTCAACGCCAGTCCCTGAGAGTTGCAAGTTGTTGACGTAAACGGCGCAGTGGGGGGAGTGGTTGCGCAGTACGGGTTCCCTTGTCCCATGGTGCCGCCGCTCGAAGCTGCCAGGGAATTCGACGAGTATAGGTTGAAAAGCGTGGGCGCCCGGAAGCCGGTAGAGGCGGTTCCCCTGAAGGTCAGGAAATCGACCGGCTGATAGCGCACCGACAGCTTCGCGTTGTTGGTCGTGCCGAAATCGCTGTATCGGTCCTGGCGATCCGACACGTCGAGATCGAGCCCCTTGGTGATCGGCACGTCCAACTCGACAAAAGCCGCCTGCACCTGGCGACTGCCTTCGACTGAGCTATCCGTAAGTCCGGTCGCGGCGCTTACGAGGTCGTTATAGGGCGTGGTCGCGTACTCGAAGCGTTCGCCGTTCACAGTGAAGCCGAGGGCGAAGGTCGCCGGAGTGCCCGCATTGAACGCATCTCCCAGCGGATGGCTGGCATGGCCGTCGACGCTCCACCGTGTGTCCTTGCCGAACGCGTATACGCCGTTGATATACGACGAGTTGATGAAAGCCTGTCCTGCCGCACTCTGGGGACCGAAGGGGTTGATCAGATTGCTGACGACGCCGCCGGGCGCAAGTACGGCTTCATTGGGATAGCCCCCCGTATTGCGATTGTCGTTGGTGTTCTTGCTGTAATTGAGATCCGCAGCGTAGTCCCAACCCGCGTTGCTGCCGGAGAACGTCAACAGCACCCGCTGCTCCACATTGAGGTTGCCGCTGTAGCGGAAGTTGAGGGGGTCGCTCCAGGCCGCTTGGATCGGATCGATCAGATCCGGTGCCAGGCCGCCGCAGTCCGAGCCCCTGTTGTCGCATGTCAGCTGAGACGCCTTCGGGAAGTAGGGACTCGCCGGGTCGACCCCGAATTGGTAGAAGATGGGACCGGCATAAGCGTTCAATTCGGACTGGGTATAGAAGTACTGGAGTTGCACCTGATTGTTGGCCGGCAGCGCCTTGGTGAAGGACACCATCCCGGAATACTGATGGGACTCCGGGAGCAGATCCGTCGCGGCAGAATACCGGTATGAACAGTCGCCGAAATACCTGGTCAGCTGCGGATTGCCCGCGCAGGCCGGATAGCCCGACTGAAATATGTTACCGTTATTATCCAGTACCACCCCGGGCCACGATCCATAATAATTCGTATTGGTGGTGCCCCCGCCAGGATTAAAACCCTGAGCGGAAAACGCCCGCTGCGTCGCCTGGAGTTCCTGTTGCTTGCTGTAACTTGCCGTGATCATGAAGTTATAGCCATCGCTCGCCAGATCCCCGTGTCCGAAGGTGAAATCGGCCTCGCCCGAGCCGCCGCCGGCTTTCTGCGGGTGGTCGAAATTGCCCTGGACTTCGAGCCCCTGGTAATTCTTCTTGGTGATGAAGTTGATCACGCCCGCGATCGCGTCCGAGCCGTACAGCGACGAGGCGCCTTCCCGAAGCACCTGGATGCTGTCGATGGCCCCGAACGGAATGCCGCTCAGGTCGACCGCATTGCCGGAGTTGGCGTTGTTAGCCAACCGTTGGCCATCGAGGAGAACCAGTGTGCGGCTGGACCCCAGGTCGCGCAGATTGGCGTAAGAACCGCCGCCGGAAAAAGATCCTACGGCTGAGGCGGTATTGATCTGCGTCGTGTTGGAGCTCAGCATGTTCAACGCCTGCTCCACATTCGTGACGCCCTGCTCCTTGAGGGCGTCCGCCTTGAGGATGGTGATGGCCTCCGCGGTTTCGGCATTGACCCTCTTGATCATTGAGCCCGTGACGACGATTTCCTGCAATTCAGGCTCCGGGGATACCGAGGGCGCCTGCTGTGCCATCGCGGCGAGACTGATCAGCGAAACCCCCAACCCGGGGGCAATACCACGGACCGACCGGCGAATGAGGCTGCTATAAGGCGACTCAGTGCCAGAGGAACTCTTTCCTCGAGATGTATGCATCATGATCTCCCTAAATTTTTTGTTCCGACGTGTTGCGCGGAGGCTCCCCTGCGATAGGCAAGCGAGGGCCCGCGCATTCCCTTGCGTAAGTGAGTTGAAGCCGCCCAAAATTCCGACCTGCGGTGCCCTTGGCCTGAGTGCTTTTTAAAGGCAATCTATGGAAGAATCCCGTCGCTTTTCACCTAATCTAGTGCACCTAGCATAGTTAAAATCTGATGTGACGCAACAGCTATTTGGAAATAGGTGTTGTGGTCACGCAACATTTAGTCAGGCGCGATCTTCGGCGCGATGGGTTTAGCTTAGCGGCTGGCACTGAACAGAATGAGGAGAAGACACGATTCGCGTTTTAAAGCACGTTAAGCTGCGGCAGCGTAGCTCTGGAGCCGCGTTTGTAGTGTGAACTGATCCGGACCGAGCGCCGATGAGGCTTCCCAGTGGTAGTCGCCGGTCAGATTAATTTGTTCCCGACCCAATGGCGATAGAAGAGCCAAATCGCCCGGTGTCGGATGATAACCCTGGCTCTTGAGATGGTCGACGGCCCGCTGCAGATACGTCGTATTCCATAGAACGATCGCTGACACGATCAAATTGAGTCCGCTCGCGCGGTGACGATGGTTCTCATAGGAAAGATCACGGATTTCACCGAGCCTGTTGAAGAACACCGCTCGGCGAAGCGCATTTTGGTGCTCACCCTTGTTGAGCCCGACGTGGCTACGTCGACGCAACTCCGGATCCTGGAGCCATTGGAGCGTGAACAGCGTGCGTTCGAGCTTGCCGAGTTCATTCAAGGCCTGCGCCAAGCCATGTGACGAAGACCGGGAATCGATAGCGGGGCACGCCGCGGATTGTATCCAGGCCGGTCGACGACTCGACGAAGTAGGGGAGAAATTACCTCAATTCGACGCTGAGAGGTTCAACAAAGCGTCCCCCCGCTACCAATTAAATCAGGTCCGTTCCGGACAGATGGGTAAGGTGGTCTCAATGGGTCGGCGAAACACTCCAGCTAATCTAAGGCTAGTAGGTGTTTGGTATGACCGGACGGCATTCGACGATCACAGCCGCGCAGCGCGAGGAGTTTTGGCGACGATATAGGGCCGGCGAGTCCGTCCTCGGGATCACCTGACGCCACCGCCTAGGCTCGGCGAAGGCGCAGGGGCTATGATTGCTTATGCCTACATTTAATCGCCGTGCTTTCATTCTGTCTGCGACTGCACTCGGTGCTACCGCCGTCTGGGCGCGCGCGGTGGCCATTGTATCGCCCCAAGCTTGGAAGGAACGGCGGGATCTTTTTACCGATGGTGTGGCCTCCGGCGATCCGGACTCCTCGAGCGTCATTCTGTGGACACGTCGCGCGTATGGTGACGGACGAACCAAATCTGTCCTTAACGTGCAAGTGGCAGAAGATGAAGGCTTCAATCGCGTTGTCGCGCACGCGCGCTCGACGATATTCTGTGCATCGGACTGGACCAGCCGTGTCCTGGTGGGGGGTCTAAAGCCCCACACCGTTTACTGGTATCGCTTTATCGATACGGAAGGCAATGGCAGCCGTATCGGCCGCACGATCACGGCGCCCGAGATCGACGATGCAAGAGCGGTGCGCTTTGCTTTCGTTTCGTGCCAGAGTGTGAATGAGGGCGCGCAGAATGCCTACCGACGCATGATTTGGGAAGATCAGCGCACCGCGCCCGAGAATCGCCTGGCGTTTGTCTTGCATCTTGGGGATTTCATCTATGAGGTCGTTGAGTACCCAGATGAGGTACCGCATCGCCACGATCGCACCGTGTTCGACATCGGTCGTATTCCCGACGCTCGCAAGGTCGACAACTTCCATGTGCCGACGACCGTCGATGGCTATCGCATGGTGTATCGCTCAACCATCCAAGATCCCGACGTCCAGGATGCTCGCGCCTATTTCCCCTTCGTCTGCATTGGCGACAACCACGAGTTCTCGTGGCAAGGCTGGCAGAGCACCATCAAGTATGACGGCAAGTCGGAGCCGGCCCAAGCGCTGCGCGTAGCCGCCAATCAAGCGTGGTGGGAATATATTCCATCGCGGGTGCGAAAATCTTCAGGACCTGGACTGGATAGATTTGATGGCCCGCACGTCAAAAATGCGCGGATAACGCGTTTGGACGCGGACGGCCTCGGTGACGAACCCAATAATCGCACCGCAATCGCGAGTATGACCGGCTATCGCGCGATGCGCTTCGGTCGTCACGTCGAGCTGATACTGACAGATTTTCACAGCTATGCAATGGAGGATCCGACTTCCCGAAATGATGCCGACGCATTCAACCTGAAAGAGTTTCCCGAACTCTTCCCGCTGGAGGCGATGCAAATCCTCGACGCTGGACGAACCTACGCAGGCGGCAACCCACCGCAAAGCATCCAGCTCGGCGAGAAAGTCATACCGAACTTTGCTCGAAACGATCCGCCCGTGACGGTGCTCGGACGCGAGCAGAAAGCCTGGCTCAAGCGTACCTTGGCAGCGTCGAAGGCCACGTGGAAGGTTTGGGGCGCCACCAATGGAACTCTGGACATGCGCGCCGATCCGCAGAATCTGCCGGCGGGACTCACAACTGCATGGCCGGGCGCGGGTTACGCCTGTTTTGGCGGTGGAGACTTCAGTGGCGCGCTCAATGAACGGGCTGAACTGTATGATTTTGTCCGCGATCAGGGTGTCTGCGGCTTCTCGGTCGTGTCGGGCGATCGGCACAGCTTCTGGGCCGGGTATGCAGCTAAGGCTTTACCCCCTGAACCATTCGATCCGGTCGGCGTTGCTTTTATTTGCGGCTCAATCTCAGCGATCGGTATGGCTGAAGCGATTGAGCATGGAATGAAAGGCCATCCGCTGCGCCCACTATTCGTCAGCGAACGCAGGCCAGGCAAGTTTGAGTCGGCGATCAACTTGACCCTGAAGCATGGGGTGAAGAGTGCGTTCGAGTATGAGCGTACCGGCGATATTGCGGCGGCTCATCGAGTGAGCAATCCGGATAACGCACCGCATTTGAAGTTTGTCGATATGGCTGGCCACGGGTACGCCGTCGTAACCGCCGGCGCCGACGCAATCCAAACCGAGTTTGTCTGCATCCCCCGACCGATCTCGCGCGCTGCGACTCCCGATGGCGGGCCGCTTCGCTATCGGGTGCGCCACACGGCACAACCGTGGACGGCGGGGAAACGACCTGAGCTGATCCAGGAGATCATCGAGGGCGACCCGGGGCTTTCTGTGTGAGCTGAACGTGCCGCTCGGAGCATTCGCCTGTCGCATAGCGAAGTCACGCGTTCTCCAAAAATATAAGAAGGGGCTGACAGTCGCCAGCATCTGCCGCCTGGAGTGTCCTGCAGAATTGATGCCAAATATTTGCGTCCCCGTTTGGTCATCTACGCCTTGAAAATACGTGACGGAAAACGTAGGGGTCTGTGCAGCGCCGACCGCCCGATAACAGCGTTTCCGCAATCGATATGGCTTAATGAGCCACGCGGCGAGCGGGCTGACTGACACACGGTCCGTCAGCGTCCGATCACTGGAGTGGAAACCGCATCCAGCCCGGCTCACTTCAGCGGATTGCTCCACTTGAGTTTGGGAAATCTCGCAAAGTCACCATCGGTCGACATGAGCGTGCAGCCGTGCTGCACGGCGAGCGCCGCGAGGTGAGCATCCGTGACGAGGTTCCCGAGCGCCTGGCCCTCCTTAAGCAGTGCTTGCAACACCGTCCAATGGCGCTCGGTGGGATGGACCAACCGTACGCACGGTTGATCGAGCCAGCTCTGCACACGAGTCATCGCTTGATCGAGATCGAGTGGTCGCTCGTAGACGCGAGAATTGGTGCTGATGCGAATAAACGCACACAACACGCCCCAGGAAAGACACACCGGGGTGGCACCCGACAGCTGCGCATCCCACCAGGTGCGCGCGGCCTCGTGCTGCGTACTCAACGCATCTTCCGCGTACAAGACGAGATTCGCATCGACGAGGATCACCGCGCATCCTCACCTTCGACCTGCGCCAAGAGCTCCTGAATGTTGTCGAGATTTCGCCCCGCCTTGAGTCCCAGCTTATGCGCGTGGGTCCGATAGGGCGCTGCTTGTGGCGGGGTGCCGAGGGTCTTCAATCCCGCGCGCAAGGCCTCGTTGATGACCGTGCGGAAGGGGAGGCGCCGCTTGGCGGCCGCCGCCCTGGCTTTTTCCAGCACATCATCATCGATCGACAGGGTCGTTCGCATGAGGGAAGCTCCAGGGCCGAACAAGATAGACAGGCATCATAGCATCATAAATAATGATGTCAAGGCATCAAGTCCTAGTGTGGAAATCACGAGGCGCCGACGATGCAAAAAGCTGAGAGGCGAGGACGGACCTTTTCCCCAGCAGGGCGGTCGCTCTCACGAACATGGCGTTATCAATATTCCCCATCACGCCCGACTTCGCGGCCGATGCCGAGCGGCTCAGACGCTCGGAGGCCCTCAATGCGCGATCGCCACATCGATTCGCAGCCAACGCAGATTGTTGATCGCGTGGAATTCTGCACACTGCTTCATGCGAAATTGCACTGGATCGCGATTTCCGATACACCGTATAGAAAAGATAAATTGGACTCCTGTCACCCGCGGAGATGAAATGAACGCTGGCAGGGATGAGCCGACTCCCGCCGCAGCATCTTGAACAAGCAGGGGAGACAGTCAATGATTCGAATGATCCGGTTTACCGTGAGCGCCATTTTGAGTGCCTGTTTTATTGCCGGTGGCGCACCTGCGGCGCTCGCAGATAACGTCTCGGCACCTACTGCCGCAAAAGTCAGCAAGCCCGTATGGACCCGATCGAACTTCGATGAGTACATCCGTCGGTTCAATGCGCACGACGAGACCGCATTTGACGACTACATCGCGCCCGAAATGCGCATGCTAAATGGCACGCTCGCGTTTACCGGCGTTCAAGGGATGAAGGATCACTACTTGAAGAAGATCTGGCCCTTTTACAAGGAGGAACTTCATGTGGAGCGGTTCGTAAGCGACGCGAATTCCATCGCGATCCAGATGTGGGCGCACTTC
Source organism: Gammaproteobacteria bacterium (assembly GCA_025355445.1). Lineage (GTDB taxonomy): Bacteria > Pseudomonadota > Gammaproteobacteria > Steroidobacterales > Steroidobacteraceae > Bog-1198. The sequence continues at coordinate 8,867 of JANXZQ010000445.1, forward strand.
ACTGCCTCGAAGGACGCTGATACTCTCTTTGGCTCGGTACGCGCGGGTGAGACATTCGACTTTCACGGCGTCATCATGTACGAGATCACGAATAACAAATTCTCGCGAATAACGGTGGCGTACAACTCCTTCATGCACACGGACCCAACGGGGAAAACGGTGAACATGGGTATTCCCCATTAGCCGAGCATTTTGGCTCTGGTGCAACGCGGGGCTGGTCAGAGCAGTCCCGGGAAGCTGTCCCTCTCAGCCCGGTCCCGATCAAGCAGCAGCTCGACCTATCGTCGAACATCAGGGTCGGAATCGCCTTGGGCGCGAACGGCGCCCACCGCGGAATACCTGTGTGGTTAGGATCGCCTGTTCTGGCAAATTGGACCCATGCGTCGGTAATTTTGGCGCTGAGCGTACGGGCTTCCTCACCGCCGCCCGTCATGGTCGCGCAGCGATCGGTGTTGGAGAACACGAATGGTATCTCGGCGCAGTGAAACGCTCCGGGCCTTCGATCAAAGATTGGCGTCTGCCACGTGAATCACTATAGATACGCGGGCGCACGATTCAAAGCCGCCTCAGCCGCCGCCTGCTTGATGGCGCCCTGTCGCACGGGGGCGGCGATGACACGCGACAACAGATCGTATGATTTCGCGCGGGGTGTGCGCTGACGGATGATAGGGAGTTTAAAAACTCGACAGAGGAGTCCATGGCTGGCTCGCTGGTGGCCAGTCGCAGGCGGTCGATCAGCCGACGACGGGCAATCATCGCGATAAAGGTTTTCTCGGAGCCCAGAGAGTTATCGAATCGATTGGCTTGACACCAAATCTGCAGGAAAATCTCTTGTGTCGCATCCTCAGCATCTGATGGTGTTCTAGATAGTCGACGTGCCAAACCCCACACTGCGGCACCATGTTGATCGATGCACTCACGCAAGGCACCTGCGTCGCCGCCAGCGATTCTTTGAAGGATCGACGGAGTCATGGAGTACCTTGGAGGTTAGTAGGATCGCGTTGGGTACTTTGTAACCTGGCTGCTCAAAAAGGCAGCGGAAGATTAGATCGAGAGCCAGTCGGGTTTATCTGACGTTGATGCCTTGGGTAAAGCGCGTGCGGTAAGCGCTTCGCTGAGAAATACTCGAGCGAAGGCGTCATTGGTGCGGCGTCGATCCGCCGGGCGATGATCGGACGCCAACCCGCGCCACGCTGAATATAGTTGCCTAAAGTGCGGCTTTGGAGCCAGACTGAGGGATAGCGGAGCTCGAAGTATCGGTCGCAGGAGAGATAAGGTGCCAGAGAATCGGACTCTGCTGATCAACGGTGAATCCAAGCCGCTCGATGTTCCGGATGATATGCCGCTCTTATGGGTGCTCCGGGATATTCTCGGCATGACGGGCACAAAATTCGGCTGTGGCATTGCGCAGTGTGGGGCATGTACCGTTCACCTCGATGGCAAGGCGGTGCGATCCTGCGTCTTACCGGTCGGCGCCGTCGGCGGCCGCGCCATTACTACGATTGAAGCGATCGGCGGCACGCCTGCGGGTGCCAAGGTGCAAAAAGCCTGGCTTGAACTTGAAGTCGTGCAATGCGGCTATTGCCAATCGGGCCAGATTATGGCGGCGAGCGCCTTGCTTACGAAGACGGCTGCTCCCGATGATGCCGATATCGATGCGGCGATGGCCGGCAACATCTGCCGTTGCGGCACTTATGTGAGGATTCGGGAGGCGATCAAACGTGCCGCCGCCGATCGCGCGGCGTAAAGGATCCAAGATGCACGCATTCAAACTGATCTTCCGCCGGACCTCGCGACGGGACTTTCTCAAGGGCGCCGCCACCAGCGGCTTTCTCCTGGCTTTCCATATCCCCGCGCGCGCGTTTAACGAGCCGGAACAGGCGCCGGATGACACTAAAGGCAAGTTCGCACCAAACGGATTTATTCGCATCGATCAATTGGGGACCACAACGCTGGTGATGCCGCAAGTGGAAATGGGCCAAGGCGTGTACACGGCGGTGGCCATGATCCTCGCCGAAGAACTCGACGCGGACATCGCTAAAATCGTTCTCGAGCACGCGCCTCCGAATGAGAAGCTCTACGCCAACCCGGCATTCGGCGTCCAAGCCACGGGCGGATCGACTTCGCTGCGCGCCTTTTGGATGCCGCTGCGTACCGCCGGTGCGACAGCGCGCGCCATGCTCGTGCAGGCCGCTGCTCAGAAATGGCAGGTTGATCCTGCCGCCTGCACGACCGCGCATGGCGAGGTGTTGCACGGCGCCAGCAATCGCAGGCTTTCCTATGGCGCGCTGATCCAGTCGGCCGGCAGGATCACACCGCCGAAGAATGTGCCCTTGAAAGATCCTGCCGGGTTCGTGCTGATCGGTACGCCGCAAAAGCGCTTCGACACACCGGACAAGCTGAACGGCAAGGTGATCTACGGCATTGATGCCATGGTGCCGGGTATGAAATTCGCGACGCTCGCCGCTTGTCCGGTTTTTGGCGGCAAAGTGGCGCATGTGGATGAAACGGCAGCAAGAGCCCTGCCGGGAGTACAGCAAGTCATCGTGCTCGACAATTTGGTCGCGGTCGTCGGCGATCACATGTGGGCGGCCAAAAAGGGCCTTGAAGCGCTCAAAGTTGTCTGGTCGGAGGGAGATCATGCGCAACTTTCTTCGGCCGATATCTGGCAAGACATTCGCAGTGCCAGTCAAAGAGACGGCGTCATCGCGAAGAGCCAGGGCGACATCGAGAAAGGCTTGGCCAACGGCCAGCGATTTGAGGCCGATTACGAGTTGCCCTTCTTGGCGCACGCTCCCATGGAGCCGCTCAACTGCACGGTGTGGCTGAAGGTGGATTCGTGCGAAATGTGGCTCGGTACCCAAGTCATCGCGCGCGTACAACAAACCACCGCGGCACTCACGGGTCTGCCCATCGACAAGGTCACGGTGCACAACCACTTAATTGGCGGGGGGTTTGGCAGGCGGCTCGAACCCGATATGGCGTTGACCGCCGTACGCATTGCGCAGCGCATGAACGGGGTGCCGGTCAAAGTGGTATGGAGTCGTGAGGAAGATATCCAACAAGATATGTATCGGCCGATTTATCGTAATGTGATCTCTGCGAGCCTCGCAGGCGGCAAAGTCACGGCCTGGAAATATAAAGTCTGTGGGGCTGCAATCCTCGCACGCTGGCTGCCGCCCGCGTTTCAAAAGGGCGTGGATATCGATGCGGTCGACAGCGCCGTCGACATGCCTTACGACATTCCAGACTTCCAAGTGCAGTATCTGCGGGTGGAACCGCCGTCCGTGCCGACCGGCTTCTGGCGCGGCGTCGGTCCGAACAATAACGTATTTGCGATCGAGAGCTTCATGGACGAGCTCGCTAGAAAGGCCGGCAAGGACCCGATAGCTTTCCGCCGCGACATGTTGGGCAAGCAGCCGCGTCTGTTGGCGGCGCTCGACTTGGTCGCCGCGAAATCGGATTGGGGCAAACCGCTGCCTGCCCGTGTCGGCCGCGGGGTGTGTGTACAGCCGTCCTTTGGCAGTTTTATCGCGACCGTGATAGAAGCCGAAGTCGATGCGCACGGCGAAGTGGTGCTGCGCCGAATTGTCACCGCGGTCGATGCCGGAACCGTGGTAAATCCCGATACGGTGGAGGCGCAATTGCAAGGCGGCTTGGTGTTCGGACTCACCGCCGCGCTGTACGGTGAGATCACGATCAAAAAAGGCCGCGTCGAGCAATCTAATTTCAACAACTACCGCATGCTGCGCATCGATCAAATGCCGAAGATCGAAGTGCATCTGATCAAGAGCGGCGAGTCACCGGGCGGCATCGGCGAGACCGGCACGACGGCAGGGCCGCCGGCCTTGCGCAATGCGATTTTTGCTGCCACCGGCATTGCGCTCAGACGGCTGCCCATCGACCGGGAAATATTGGCGGGGAGAAAGAAGGTATGAATACAGATACGAAACCGACGCACGGCTCCAAGCGGCGACCGCTGCTGGTCACTTTGGTCATACTCGTGCTGCTCGGCGCGGTCGCGCTGTTTTTCCTTACCGGGCCCGGGCCACTGGCCTTTGCCAAGGGCCGGAAAGTCGCTCTCGGCGACTATCGGGCCGCGAACCCCACGGGTGTTCCTGTGGCGCTGGCGCAGGAGTCGCTGGAAAAAAAAGGTGAATACCTCGCTAAGGCGGCGGATTGCTTGGTTTGCCACACCGCCAAGGACGGCCAACCTTATGCGGGCGGCTTTGCCTTCGTGCTGCCGTTCGGCACGCTGTATTCCACCAATATCACCCCAGACAAAGCGACCGGGATCGGAAATTACACCGACGCGCAATTTCTGGCCGCCATGCATCGCGGCGTCCGTCAGGACGGCGCGAATCTGTATCCCGCCATGCCGTATACCTCGTACACCTATATGACCGATGCCGATGCGCTGGCCATTAAGGCGTACTTATTCGGCCTTCCTCCGGTCAACGCGCCGACGAAGCTCAATCGGCTGTCATTTCCATTTAATCAGCGTTGGGCGATGAGTGTGTGGTCGGCAATGTACAACGCGAACGAGCGCTTCAAGCCAAACGCGGAGCAAAGCGCCGAATGGAATCGCGGCGCCTACGTGGCCGAAGCCCTTGCCCATTGTGGCGAATGCCATACGCCGCGCAATCCAGCGTTTGCGCTCGATAATCACAAAAAATTCGGCGGCGCACTCACCTCCGGCTGGCGCGCTTACAATATCAGCAGCAATAATGAAGCCGGAGTTGGCGCATGGCATGACGAGGAACTGTTAGGGTACCTCGCCACGGGCCACGCCAGCGGTCACGGCTCTGCCGCCGGCCCGATGGGCGAAGCGGTGGATGAAAGCTTCAGCCAATTGGCTCCCGAAGATTTACGCGCAGTGATCGTCTATTTGCGCAGCGTCCCCGATAGCCCGTCGTCTGATTTTCCTGCAAAGCTTGCAGACGCCGCTCCGGACTTGCACAGCGCGGGAGGCGGGGCCGGAGAGTCGCGCGGCAAGATGGTGTATGAGGGCGCTTGCGTCAGCTGTCATGGTTGGAGCGGGGTGAGCGATGTCTCTCCCTATGCCACGTTAACGGGGGCGCGCGCGGTCAATGATCCGCACGCTACCAATGTGGCGCAAATCGTGCTCGCGGGTATGAAGCGCACCACCCCTGGCGGCGTCACCGAAATGCCGGGTTTCGGTGATGCGTATTCCGATTCGGACGTTGCGGCGGTGGCAAATTACGTGACGACGCGTTTCGGGGCGAGCGGCTCCACATTGATCGCCGCGGATATACAGAAAATGCGGCGAGAGACGGCGCAATAGGCAGCCATGCCGGCTGCGCTGCGAGCGTCGCGGCATTGGAGCCCTGACTTCCGTCAATAGTTACGGTGGAGAGGCGGACATCCGGTAAAAAGAGCGGCGCGCGCTACGCAGGTCGCTGGCAGTGTCGATATCGACAGCCGCACTCGGCATTGCCACCAATGACACGGCGCCGTTGTGGAGATTGCGCAATGCGTCGCGAAAACCCCGATCGCCGGAGACTTCGGCCCCGAGGGGATATAGCCATTTTGGCAGGACCAAAGGCGAGCCGGGAGTCGCGTCTATATCGCGTGCAACGACGCGTCGACGATGGCCCTGCCAATGTCGTATCAGCCGCTGCGTGTCGCGCCTGTTTAGATTGACCAGATCGACGGGCAGAAGCAGCACGGCAGAAGAGTATTTGCAGGCCTTCAGTCCACAGTGGATGGAACTCGCTAGTCCCGCCTTACGTGAGCGATTGCCGAGCATTTTCGCCGGTCGATTTATTATCTCGACACGGTATCGGGCGGCGTTCGGGGGTGCGACGACCACAATTGGAAATTTCGACATTCCGTCCAACAAACGAACCGTCCGTTTGAGTAAACTCATTCCGTGTATGCGTACCAATGCTTTTGATTTGCCAAGGCGCAATGATAGCCCGGCTGCAAGAACGACAATTCTGAGGGCCGGGCAGGTGGCTGAATGTGGCATGGGGCCTTGGAAATGGGTACCGCGTTGACCTCTCATCCCGAGGACGCTTCATTGTCGAACGGCCAAATTTTACGCCTCGATACGAGCTTTGAGGCGGTTGCCGATCGATTGGCTTGCCTCTCGGAGCCCTGTGTGCTCGCAACGATCGTGTCGACGTCGGGATCGACGTACCAGAAGGCCGGTTCACGGATGTTGATCGAATCAAACGGCCGTTTTACGGGGCTACTCAGTGGCGGTTGTTTGGAACGGGATATTTTCGATCACGCCTTACGCATCTTGGGGACTGGAATTTCCCGGTGTTTCGAGTATGACTCGCGGGGAGAGGACGATCTCGTCTTCGGGATGGGCGTGGGATGCCAAGGCGTGATGCGCGTGCTGCTCGAACCGATAGTGCCGGGAAATGCCGGTTCAGCTGCGGTTTCTGCGGCGCTCGAGAGAGTACGGGCGGGCGTTCCGGTCGCGCTTGCGACGGTGTTCTCGGGTAACCCGCCCGATTTAGGGTCGCGGATCTGCACTTCGCAGGAGAAATCAGTTCCAGAGTCGGCGCTTTTTTCGGCTTGCAGGGAAGCCGTAGTTCAAAGGGAATCTCGCGTGATCCGTTGGGTTTCAGGAGGCCGCGACATTGAGGCTTGGATACAGTTCCTGGCGCCGCCGCCGCATATCCTAGTGTGCGGGGCCGGTCCGGATGCGGAATTTGTCGTCTCACAACTGCTTGCTTTGCGTTTCACGGTAACGGTGACCGAACATCGACCCGTTTATGACGAACCGGCCCGGTTTCGAGGAGCCGCATTTAGCTTTGGTCCACCCCCAAACCTCGCGGAGCGAGTGAACTTGGGAAATTGCTTTTTTGCTGTGGTGATGAGCCATCATTTATCATCCGACGCATCGTACTTAGAGGTTCTCGCCAAAAGTACTGCTGCACATGTGGGTCTATTGGGGCCTGCCATGCGTCGGGACAAATTGCTAACGGCAATCGGCAATGCCGCCCATCTATTGGCGCCTCGACTGCGTGGGCCGGTCGGGCTTGATATCGGCGCGGTCACTCCGGAGGCCATAGCACTGTCCATCGTTGCGCAAATTTATTCGGTTGCGGCGGGAAACCAACCGCACAATGTCTTCAAAACGTCGATCATGCCCAGAGCTTCAGCCGGAACCTAAGTTCGCAGAAGAATTTACAGCTTTGCGAAGTCTCTGCGTCAGCGCGTAAGGCTCGCCCGATAGCCACGCCAACGTCTATTTGCGGTTGATTTCGACGTTTTCTTTGGTGCCGCTGTTGCTGACTGCGATCATGATGCCAAGGCCGATCGCGACCGCGACTCCGATCAAAGTCCATGCCGTGCCGATGCGTTCCAGCACGCCTAGCTTCCAGAGCGCCGCCAGAACGCCCCCCAACAGAACGATGAACCCGAATAGATACATGCCCGCCCATTTCATAATTGGCCTCCTTATGACCCTAAGCGCTCGCTGCAATGGACCGCTAAAGAATACGGACTGAAGATGGCGTCGTCTATGCGCTTGCGCACGAAAGCCCAATTCTCAATAGCGCAGCGGCTCCAAGAAGCCGACCAGCTCCGCCTTTCGGTCCGCGAAAAACGGCGGCACCTGGAGGCTACGGCCAAGCTGGTCGAAGGGCTCATCGACCAGGAACCCTTCGGGCTTGGAAACGGTCGCTTCGAACAGCGCGCCGCCGGGTGTGCGCACATACACCGAATCGAAGTAGCCGCGATCCTTGCGCTCCGATACATCGGTGTAGCCCATGCCTTCGAGATGGAACTTGACCTGGCTCTGCACATCCAGGCTTTCCACCTGGAAGGCGCAGTGATGCACCACGCCTTCGCCGTATTCCCAGGACCCTTGCGGCACGTCGGGCTCGCACAGAAAATCGACCACGGTGCCGCTGCCGCCTGTGCCGACTTCATAGCGGATATATGCGCCGTCCGTGCGCCGCATGTGGCCGTTCCAGCCGTTGTGCATGAAGCCCTCCGAATTCTCGGCGTCGCGCACCGATACGGTAATGCCGTGCGTACCGCGAATGCCGTATTCGGATGGAATCTTACCGTTGGAATACGGGCGACGCACATCGTCAGCTATGCCGACCAGTTCGTATTCGATGCCGCAGGGATGCTGCAACTTCAGCAGCTTCTCGCCGAAGCGCTCCGCTTCGGAAACTGCAAATCCATGTTCGCCCAAATGCCGCGCCCAGAATGGCAGCGACGACACCGGAACCGATAAGGCGATTGCCTTGATCTGACCGGTTCCCTTGCGGCCCTTGCGCCCCAGCTGGCGGAACGGAAAGCACGTGATCAGCGTGCTCTCGGCGCCGGTATCGTTACCGTAGTAAAAGTGATAAACCGGTTTGTCGCCGTCGTACAGTGCAGTTTTTTTGACGCTTTTGAGGCCGAGGATCTGCGTGTGGAAATCGTAGTCTTCCTGGGCAGTGCCAACGTTGAGAGTCAGATGGTGATGCCGCTGGATGAAAGTATTGACGCTCACTTGTTCCCCTTTAATCGGTCGGATTTGTTATTAAGGCATTCTAGGCGCGGACGGCGTGGCCGCGCATCGAATATTCGCCGATGGCTACCAGGACGTTTTCTCGTGGTATAGATTGCGACGGGCCGGCGTGTCAACGGTGGGAGCAAGTGAGCTTATGAAATCAAATACGCCGCGCAAGGTGGCGCTGGTTGCCAACTGCCTGATGAACCAAAACGCCAAGGTCTGCGAGGGTGCTCGCTACCGGGGTATGGTCAGTCCGGTGGTGGAAGCGCTGCGCAGCCGGGGGTATCAGATGCTGCAGTTACCCTGTCCGGAGCTGGCCTTCGCCGGCGTACGGCGTTGGTGGGCAGTCTATGAACAATATGACACTCCTGCCTATCGGGCTCACTGCCGGCGTCTGGCACAGGCGATCGCGCCGCTGATCGAGCGGCATTTACGCGATGGCGACGAAGTCATCCTGATCGGCCTCGACGGCAGCCCGTCCAGCGGCGTGCGCTTTACCTCCAGCAAGCCCGAGTGGGGAGGGCGGCCCAACCGGCCGGAGGATGACTGGGAGATCGTGCCGCGGCGGGGCGTGTGGATCGAGGAACTGGAGGCTGAGTTGGCGCGCCGAGGCTTACCGCCGGTGCCCGCCACGGGTTGGGCGCTTGATATGGGGCGTTTCGATGAGGCCGGCTCGCGGCGGGATTTGGATCAGTTCTTGGATAGCCAGTGAACGGCGATTTGCGCGGCTGGCGGATGGCGCTGGTGCCCGACACGCTCATCAATCCGCCGCACCCGATGCGCACTGCGCTGCCCGACGTGCTGGGAGTGCTGGAGGCGAGCGGCTACGGGATACTGCAGCTGCCTCCACCCGGCGAGCATAGGCTGCTGCTGGCAGTGATCGCCGATCAGCTCGCGGAGTATTTGCACCACGGCTACGCAGTAGTGGCCATCGGCTTGCGCGGAGAGCCGGGAGGCGGGCTGCACTGGCGCGGCCTCGCTCCTCTGTTGCGACACCGAGGCGCGCCTTTGCCACCACGCCACCTCGTCCGCCCAGAGGTTGCAGGCTTGCTGGAGGCGCAACGACTCGCCGCGTTCCTATCCAGCTACGATCTGCCGATCGCGGAACAACAGCGTTGGCGTGTCTAGCGTGATTTTCGAGCCGATGTAAATCAACCGCGGCACCCTGCGGAACCCCGCTGTCTCATCGCCGCAACAGTCGTTGGGTGGGGTTTACGGTTCCACTTCCGTGTCGGGTGAACTGGATGTCTATGGATTGCTGCCGAAATAACGCGGGTATTGTGCAGCTTCTGAGCCTATCGAGCGACGCCTCGCGCGCCGCAGATGAGCGGCGTTAGCAGCCGAGTTCGGAGTGCAGCGAGCCGAGTTGGTATTCCGCGTGCTTGAGGATGTCGACGCAATCTTGCGCAGCCAGACCGAACCGCTCAAACGAATGTATTCCTGACATGTCGAGCGTGCGCGGCCCGAGTTGTCGTAGGACTACGGCGAGTACGATGCTGACGATGAGAATATCGGTGAGGTCGACCTCGAATCTGCCGGCATGGTCATAGTCCGCCTGCAGTCCGACTGCGTCGGACATGGCTTCGGCAAAGCCCCAATTCTCCAGTACGGCCTTGCCGATGGCAGGATGCCAGCCCTCAACCATCTCGACGAAGGAAGCGTTGGCGAACAGAGTGTTCTGCTTGCCCACCGCGCGCACCATGATGTACAGGCGGCCGATACCGTGCAACAGGCCCGTCAGGAAAGCCTCGTCCGGGTTGACATGCGTGCGCCGCGCAATGACCTGGCAGATGGACGCCACCGAAATGCTTTCCTCCCACAGCAGATTCAGCGGTTTGGCAATCGTGCGCAACGCCGGCGCCAGCCGCAGTTGCTGAACTGCGAATGCCATGGCCGAACTTTGCACGGCGCGATGCCCCAGGCGCGTGATGGCGGCCCGCAAATCGGTCACGGGCTTGCCGGAGTGATTGTAAGCGGCCGAGTTGGCGACCTGTAGAAGACGTGCCGCCAAGCGTGGTTCCGCGCCGAGGATCTTTACCGTTTGCGCCAGACTGGCATCGGGATCGGCCAATGCTTCGCGAATACGGATGACGACATCCGGAAAACACGGGAGGTTGACGGTTCCGCGCGAAACTTCAGCCGCCAAGCTGCGCAGAAACTGCAGTGCCGTGGTGCGATCTTCTTGAGTGGAGGCCTGGCTCAGACGGCCACCCGGTGCTATTGACGCCATACCCTAGGGTTTCGGCAGGGTTTCCCTTATCTTTAACAATAACGTTAGCGTGCACTACATTATGTAAAACCACTCCACGGAGAGATCCATGACGCCGCCCTTTCCTTGGGTAATCATGTTTGCGATGGCACATGGCATTTCGCGAATGATGGCTGCGCTCCTCGCGGCTGCGGCACTTGTGTCCTCGGGGATCGCCGTCCCCAGGGATGATGCTCCACCCTTGTCGATCGAGCTCAAGTCGACCGTCTGGGCCGGCGATCTGGAGGCGCTGGCAAGAAGGCGAGCGATTCGCGTACTGGTGCCGTACAACAAGACTCTGTACTTCGTTGATCTGGGGGGCGTGCAGCGGGGCATCAGCTACGACTTCATGCACGCCTTCGAGGACGCCTTGAACACCAAACTCAAGCGCGGCGATATCAAAATTCATGTGGTGTTCATTCCGGTATCGCGGGACAAGCTCATTCCCATGCTGCTCGCCGGCGAAGGCGACGTGGTGGCGGCGAATCTCACCATCACCCCGGAGCGATCCAAACTGGTGGATTTCGTGACTCCGGCGGCGACCGGTGTCAAAGAAATCGTAGTTACCGGGTTGGGAGCGCCGCCCTTGCGCTCGATGGATGACCTGGCCGGGCGGCAGGTGTACGTGCAGCCCAGCACGAGCTACTACCAGAGCCTGCTGGCGCTCAATGAGAGCTTTCGACGGCGCAAGCTCCCGCCGGTCAAGCTGAAAGAGTCGCCGGCTCGTTTCGAGACCGAAGATCTTCTGGAGATGGCCAACGCCGGACTGGTGCAGACTGTTGTGGCCGACGACTATTTGGCGCACTTCTGGAGCCGTGTGTATCCCAATCTTACCGTGCACGATGACTTGGTTCTGCGCACGGGCGGCGACATCGCCTTCGCCATCCGCAAGAACAGCCCCAAGCTCAAGGCCGAACTCGACGCCTTCACGTCGGCGCATCGGGAGGGAACTCTGTTCGGCAACATCACCCTGCAGAAATACCTGCAACAAACGCACTGGGCTAAGAACGCGGTTTCCGAGGCAGAACTGAAGAAATTCAACACCATGGTGGCGCTGTTCAGAAAGTACGGCGAGCAATACCGTATAGATTGGCTGTTGATGGCGGCGCAGGGCTATCAGGAGTCGCAGCTCGATCAAACCCGCCGCAGCGGCGTCGGCGCAGTGGGCGTGATGCAACTCATGCCGGCCACCGGCAAACAAATGCAAGTGGGCGACATTTCCGAGCTCGAGGCGAACATTCACGGCGGCGTCAAATATGTGCGCTTCATGGTGGACACCTACTACAAAGACGACGCGATGGACTCGCTGAACAAGGTGCTGTTCACCTTTGCCGCCTACAACGCGGGGCCTGCACGCGTTCGTGCCCTGCGCAAGGAGGCGGCGTCCTTGCACCTCGATCCGAACGTCTGGTTCGACAACGTTGAACGCGTCGCGGCGCAACGCATCGGGCGCGAGACGGTGCAGTACGTGAGCAACATTTACAAGTATTACATTGCCTACTCTCTGGTGCAGGATGACGTGGAGCGGGAACTCGAGGACGTAGCCAAGGGTCCGAAAAAATAGACTGGCCGTTTACTTGACCGGCCGAAGGGCCAATACTCGATGGCAATGAACTTGCCGGGGGAGAGCGCCGATGTGTACTCGTCAACGCAGCGCGGGGCTTTGCAGCCTGCGTATGCTCAGTTTGATGCTGTTCGTGCTGCCGCCGCTGACGGGACACGCGGGCGAGAATTTCCAAGTATATGTGTCGAACGAGAAGTCCGGCGATGTCACCGTCATCAACGGCAGCGACAATCAAGTGCTCGCCACGATCGCAGCGGGCAAGCGTCCCCGCGGCATCCACGCCAGCCCCGACGGCAAGACCGTGTATGTGGCTCTGAGCGGCACTCCTATCGCTGCGCCGCCGCAACTCGACGCCAAGGGGAACCCAATTTTCGTCAGGGGCAAGGACGACGATGATGATGATGTAATCAAGTCCGACAAGTCGGCCGACGCCATCGGTGTCATCGACGTCGCGCAAAGGAAGCTCACGGGCAAGATTTCCGCAGGCTCGGATCCGGAAGAGTTTGCGATCAGCAAGGACGGTACCAAGCTGTACGTCTCCAACGAAGACGTGAAGGCGGCCAGCGTCATCAATATTGCCAGCGGCAAGGTGGAGCACATCGTCGTTGTCGGGCAAGAACCCGAGGGGGTGGCGACCTCGCCGGACGGCAAGCATTTCTACGTCACCTGCGAAGCCGGCGGCGACGTCTATGTCGTGGATACGGCGAGCTACGCAACAGTGGGGCATTTCAAAGTGAACGTACGCCCGCGCACCATGGCTTTTCTGCCGGGGGGCAAAATCGGTTTCATTCCATCGGAATCCACCGGCGAACTGAACGTCATCGACACCGTCAATTTCAAGGTGCTCAAGGTCATCACGCTGCCCGCTGGTTCGCGGCCAATGAGCGTCAAAATGTCGCCCGACGGCCGGAAGGTATATGTCAGCAACGGCCGGGCCGGAACCATATCCGTGCTCGACAGCCATACGTATGAACTGCTGAACTCCATCAAGGTGGGAACGCGCCCATGGGGAATTGCGCTGTCACCCGACGGAAAGCTCCTGTACTCGGCGAACGGGCCATCCAACGACGTGTCCGTCGTCGATCTCGATGCCAACAAGGAAGTGGCGCGGGTCGAGGCGGGCACGAGCCCATGGGCTGTGGCCGTAGTGCCCAACGTGCAGTAGCAGCGCAGCGGCACGCTCGAGCGCGTGGCGCTCAGGCACCGTCTACTTGCCGATGATGAACACTTCTTGAACGGTGATGCTGCGGGTGAAGCCGTCCTGATAGGCGCGCGCGCGCAGCACGGCCGGACCGCTGAGCTTGATGGGACTTTCGTAACGCGCGTCGGACAGGCCCGGCGTGCTGCCGTCCAAGGTGTAGCGTATGTCGGCGCCGGGTTGCGCCACGCTGAGCGTGATCGCGACGGGCGCGGCAAAACTGCCGCCGGCCGGTGACATCGTGGGCGGGTCGAGGACCGCCCGTCCGGGCAAGCTCGTTATCCAATCCCGCAGCAGCTGGACGCCTTTTTGATCGATGGTCTCACGCGCGATCGGCGGCATCTTGATGTCGTCGACAGTGTTCACGCGCATGAACACGACCGAACGCCATACATCGTGCGGCGAAATGACCCGCGGCTTGTCGATGCCCTGGTCGATCAATATGGGTCCGTCGATGAGTTCCTGTTTTTCCAGTGGAGTATCGTATCGGGCGTCAAAATACGCGACGGTGCCGCCCGGGCGATGGCACTGCGCGCAATTCGCGTCCAAATACGATCTCGCGCGATCTTGCAACGTCCGGCTCGAATCGTCCGCAGCGGCGAGCGTCGGCACGGCGGCAAGCTCCGCGTCGTTCACGGCCGGCATGAACAAACCAGCGTGATTCCACGCCCGCAACTGGTTGTCGGTCACACCCGATGGATACGCGAATGTTCGATTCATTTGGCGCGCCTTCACCCCCAAGACCCCGCTGGTTTTCGCGTTATGGCAAGCCAGGCAATCGGGCCGGCTTGGGTAGTACCAGGTTTGGCTGCGGGTTTCGCCTGACGCCGTCTTGATCAGAATTTCTTCGGTCCGGCTCGTGTCCAGCAAATCCGCATCGCTGTTATCCGCTCTCCACTTGTACACGACCCCGTACACGGCGCCGCTGTCGTCGCACACCAGGAGCCGGGTTTCGAGGCGGCGTTTGACGGTGGAATCGGCGCCGTCCGTCGGCAGTGCGAAAGTCTTGACGAATACCGTTCCTTTGGGGAATGTCCATTCGCCGGTGGAGGAATATTTTATTTTTCCGGCAGGCACGGACGCCCATCGCAGCTTGCCGGCGCCATCGGACCAAAACGGGACGACGAGATCATACGGGATCAGACCCTTGCTGGGGATGAGATCGCGTGTGCTGTTGAATGCGCCGGTTTGCGACAAGAGCAAGGGCATCTTGCCGTTCGAACGGTGCGGCATTTTCAAGTAGGGAGGCGGCGCGACGCGCTCCGTAATCCCATAGGGCCGCGGGTCCGAGCCGCTCTCGGCGCGGGCAATCGATACGGTGGCACACGCCATGGCGATGGCGAGGTAAACCAGCAGCCACTGCCAATTGCGCATCACAGGGGATTTGACTCAATCTGCGCCCGATGGTTCCAACCGCCAAGCGCAGCATCTTCGTGACTCGATGACATGGGGCAATATATACTTTGCGCACGCGGGCGCGGACTAAATACGATTGGTTGAATCTTATAGTAGCGGTGGGTATCGGTCACCGCCGGGCGGTGGGTCCGGTATATAGCATGTTCGAAGTGTTGTGACCGCCCTGGTAGACTTCACTCTCAACACAACAGCGGCGCCCACGTGAAATGAGTCGCGACGACGAAGATCGGATCCTGCACGGACTGTACTACCATCGCGAGAACATCGACGAGGATGTGTCGGTGACCAGCGAGCAGATCCTTTGGCTTGCCATGCATCCGCTGAGCGAGGGCCACGCCTGGTTCAAGGACGGGCAGCCGCAAAGTGTCGACACCTCAGCCTTCCCCGACGACATTCAGTGCAAGCTGAGCACGGCGAAATTGGAGTTGCCGCTGCGCTACCTGCAATATCGCCGCCTGATCCGCTACGCGCGCCGCGGCGATGACGCAATCTCGGTCGCCGTGACATTTGCCGGCGCCGATCGGGCGATTCGTTTGCACACGCGCCGCGGGCGCATCGACTTGTGGTACCGCGAGCACAAGGATGGCATCTTCGGCATCGCCATGACCATCTTCATTTCTTTCCTGACTGCCCTGATCACGATGGTGGCCGCCATTCGAATCATGCGCTGAGCGCCTGCTGCGATGGAGCGGCGAGCCGGCGCAGAGCCGGATCCTTGACCAGGTGCAGAACCCGAGAGAAGAGTTGATCGCGGCCGTCGGCGCGGCCGATATGGATGACGCCGATCTGCGGCAGGTCCGAGACGAAGATGTCGAGAATGTCCTGACGGGCGTCCTCGTCGAGGGAATCGAGCACCTCATCGATCAACACCCACGGCGGCGCGTGCAGCACCACGCGCGCGAAGGCGAGAGTCTGTTGCTCATCTTCACTCAGTTCCCGATCCCAGCGATGAGCAACGTCCAGCATCGGCGCCAGCCGGTCGAGCTTGAGACGGGCAAGCGCATTGGCGTAGGCGGCAGCCGCAAACTTATCCGTGGCCGCCGGATAGGCGAGCACTTCGCGCAACGTACCTGGCGGAAGATAGGGAGTGCGCGGCATGTAGAGCATTTCTTCGCCGCGCGGGCGGGCGATTCTGCCCGCGCCCCAGGGCCATAATCCGGCGAGCGCGCGAAACAGCAGGGTCTTGCCGGTGCCGGATTCTCCGACGATCAAGACACGTTCCCCCGCCTTGATTGCAACTTTCTTTTCCGCGAGCATGGTGGCGCCCGCGGGCGAGGCGATTTCCAAGTCGTCGATGCTGATGCCGCCCGGTTCCCCCTCGACGAAGGCGATACGGCTTTCGGCGTCGTGCAGCACATCGGTTTCGATGACGGCGCGGCGGAATCCCGCGACCCGCAGCAGCGTGGCGCGCCAATCGGCGATGG
>JANXZQ010000476.1 GCA_025355445.1 Gammaproteobacteria bacterium
ACTGCTGCAAGTCCGACGATAACCGCAGGATAGACGACGAAGTCTGCGTAATAGGTCAATTTGCTGGGTCGCATAGGCCTGCCCCTCGCTGAAATTTATACGCTATTTGACCACGAATTGCCCAGAATGCTAGCGGAAGAACGACTTACCTGCTTGGTAGAATTTTTAAGGATGCGCAACACCATAGCCATAGTGGGCGGCGGGTTCTGCGGAACGGTGCTGGCCGCCAACCTGTTGCGCAGTCCGCCCGCTGCCGCGACCGACATCGTGTTGATCGAACGCGGCGGCGAAATGGGCCGTGGCGTGGCCTATGCCGAGCGCGACTATCCCTACCTGCTCAATGTGCCGGCGGTGCGGCTGTCGGCCGATTCCGGGGATCCGCTGCAATTTCTGCGCTTTGCTCAGCGCCATATGCCGCATGCCGATGCCGAGGACTTCCTGCCGCGAGCACTGTACGGCGATTACTTGCAGGATGTGCTGTTGCGCGCGGAGCGCACCGCACCGGCGCAGACGCGCCTGAAGCGCATTTTCGGCGAGGTCCTGCGCATCACGCGCCGTGGCGAGGATAATCGTCTTGCGGCGCAATTCGCGGATCGCCCGCCCATTGCGGCGGACCGGGTGATTTTGGCGCTGGGGAATCCACCGCCGCCGCCGCTGCCGTGGGCCGCTGCGGTTGGCGAACACAGCGCAATTCGGCAAGATCCCTGGGATTTGCCGAAGACTTTGGGGTTGCAACACTCGGTGCTGATCGTCGGCAATGGACTTACCATGGTGGATATCGCCTCGGCGCTATGCCTGGATGAGAACGGCGCGCCGCAGTTGCATACGATTTCACGGCGCGGCTTGATTCCCCAGCCGCAGACCACGTTTCGCGCCACCGGCGTGCGCGGCGATCATGCGGCGTTTCTAGCGTGTGCCGATTCAATCAGGCGCGTGTTGGTGATGGCGCGGTCGCTGGCTCGGGAAGTCGAGAACAGCGGCGGCGACTGGCGCGAGGCCGTCACCTTCATCCGCCACCTGGCGCCGTCGCTATGGCGGCGTCTGCCCTTGCCGGAGCAACGGCGCTTCGTGCGGCATCTGCAGGCGCACTGGGATACGCACCGGCATCGCATTCCGCCGGCCATGGGTGAACGTATAGCGTCCCTGCGACGCAGCGGCAAGCTGCGGGTGAACGCCGGCCGGATCGAGTCGATCGTTGCGCAGGGCGAGCAACTGCGGGTGACTTGGCGCCCGCGCGGCGGCGCGCCTCAGACGCTGACGGTGGACTTGGTCGTGAACGCTACGGGACCTGACTATGTAGTCAAGCGCTCCACGGATCCCTTGCTGTCTTCATTGCTGGCGGCGGGCCTGGTGTGCGCGGATGCGCTGCATCTCGGATTGCGGGCGGGTCCGTACGGCGCCTGCGTGGATGCGCAGGGTCGGGCCAGCGACAGGCTCTACTATCTTGGACCCATGCTGCGGGCCGAACACTGGGAAGCCACCGCCGCCACCGAACTGCGCGATCACGCCGAACGGTTGGCGGCGCATCTCGCCGGCCTAACCTCAAGTAGCCAAGCGTAGTGGGTCAGCTTACGACAGGGTTTTCAACACCGTCAGCAGGCGGTTCAATTCCTCGCGCGTGTTGTACATGGACACTCCGGTGCGCAACAGTCCGCCGCCTTCGGCCAATCCGAGGACCTGCACCGGACGCGCCGCATAGAAGTCTCCGTCCCAAACGCAAATACCCTGATTGCCCGCCGCGATTGCGGCCTGCGCCGCAGTGGCCTTGGCTAGAGTGATCGACACCGTCGGCGCGCGCGCGCGCCGCGCGGCAAAGTCCGGGCCCCAGACCCGCACGCCCGGTATGCGCCGCACCTCATCATGATAGTACTGCGCCAGGTCATGTTCGTATGCTGCGATCTGCGTCATGGCGTCGACGATGCGCTCGCGCAGGCTCGTGCCGGCGCCCCAGCCGGCGATGTATTCCACGGCCGCGCGCACGCCGTCGATGGCCGCATGATTCAGGGTGCCGGTTTCGATGCGGTAGGGAGCCGCGGGATCTTGCACGCTCAATCGATCCGTGGGCAACAGATCGAGCGCACCGGGCCGCGAATACAGCACTCCCACGTGCGGGCCGTAGAATTTGTAGCCTGAGCACAGCAGGAAATCCGTGCCCATCGCCTGCACGTCGATGGGGAAGTGCGGCGCGTAATGCACGGCGTCGACTACCAGCAGCGCGCCCACTTCCCGAGTCAGGCGCCGCGCGAGCGCAATGTCGTTGACGGTGCCCAGCGAATTGGCCGAGGCGCCGATGGCGAAAAGCTTGGTGCGCGGCGTGATCTTCTCGGCCATGTCGGCCGCATCCAGTTCGCCGCTCTCCAGGAGGCGCACTTCGCGCACGATGACACCGCGCTCCTGCAAGCTGAGCCAAGGTCCGCGATTGCCTTCATGATCCAGCTGAGTGATGAGCACCTCGTCGCCTTTGGCCAAGGTGCGGCCGATCGCGATGCTCAGATTGAAGCTCAGCGTAGTCATGCTCTGACCGAAGGAGATGCATGCACCGCTCGGCGCGCCGAGAAACGCCGCGACCACGCTGCGTGCGACTTCCATGCGCCGATCCACTTCCCTCGACGGCGCGAAGTTGCCGTGTGTATTTACATTGCACGAGGCATAGACATCGGCAATGGCGTCGACCACGACGCTCGGCACCTGGCTGCCTCCGGGTCCGTCGAGGAAGGCGAGATCGGGGTTCTTCACCAATGCGGGGAAGTCCCGGCGGCTGCGCAGACAACTATCGAGCGTGTAGGGCATTACAGCAAATCGTAAGTGAAGTCGTAGCTCGATCCCTTCGCGTCGCGCGGATGCAGTTTCATGCTGCCTCTGGCGCCTACGTACTTGCCGGTGCCGCCGGTGACGGCGAACAGCGAATCACCCGCGTCGGTGAACGGCCCTTCGATGGTGATCTGCCCGGCCTGCAGCGTCACGGTCCAGAAACATTCCCAACTCTTGCCGACGACGGTGCGCACGCAGTAGCCCTGATCGGTGCCTAGCTGAGTCTTGTTGGCCGGATCGAACACGCCGTTGGAAAATACCAGCAGGTCGCCGATGGAATCGCCCTTCGCGCCCAAGTCCACGGTGGTTTCGCCGACGGCCCGTTCGACCAGCTTGATCTGTTCGGCAGCAAAGGCCGGTAATGTGATGAGCGCTGCCGCGAGCGCCGCAATGCGGCTGAATGTGATTTTCATGGTGTCCCCTTGAGTTTGTTGTTGAACGCTAAGAACTTGCTGCTGAGTTATTTCTCGAAGCTCGAGGCGATGGCTTCGATGATGGTGGGGCCCGGGTGAGTCAAGGCCGTGCGTATGGCGTCGGTGAGCGCGGCAGCGTCGCGCACCCGGTAGCCTTCGGCGCCGTAGGCGCGGGCGAGAGCGACGAAGTCGGGATTGCGCCCTATCACACCGAGCTGCGGTATCCCCGCGGCGACCATGTCGTCGCGAATCTGACCGAGCGCCGAGTTGTTCCACACCACGATGGGCAGGCTCACCGCCGCTTCCACCGCGGTCATCAGATCGTTCACCGTGAATTGCAGTCCGAAATCGCCGGCGAGTGCGATGACGGCGCGGGCGGGACTGGATATTTTGGCGCCGAGCGCCGCCGGCATGGCAAACCCCAGGGTGCCGTATCCGGACGGATGAAACCATTGGCCGGGATTGTCGACCGGATAGGCGTAGTTGCCGAAGTAGGCGATTTGCGTCATGTCGGTGAACACCACGCCGTCCCAGGGCAGGGCGCTCTTGATGGCGCGCAACGCGCTCCACTGCGCAAGTGTCTTGGCGTCGAGACCTGCCTCGATCTCGGCGCGGACCTTTGCAGAACCCCCGATGGCGGTGCGCCATCCGGAGTGTGGCAGTGCATCGGCGGAACGGGCCGCCAGCGCCAGATTGATGGACTGCAACGCCGTGGATGCATCCGACCAGACACACACATCCGCCGCGTATTGGTCGGACAGCTTCACCGGATCGACATCGACACGGATCAGCAGGCCGCCGAGCGGCAGCCGGGTGGTGAAATACATGTCGGTCTCGCCCAACTCTGTGCCCACCGCCAGCACCACGTCCGAGTCGGCGATCAATTGTTGAATGGGACGGTAGGGCAGCGAGGTGCCGAAATTCGCCGGATGACTTTCGGCAAGAAGCCCCTTGCCGGCGGCCGTCGTCACCAGCGGACAATCCAGAGCCTCGACCAGGCGCTGCAGTTCAGGGCCTGCACGGCGCGCGCCGCCGCCCGCGATGACGAGCGGACGCACCGCCACTGCGAGCAAACGCACCGCCGCGTCGATTTGATCGCTGCTTGCCTGCGGCTGCAGCGGGGCGGCGTCGAATCGCAGCGCCTCGAGCGAGGTGGTTTGCGCGAGAACGTCGAGCGGAATTTCCAAGTAGGCCGGGCGGGGACGTCCGGTGCGCAGCGAGGCCAAGCACAGGCGCAGATGATCGCGCACATCTTCGGCGCTGTGCGCGGAACGCGCCACGCCGAAGACACCCGCGGCAAGCGCGGCTTGATCGTACAGCTCGTGCAGCACGCCCCATTGCTTCCGGAACGAGGAGCGAACCGGCGCGGCCGCAACCACCAGCAGCGGCACGGAATCCGAATACGCCTGCGCAACCGCAGTCATGATGTTGGTGAGCCCCGGGCCCGAGATTACGAACGCCGCCGCCGGACGGCCGCTGAGGCGCGCGAAACCGTCCGCCGCGAAACCCGCGCCCTGTTCGTGGCGGACCAGCACGTGATGCAGGTTCGAAGCGGTGAGTCCTCTATACAATTCCAGATTGTGCACGCCCGGAATACCGAACACGGTGTCGATATCGTTCTTGGCCAAGAGTTCCACCAGATAACCGCCGACGTTGCGCGACATTTGCACCTTCTTGAAATTGAACGCGTGTTCACTGCTAGGATTGCGCACTGCCAACAGGTAGGCAAGAGAAAGATGCAATATTCCCCATTGGTGCGGCGGATCGCGGGCGACGGCGCCGATGCCTGGCTCATTCACTACACGGCGCGGGCGGCGCAGGAGCGCGGCGAGGATGTCATCTTGCTGAGCGTCGGCGATCCCGACCTCGACACGCCGGCGCCGGTATTGGAGCGCGCCATCGAGCGATTGCGCGCCGGCGACACGCACTACACGCCGGCGACCGGGCGGCCCCACCTGCGCGAAGCGATTGCCGCCGCGCATCGCCTGCGGACCGGCCAGCAGGTCGATGCAGATAATGTGATCTTCCTCGCCGGCGCGCAGAATGCCTTGTTCGTCGCATCGCTGTGTATTGCGGGACCCGGCGATGAAGTGATTGCACTCGAGCCCCTGTACCCGAGCTATCCCGCCACTCTGGAAGTCGGCGGCGCGCGCATGGTGCGGGTGGCGGCGCCGGCGGCGCGGGGATTTCGGGTCGACCTCGAGGCTCTGCAAGCGGCGATTACGACGCACACGCGCGCGTTGTTCTTCGCCACGCCGAACAATCCCAGCGGCGTGATCTTGAGCGCGGAGGATTTGGCCGTGATCGGCGAGCTGGCGCGGCGGCATTCGCTGTGGATCGTGGCGGATGAGGTCTATGCGGGGTTGGCTCCGGACGGCCGGGTGCCGGGTCTCGCCGCGGCATTGCCCGACCAAGTGATGACCATCAGTAGCCTGTCCAAGTCGCATTCCATGCCGGGCTGGCGAGCCGGCTGGCTGGTGGGTCCGCGGCAGCTCATCATGCATGCCGAAGCCATCGCGCAATGCATGCTGTTCGGACTTCCGGGCTTCATCCAGGAGGCGGCTGTGACGGCCTTGAGCGTTGCTGACGCCGCGGAAGCCCGGGTGCGCGAGTATTGCGCCGTGCGCCGCGATTTTCTGCTTGCGCAACTCGCGAACACGCAGGGTATCGACTGCTTGGCTCCCGCTGCCGGAATGTTCTTGCTGCTGGATGTGCGAGGCACCGGTCTCTCGGGCTACGATTTCATGCGCGAGCTCTACAGGACCGAGCGTGTGTCGGTGCTCGACGGCGGCGCCTTCGGCCGCGAGACCCGCGGTTTCGTGCGCGTGTGCTTCGCGGCCGACGAGGCGCTGCTGCGCGAGGCTGCAGTGCGTCTGCGGCGCTTCGTCAAAACACTGGTGAGGAAGTAAAAGTAAATGAGCGACACGGCGGATATGGGCATGGTGGTGCGGGCGGCGGGCGCCCCCGAGGCAATGGAATGGAGCGCGCTCGACACCGGGGCCCCAGGGAGCGGCGAAGTGCGCCTCGTGCAGCGTGCGATCGGCGTCAACTTCATCGATACTTATTTTCGCAGCGGCCTGTATCCCTGGCCAAGCACGCCGTTGATTCCGGGAGCCGAGGCGGCGGGAGTGGTTGCCGATGTGGGTGAGGGAGTCACGGAGTTCAAGGCAGGCGATCGTGTGGCCTACACGCTGCCGCTGGGCGCGTACCGCACCCAGCGGGTGGTTCCCGCCGAGCGGTTGATCTCATTGCCCGACGCCATTGCATTCGACGTCGCCGCGTCGGTGATGCTGAAGGGCTTGACGGCCCAGTTCTTGCTTACCGCGTGCTACCCGGTCAAGGCCGGCGACACCGTGCTGGTGCACGCAGCCGCCGGCGGAGTGGGGCTGCTGCTGGGTCAGTGGTTGAGGATATTGGGTGCGAGGTCGATCGGTACGGCGGGCTCGCCCGAAAAAGTGGCCATGGCCAAAGCCAACGGCTACGACCACGTCATCGACTATCGCGCGGAAGATTTCGTGGCGCGCGTCAAAGAAATCACCGGAGCGAAGGGCTGCGACGTGGTTTACGATTCGGTGGGTAAGGACACTTGGCGCGGGTCGCTGAAGAGTTTGAGACCGCTCGGCATGTTCGTGCACTTCGGCCAGTCTTCCGGAATGATCGCCGACTTCAAATTCTCCGAGCTAGCCTCCGGCGGCTCGCTGTTCGCGACCCGGCCCATGCTGTTCGATTACATCAAAAGCCGCGCCGACCTGACGGCGCGGGCCGCCGACTTGTTCGGCCGTCTGGCGTCGGGAGAGATCAAGGCCCATGTGGGCCAGAGAGTGGCGCTGCAAGATGCCGCCACCGCCCACCGCGCCTTAGAAAGCAGGCGAACCATGGGCGCGACGGTGCTGTTGCCCTGAGGCGGCCGCGGGCGCGGCGCTGTCGGCGGCCGCGCTACAAATTAGCGTCGATGAACGCCGCCAGTTGCGCCTTGGAGACCGCGCCCACCTTGGTCGCGACAACCTCGCCGTTCTTGAACAACATCAGCGTCGGAATGCCGCGCACGTGATAGCGCGAGGGCACGGACTGATTCTCGTCCACATTGATCTTGGCGATGCTCAGGCGGTCGCCATAGCTCTGCGCCGACTCATCGAGCACGGGGCCGATCATTTTGCAGGGCCCGCACCACTCGGCCCAATAGTCGACGAGAACCGGCGTCGTTGATTCAAGGACCTCGGTGTTGAAGTTGGAGTCGGTGACATGCTTGATCTTGCTGCTCATGGCTTTCCTGTTTTCGCTGGGTAATCGATGAGCTAGATAATATTGTTCGCTTTAGGCCTATTAAAGGGGTATTTTTGAAATCAATATTCAAAAATACGAACAATGCCATGAATAAGCTCCAGGCCATGCAAGTTTTCGTGCGGGTGGTAGAGACCGGTGCTTTGACGCGCGCGGCGGACAGCTTGCAGATGCCCAAAGCCACGGCAACGACTTTAATTCAGCAATTGGAGGCCGAACTCGGCGTGAAGCTGCTAAACCGGACAACGCGCAGAGTGAGCATGACGACGGACGGTGCTGCTTATTACCCGCGCTGTGTCGCCATCCTGGCCGAAGTTCGCGAAACCGAAGAATCACTTGCACACCGTCAGTCCAATCCCCAAGGGCGATTAAGGATCGAAGCGCCGACCTTGATGACGCGATTGGTCATCGTGCCGGCATTGCCGGCGTTCTTTGCGAGGTATCCGCAGATTGATCTGCAGCTCGGCAGCAGCGAGCGCCGCGCGGATCTCATCGAGGAAGGCATCGACTGCGCGGTATGGAGCGGCGAACTCGAGGATTCAACGCTGATTGCGCGGCGCGTTGGAGAGCTTTATTTCGGCACCTGTGCCGCGCCGTCGTATCTTGCAGCGCATGGCCAGCCGCGGCATCCGGACGAGCTGCGTACTCACCGCTGCATCAATCACTTTTCACCACGCACCGGAAAGATCTTCGATTGGGTGTTCGCCAAGAACGGCGCGCGCATTCAGTCAACATTGCGCGGCTACATCGCCCTCGACGATGAGAATAGCTATGTGGCCGCTGCGGAAGCGGGATTGGGTATAGCGCAGATCCCGGCCTTCGTGCTCAAGGATGCACTGGAGCGCGGCAGCCTGGAGTGGGTACTGGGCGACTGGTTCCCAGAGCCCGCGCCGCTCAACGTGGTGTATCCGCAGAACAGACATTTATCGAGTAAGACGCGCGTGTTCGTCGACTGGGTGGCTGAGTTGTTCAGCGAACACGACGGGATTCAGCTGCGCTCCAGCCTGCGCACCCACGCCTAAATGCCGAGCGGGAGCGCCGTCGATTCCTTGATGACGGTGACGGCGACCGACGAGTTCACCGAACGGACACAGGGAATACGAGACAAATAGTCGAGATAGAAGGCTTCGTAGGCCTTGATGTTCTTGGTGACGATTTTCAATAGAAAATCCCACTCACCGGTAAGGGTATAGCACTCGAGGACTTCGGCGCGATCGCGAATGGCGGCTTCGAACTCGGCGAGCGCATCGCGCCCGGTGGTCGCGAGCTTGACGTGCGCAAAGATGGTCACATCCAGCCCCAGCGCGTTCCGGTCGAGCAGAGCGACCCGCGCCTTGATGACGCCGTTCTGCTCCAGTTGCTGGATGCGACGCCAACAGGTGGTGGTGGAAAGCTTGGTCTGTGCTGCCACCTCGGCAACCGACAGCGCGCCCTGCCGCTGTAGAATATCGAGCAGACGCAGGTCCAGCCGATCAATCGCCGTGTGGGATGTTTCTTTCATAATTGCTGAAAATTCGGAATGTATATACCGAATTATCCCCGTGCCTACCGAATGAATGCAACATCCTGGCCCGAGTGGACTAAATTGTCTCGATGAAAAAGCACTCCCGTCTGCATCTGCCCAGCCCGCCTGCTCGGCCCGGCGAGGCCCCCGACTTCAGTTATGTGGCGCTGTCGCCTGCCGGAGCCGTGGCCCGGCCCGACGTCAACGCGCGGGCGCGCGATATAGGCTCGTTGTCGGTGGAATTGGTGCGCGTGCTCGACGATGCCGGCGATGCGGTGGGCCCATGGCATCCGCACCTCGATCCGGCGGAATTGCAGATCGGGCTGCGGCACATGCTGCTGACGCGCCTGTACGATGATCGCATGCAGCGCAATCAGCGCGCCGGCAAGATCTCTTTTTACATTCGCTCCTTGGGAGAGGAAGCCGTCTCGGTGGCGCAATGCATGGCGCTGCGCCCCGGCGACATGCTGTTTCCTTCGTATCGCAATCAGGGGCTGCAAATTGCGCGCGGCATTGCATTGGTCGATCTCATGTGCCAGCTGCTGTCCAACACCCGCGACATGTGCAAGGGCCGCCAGCTGCCGGTGATGTACCACTCCAAGCCGGGTAATATTTTTTCCATCTCCGGCAATCTAGCGACCCAATTTCCGCAGGCGGTGGGCTGGGCGATGGCGGCGGCGATCAAGGGCGAGGATCATCTGGCGGCAAGTTGGATCGGCGAGGGCAGCAGCGCTGAAGCCGATTTTCATCACGCGCTGTTGTTCGCCTCGGTCTATCAGGCGCCGGTCATTTTAAACGTCGTGAACAATCAGTGGGCGATCTCCACTTTTCAGGGCTACGCCGGCGGCGAGCAACGATCTTTTGCGGCGCGCGGTCCGGGTTATGGCATCGCGGGGATACGTGTCGACGGCAACGATTTTCTGGCGGTGTATGCGGTGACGCAATGGGCCGCGGAGCGGGCGCGCACCGGCGCCGGGCCCACCTTGATAGAGTTGGTCACGTATCGTGGAGCGGCGCATTCCACCAGCGACGATCCGGCGCGCTACCGCGCCAAGAACGATCACGAACATTGGCCGCTGGGCGATCCCATCCAGCGACTCAAGCAGCACTTGATCAATTTGGGCGAATGGTCGGAGGAGCGTCATCGAGCGCTGTCCGCGGAACTCGAAGCCCTGGTCGCCTCGAGCTGGAAGGAAGCCACCACCTTCGGCACGATGACTGAAGGTCCCAGACTGAATGCCGATTTGATGTTCGAAGATGTGTTCAAGGAGATGCCGGAGCACCTGCAGAAGCAGCGAGCATTGATGCGGGCGGAAATCGGACGGCGGGGCGGCCCCGGCTCCGAGGGGAACTGACGCGCATGGCCAACATGAACATGATTCAGGCCTTGAATTCCGCCATGGACATCATGCTGAAGAAGGACCCGTCGGTGGTGATCATGGGCGAGGACGTCGGCTATTTCGGCGGCGTGTTTCGCGCCACCGAGGGCCTGCAACGTAAGTACGGCGAGCATCGCGTGCTGGATACGCCGATCGCGGAAGGCGGCATCATCGCGACCGCCATCGGCATGAGCGTCAACGGCCTGCGGCCGGTGGCGGAGATTCAATTCGCGGATTACATTTATCCGGGTTTCGATCAGATCTGCAGCGAGTTGGCGCGCATCCGCTATCGCAGCGCCGGCGAGTTCTTCGCGCCCGTCACCATTCGCACGCCCTGCGGCGGCGGCATTCGCGGCGGTCAGACGCACTCACAGAGTCCGGAAGGAATATTTACGCACGTCAGCGGCATCAAAGTGGTGATGCCGTCGAATCCTTACGACGCCAAGGGCCTGTTGATCACGTCCATTGAGGATGATGATCCGGTGGTGTTCTTCGAACCGAAGCGGCTGTATAACGGGCCCTTCGACGGCGATCCCAGCAAGCCGGCCGTGCCTTGGAGTTCACATCCGAAAGGCCAGGTGGACGAGGGTTATTACACCGTTCCTTTAGGCAAGGCCAACATCGTGCGCGAAGGCGCGGATGTGACCATCATCACTTACGGCACCATGGTGTTCGTCGCCGCGGCGGCCGCGGCGGCGATGAACCTGGATGCCGAGATCATCGACTTGCGGTCATTGGTGCCGCTCGACGTCGATACCATTTGCAGCTCGGTGCGCAAGACCGGGCGCTGTGTGGTGGCGCACGAGGCCACGCGCTTCTCGGGATTCGGCGCCGAAATACTCTCCATCGTTCAAGAAGAATGTTTCTGGGATTTGGAAGCGCCCATTCAGCGGGTCGCCGGCTGGGACACACCTTATCCGCACGCCTTCGAGTGGGAATACTTTCCGGGGCAGGCGCGCGTTGCGACGGCGCTCAAGACCGTGATGGAGGCCGCATGAGCGAGTACGTATTCAAGATGCCGGATTTGGGCGAAGGCACGGTGGATGCGGAGATCGTTGCCTGGCACACCAAGCCGGGCGATACCGTGAGCGAAGACCAACTCATCGTCGAGGTGATGACCGACAAGGCGGCGGTGGAAGTGCCCGCGCCCGTGAGCGGCCGCGTCATTTCGATTACGGGAGCGCCGGGCGACAAGGTGGCTGTCGGGTCGCCGCTGATCGTATTCGATGTGGACGGCGCAGCGACGACTACTGCGACTGCACAGACCCTCGACCCGGCCGCGCCTGTCTCGCCACCACCGGCCGCGCCGCCACCGGCCCTACCAAACGCTGTGCCGCTACCGGCCGCCGCGCCGCCGCCCGCCGTGCGCACGGGGCGGGTAATGGCGTCGCCCGCCAATCGGCGTCGCGCGCGAGAGGCCGGCATCGACTTAGCCGAGGTCGCGGGATCGGGTCCCGGCGGGCGCATCGTGCGCGGCGATCTCGAGTCGGCGGAGGGGCGCTCGACAAAGCTGGACGCGGCATCGGCCGCCGCGGCAGGGGCCGCCCCGGCAACCTCCGAGATAAAGGTGATCGGCGTGCGCCGTCTGATCGCCGAACGCATGAGCGAGGCCAAGCGCAATATTCCTCACTTCGCCTACGTCGAAGAAGTGGATGTGACCGAACTCGAGTCGCTGCGGCAGCACTTGAACGTCTCGCGAGCCGCGGACGCGGCGAGTTTGAGCTACTTGCCGCTGGTGGTTCTGGCGCTCACGCGGGTGCTCGAGTCTTTTCCGCAGTGCAACGTACTGTACGACGCCGAGCGCGGGGTGCTGGTACGGCATAGGGCCGTGCATGTAGGTATTGCGACGCAAACACCGGACGGGCTGAAAGTTCCCGTGCTGCGCAATGCGCAATCGATGGGTCTTTGGGAGGCCGCCGCCGAGATTCGGCGGATCGCCGCGCGCGCCCGCAGCAACAAGGCGGGCCGCGAGGAACTCGTCGGCTCGACGATTACGGTGACCAGTCTGGGCAAACTCGGCGGCATTGCCTCGACGCCCATCATCAATGCACCCGAAGTGGCCATCATCGGGCTCAATAAAGCCATCGAGCGCCCGGTCGTGCACCAGGGCGCGGTGGTGGTGCGGCGAATCATGAATTTGTCGTCCTCATTCGATCATCGCTTCGTGGACGGTTATGATGCCGCTGCGATGATTCAGGCGCTGAAAGAGCTGCTCGAGCATCCGGCGATGATCTTCATACCCAAGGTGAATTCCAAATGACTTCGCAACCGCAACGACCCGCATTCGGACGATCATGAGTTCGCGTTCGGTGAATTTCAAAGAACTGAAGAAGTCGGCAGCGGCTCGTACGGAGAGATGCGTCACCTCCGCAATCGACTGAGTGGCGATCTTGATGGCG